>NZ_JBEZEL010000004.1:143040-257103 GCF_040648855.1 Streptosporangium sp. NPDC049078
CTCCGCCAGCTCGAAGTAATCCGGGTCCGGTTCGGGCTGCACGAACGGGACGGCGAACAGCTCGGGAAGAAGAACGATGCCGGCGCCGGGAGGCCTCCCGGAGGCACGACGCGGGCCATCGCCTCTGGATACGGGGCCTCTATCCCGTACGGCCGAGCCCGTACGACGAAGCGGCGGAGGACGCCTCGCGGGCGTCGAGAAGCTCCTCCCAGTGTTCCTGCGCCCAGGCGCACGCGGCGTTCATCGGTTCGAGCAGGCTGCGGCCGAGCGGCGTCAGCGCGTACTCGACCCTCTGCGCGGGATGAACGGTGCGCACGATCAGGCCATCGCGCGCGAGCGTCCGGAGCGACTGGGTGAGCACCTTCGCGGTGATGCCGCGCAGGGGGATCCGAAGCTCGGAGAACCGTCGCGGCCCGCCTTCGAGGCAGCGGATGATCATCCCTGCCCATTTGTCGCCGAAGCGGATGGGCGTGAGGTCGGACGGGCAGACCGGATCGAACATCTCCGGATCGAGGGGCTCTGTCACCCCTTCACGCTAGCTGGGGATCCCGCTGGGGACCACCGCCGGCCGTCGCGCCGGACCACGGGTGGCCGGGTATCCCGGTGGTAACCACCTGCCCGGTTAATCTCCCGGCAGCGGCCGGCGATCAGGTCCGGCCCTGGACACGAGGGGTTCCAATGAGCAGGATCATCGTCTTCGGTGCCGGCGGCAGGGGCGGCCGGGCGGCCGTCCACGAGGCCCTCCGGCGCGGGCACCAGGTCACCGCGGTCGTGCGCGACCCGGCCGGGCACGGTGACCTGGCCGCGGACGGTGTGCGGATCGTCGCCGGCGACGTCACGGACGCGAACGGTGTCGCGCGGCTCGCCGAGGGTCACGACGCCGCGATCAGCTCCGTCTACGACGCGGGCGCGGCGCACGACGTCTTCTTCGCCGACGCCGCCCGCGCCCTGCTCGACGGGCTGACGAGGGCGGGAGTGGCCAGGCTGCTGACGGTCGGCCTGGCGTCGGTGCTGGGGACCTCCTCGGGGACGCTCCTGATGGACACGCCCGGCTACCCGCAGGAGTACCGGTCGTTCTACCTGGGGCACGCGGCAGGAAACGAGGTGCTGCGCACCGCCCCCGCCTCGCTCGACTGGCTGGTCGTCAGCCCGGCCGGTGACTTCGACCACGGCGGCGCCCGTACCGGCCGCTACCGCGTGGCCCCCGCCGAGGCGGCCAGCCGCATCTCCTACGCCGACTTCGCGATCGCGCTGCTCGACGAGATCGACACCCCCGAGCACCACCGCACGCACCTCGGCGTCGAGGCGGCCTGATGAAAGAGGAGGTCGTCGACAGCCCGGACGAACGGGTGGCCCGGCACAGCCGAACGGCACACCCCCTGGTTGATCGTCGAGCGTACGGGACGACGCGTCCCCACCGGCGCCCCCCGCCGTGACCGGACGGCACGGCGGGGGGCGCCGGGTGGTCAGCGGGTCTCGCCGGTTCCGCTCGCGCGTTCCAGCACCTCCAGGACGGTCCCGGCGAGCAGCGCGATCTTGTAGTGGTTGCGGGCCGCCGGAGCGTACCGCGCGGCCGCCAGCCCGGCCGCCCGGTCGAGGGGCTCGCCCGCCAGGAGTGCCTCCTCGACCTCGGGCAGGCGTACGGGGACGCGGGCGACACCCCCCACGGCCACCCTGGCGAAGGTGATCCTCCCGTCGTCGACGCCCAGCCGCGCCGCGGCCTCCACCAGCGGCCACTCGGCCTCGGACCTGCCGATCGCACGGTGGTAGGCGGCCCGCTCCCCGGGCACGGGCGGCGGCAGGACGACGGAGGTGAGGATCTCCCCCACCTCCAGCAGGTGGTCCCGGGAGGGGTCCGAACCGTCTCCGTACAGGTCGGCGACGGGGAACGGGTCCCTGCCGTGCGTCTCGGCGGAGGCGTCGCAGGCCAGCAGGGCCACCGCCAGCGACGACGGGTGCGGCGCGACGCACGGGCCGCTGTCGAGGATCGCGGCGTTCGGGGAGAGCCCGGCGCGGGCCGGGCAGTGGTCGCCGCCGTTCTGGTGGCAGGAGAAGGCCGGGTTGCGGAAGTAGGCGCAGCGGTTGCGCTGCAGCAGGTTGCCCCCGACGGTGGCCACCTCGCGGATCTGGGGTGTGGCCAGACCCGCTGCCGTCAGCGCCAGGCAGGGGTGTGTGGCGCCGAGGCGCGCGTCGCGGGCCACCCGCGCGACCGTGGTGAGCGCGCCGATCCTGACGGAGCCGTCCGGCTGCCAGGTGACGCCGGACAGATCGGGCAGGCCGCGCAGGTCCACGTGCGGTCCGGCCGCGCGGCGGCCCATCAGGTCGGTGCCTCCGGCGCGGAACTCGCCCCCGCGCCGTACGGCCTCGCCGAGGTCGGTGAGTACGGTCATCGAACACCTTCCAGTGTGAGGCGGGGGGTGTGCTCCGGTGAGAGGGCCGTCGGCCGTCCCCTCCCGGGGTCCGGGTACGGGTCCGGCCGCGTCCGCGCGCAGGGGGTCAACGGGTGATCCCTTCGAGGAGCCGGTCGGGACGGATGGGCAGGTCGTGAGGGCGCCAGCCGGTGGCGTTGTGGACGGCGTTGCCCACCGAGGCGGCCACGCCGACCGTGGAGATCTCTCCGACCCCGACGCCGTTGCCGTTGACGTGGTCCCACCCGTCGCGGTGGAAGTGCACGGTGATCTCGGGGGTGTCGCCGATGCCGGGGATGCGGTAGTCGTCGAGGTTCGCGGTCAGCACGTTTCCGGTGACCGGGTCGACCAGCCGCTCCTCGTACAGGGCGTAGCCGATGCCCTGCACGACACCGCCCTCGCACTGGCTGCGTGCCGGCCGCTCGGCGTAGATGTGACCCGCCGCGATCCCGGCCCACACCCGAAGCGGCCTGACGGTGCCGAGGCGGGTGTCGACCTCGACCTCGGTGACGTGGACGGAACCGCTGAACCCCCGGCCGATCGCCATGCCGCTCATCGGGAACGGGGTGACGTAGCCGCGCCGGTCGCGGCGGCGTCCGCCCACGACCCTGGCGCCGTCGGTCAGGCCCAGCTTCCGCAGGCGCCGCGCGGCGTCGCGCGCGGCGGGGGCCACCGAGGCCGTGGTGCGGCTGCCGATCGAGCCCGGCCCGTGCACGGTGCCCGTCCTGCCGACCTCGACGCGGACGCGCTCGGCGGGCAGTCCAAGCTCCTCACATACGACGCCGGCGATGACGGTGCGGACGCCGGTCCCGATGTCCTGGGTCGCGGTCGAGGCCACGACCACGTCACCCTCGACACGCAGCTCCACCTCCGTGGCGGGGTCGAGCATGTAGAGCCAGTTGGCGGCGGCCACCCCGACGCCCCGGCGGAAACGCCCCGTCTGGGAGCCGGTACGCGGCCTGGACGTCCACTCGGGCAGGGCCGCGGCCAGGTCGTAGAGCGCGTGCCGTTTGCGGTTGCCGTCCCAGCGGCGCCGCAGCGCGATCGGGTCCTCGCCCCTGCGGTGGGCGGCCTCGTCCACCGCCTGCTCCAGCGCCCAGAGCATGGGCGGCGCCCCCGGCCCGCGGAACGGGGTGCCAGGCGGCTCGTTGGTGACCACGTCGTAGTCGCGGAGCCTGCGGGGCGCGGTGCCGTACACGAGGCGGGCCATCAGCGCGACGGACGACCCGATGGCCACGCCGCCGCGCCCGTGGACGTCCATGGTGAGGGCGGCGAGGTCGCCCCGGTCGTCGGTGAGCAGTTCGACGGTGGTGCGGGTGCCCGGGCGGTTGCCCGCGTCGGTGAGCTCCTCGGCCCGGCTGAGCACCACGCGCACCGGCGTGCCATGGGCCCGGGCGAGCTCGACGGCGGCGATCGTCTCGACGGTGACGCCGACCTTGGCTCCGAAACCGCCGCCGACGTGGTCGGCGGCGATGTGGACCCGCTCGACCGGCAGGTCCCACCGCTTGGCGGCCTGCTCGGCGGTGATGACCACGGTCTGGGTGGACAGGTGCAGGTGCAGGTCGCCCTCGGCATCCCAGCGGGCGACGCAGGCGTGCGGCTCCAGCGGGGTGTGGACCTGCACGGCGGTGGTGAACGTGCCGGTCACCAGGCGGGGGTCGGCGTCGCGCCTGGCGGCCTCGATCCGCTTGGCGGCGGTGCGCCCGCGCCAGCTCGCCCTGGTGAAGGGACCGCGCACGTTGCCGTTCCAGGCGCCGGGCAGTTCCATCCCCTCGCTGGAGCTGGGGACGTGCTTTCTGGACTCCTCGTCGTAGACGGGCGGGGCGTCCGGCGCGTCGTCGAGCGCGGCGGGCCTCGGCTCGTAGCCGATCTCGGCGGCCTCCGCGATCGCCAGCGCCTCGCGGCGGGTGGGGGCGGCGACGGCGGCGACGGGCTGGCCCGCGTAGCGGACGACGCGGTCGGGCGGCAGCAGGTCGACCACGTAGGCGGCGTCCACCGTGACCGAGGTGACGCGGGCGTGCGCCCTCGTGGAACGGATGACCACGCCTTCCAGCTGGCCTTCGAGGCGCACGTCGGTCGTGTATCGGGCGTGGCCCGCGACCTTGTCCATCGCCTCCACCCTGGCGGGCGTCCCCGCGGCGCCGTCGTGCTCTCCCCGGCAGGCGGCGGCGATCGCGGCGTAGATGCCCTCGTACGCGCCACACCTGCACAGATGACCGGCGAGGGCCGCGGCGATCCGCTCGCGCGGTGGCGCGACGTCGCCGTGCTCGGCGCGCCAGGCGTCGACGAAGGCCGCGCCCTCGACCGCGAACCCGGGCGTGCAGTAACCGCACTGCAGGCCGTCGTGGACGGCGAGGGCCCGCTGGACGGGGTGGTCGAGCCCTTCGGCGGTGGTGATCTCGCGCTCCTCCAGCGCGGCGGACGGCAGCAGGCAGCTCGCCTGGGGCACGCCGTCCACCATGACCGTGCACGCGCCGCAGACCCCGGTGCGGCAGGCGGCCTTGGCGCCGGTGAGGCCGAGACCGTCGCGCAGGACGTCCACGGCGGCGTCGTCGGGGCCGGCCTCCACCGTGGTGGGCAGCCCGTTTACCGTTATCTTCATAACTCTCCAGTTGACGTCGTCAACATTATGTTGACAGTGTCAACCAGATACGTTGACGTTGTCAACACAGCCCTGCCCGGAAAGGGGATCCACGTGGTGGACGGCACCAGGACCCGCCTGGTCGAGAGCGCGCTGAGACTGCTGCGCGAGGAGGGCCTCGACGCCGTGACGCTACGCGCCGTCGGCGACCTGGCCGGCCTGTCCCGTACGGCCCCCTACCGGCACTTCGCCGACAAGACCGCCCTGCTCGCGGCACTCGCCGTCCGGGTCATCACCGATCTCAGCGCGCACGTCGCCGCCGCGGTCCTGGCGGCCGAGACCCCCCGCGACCGGCTGCGGGCCTTCTACCTGAGCTACGTCGAGTACGCCGTCGCACATCCCGAGGAATACCGGCTGGTGTTCGCCTCGGAGTTCGTCGTCGGGCACCACCCGGATCTGGAGACGGCGATCGACCAGGTGATGACCGCGCTCGACATGGAGGGTCCCTGGGAGGGGCCGGTGCCCAAGGCCAGGGTGATGGCACTGTTCTCGACCGCCCACGGTCTCGCTGAGCTGGCGGTGGCGGGACAGTTCTCCCACAAGGGGATCGGATACTCCGACGTCGTCGACGTCCTGGTGAACCCCGGCGAACGGTGACGAGCGGCCGCAGACGGTCAGAGAGGGACGGTGTCCCTCGGGCCGCCGTCATGGGGGGCACCGGCCGGGGAGGGGTGCACGACGGACCGGCCGCCGCGCTCGGCGGCCCTCGCCACGTTGCGCAGCATCGGCCCGAAGACCAGGCTGTGGAAGGGCGCGACCGACCACCAGTAGAGGTGCCCGGCCAGGCCACGAGGGTGGAAGATCGCCCGCTGACCGTAGACGGTCTCCCCCCGGTACGTGAGCACCCGCATCTCCAGCCAGGCGAGGCCGGGCAGGCGCATCTCCGCGCGCAACCGCAGCAGGCGCCCCGGCTCGATCTCCTCGACCCGCCAGAAGTCGACGGAGTCGCCCACCCAGAGCCGCCGGGGATCGCGACGCCCTCTGCGCAGGCCCACGCCGCCGACCAGCCGGTCGAGCAGACCGCGCAGGCTCCAGGCCAGGGGCAGGGAGTACCAGCCCACCTCGCCGCCGACGGACTCGATCACCGCCCACAGAGCCTCGGGTGAGGCGTCGACCCGACGGGCCCGCGCGTCGACGTACAGGCTGCCGCCCGCCCAGTCGGGGTCGGTGGGCAGCGGGTCACTCGGCGCGCCGGGGGTGGAGGCCGAGGACCAGCGGGTGACGACCTTGGCCTCCTTGACGCGCTGGAGGGCGAGTTCGACCGCCCGCCTCAGCCCGATCAGCCCGCCCGGCGGGTCGTCGACGTAGCGGGCGATGTCGTGCTCGCCGCAGACGGCCTCGTTGCGCAGCGACTCCACCAGCGGGCGGGCCAGGCTCGCCGGAACCGGGGTGACCAGCCCCACCCAGTGGCTGGAGAGGCCGGGGCTCAGCAGCGGGACCGGGATGATCAGCCTGCGGGGCAGGCCGGCGACCTCCGCGTAGACCCGCATCATGTCGGCGTAGGTGAGCACGTCCGGGCCGCCGATGTCGAAGGAGCGGTTCACCTCCTCCTCGACGGAGGCCCAGGCCACGAGGTAGCGCAGCACGTCGCGGATCGCGATGGGCTGCGTCCTGGTGCCCACCCACCGCGGCGTCGTCATCACGGGCAGCCGCTCGGTGAGGTGGCGCAGCATCTCGAAGGAGGCCGAGCCCGATCCGATGATGACCGCGGCCCGCAGCACCACCGCGGGCACCGAGGAGCGCAGGAAGATCTCCCCCACCTCGACGCGGGAGCGCATGTGCGGCGAGAGCCTCTCGTCCGGCGCGAGGCCCCCGAGATAGACGACCCGGCGAACCCCGGCGCGCTCGCACGCGGCGGCGAAGGTGGTGGCCGCCTCGCGGTCGGCGGCGGCGAAGTCACTCCCCCCGCCCATCGTGTGGATCAGGTAGTAGACCACGTCGATGCCTTCCAGGGCCTTCGCCGCCTGCTCGGCGTCGGCCGCGTCGGCCTGGGCGACCTCGACCCGGGAGACCCACGGCTGGTCGCGCAGGCGGCCGGCCGACCTCACCATGCAGCGGACCTCGTGCCCCGCGTCCAGCAGTTCGGGAACGAGCCGCCCTCCGATGTATCCGGTCGCGCCGGTCACGAGACATCTCATGCGTACATTTTCGTACGGCGCCCCCCGGTGGTTGCGGCCGGACCCTTTCCTGTGCCGCGCACGGGCTCACCGCCCCCTTGGCCCGCCGTTTCCACGCGGCCGGGTTTCCCGCCGGCGTTTCCAGCCCGCCGTTGCCCCGCCGTCGTTCCGTGCCCGCTTCCGCTCAGAGCCTCGCTTGGAACCCCTCTCGGATCTCCAGGAGGATCTCGCGGGTGCGCGTGGCCGGCTCGGCCTCGATGCACAGGCGCTCCATGACCTCCAGGTAGCTGTCGACGTCGTCGCGCTTCTCCAGGTAGACGGCGCTGGTGAGCTGCTCCATGTAGACGATGTCCGGCAGGTCGGGCTGGGAGAAGCGCAGGATGCTGAAGGGGCCTCCGGCCGCGGCGTGGCCGCCGACGCTGAAGGGCACGATCTGGACGGTCACGTTGGGCAGTTCGAGCGCGCGCAGGATGTGGTCGATCTGCTCGCACATCGCCTCGGCCCCGCCGAGAGGGCGGCGCAGCACGGCCTCGTCCAGCACGGCCCACAGATGGGGCGGGTCCTGGCGGTGCAGCAGCCGCTGACGTGCCATGCGCAGTTTCACCCTGCGGTCCAGCTCCTCCGGGGAGGCCGAGGGGAAGCCCAGCCGGATGACGGCCCGCGCGTAGCCCTCGCTCTGCAGCAGGCCGGGAACGAACTGGACCTCGTAGTTGCGGATGCCGCTGGCCGACTCCTCCAGGCCCACGTACGTCTCGAACCAGGCGGGCAGCACGTCGTTGTAGTTGTGCCACCAGCCGGCGAGGTTGGCCTTCTCGACGAGGGAGAGGAACGGCTCACGATCGGCGTCGCTCGTCACCCCGTACAGGGTGAGCAGGTCGGACACGTCCCTGATCCGGAAGCTGACCCTGCCGAGCTCCATGCGACTGACCTTGGAGTGCGAGGCGCGGATGGAGTGCCCCGCCTCCTCCAGCGTGATGCCCCGCTGCTCGCGCAGGCGGCGGAGCTGTGCGCCCAGGACGATCCGCAGCACGGTGGAGCTTCCCCGCGGTGCGGCCATCGAGGTCGTGGGAGCCGTGGGAGCCGTGGGAGCCGCAGAGGCCGCAGAGGCCGCGGAGGTAGGACCGACCGGCCGACCGTCGGCGTTTGGCATGATCATCTGCAGTCCTTCGGGCGCGGAACGCGATCCTGCGCCCACTCTTTGTGGCGATCGCGAGCCTTCACGGTACTCCGCTCGCCACGCTCAGACCATAGAAGATTTTATCTTTCAATCACAGCGGCGGATCTTCAATTGATCAGGTCGTCGAACTCCCCGCTCTTCACCCCGCGGACGAAGTCGTCGGCCTCGCGGCGGGTGTAGATCAGCGCGGGGCCTTCGGGGTCGCGGGAGTTGCGCATCGCGACCCTGCCGTCGGGCAGTTCCGCGAGTTCCACACAGTTGCCGCTGGGGTTGCTGAAGTGGCTCTTGCGCCACATGACACCGTCCATCAGGGCGGCCGACATGCCGTTGTACAGCTGGTTCATCCTCGCCTCTCACTGACTGGGGAGGGAAACAACACTCCGAGTGTAGGGCTTTTTGTGCAGATGCACGTGCATCTGTACTTGCCTATGCACATTACGGAAGGCAAGATGGCAGACGGATCAACCTCGCCACATGATCGTCCCCTCCTCAAGGTCGCCGATGACTGGTTACCGAAGACGCGAAGCCACACCCATCCGAGCTGAGATCGGAGGGTGGGAACGGTGGTTGTCGATGCTTAATCACCTGCTCCCCCCGAGCGGCCTGCCCCCCTGGGCCGGTAGGGAGGACCACGCCGGCCAGTTACAGATGGCCGTCCGCAGCCTCCGTTACGACTCGTGCGCGGCGCGGACCGCCCGCGAGTTCACCACCAAGGCGCTGCGGGCCTGGGAGCTGGAGCCGCTGATCGACGACACCGGCATCGTGGTCTCCGAACTCGTGACCAACGCCGTACGCCACGGCACGCGAGGTGTCCCGCACGCCCGTTCCTTCCCCGAGGTCAGGGTGATCCTCTGCCACACCGAGCGCTCGGTGCTGTGCGCGGTCACCGACCCCAGCGACCAGGGCCCCTGTCTGCGCGAGCCCGACTACGAGGCGGAGAACGGCCGGGGACTCCAGTTGGTCGACGGTGTCAGCGAGACGTGGGGCTGGGCACCGCTGGAGAGCCGGGGCAAGGCGGTGTGGGCGGCCTTCGCCCTGCCCCCGGCAGGAGAACGCCACCTGGAAGCCTGCCACTGACGACACGCGAGAGCCCGTCACCGAAGGTCGAGTGCCGGGAAAGTTACCCGAGTGGAAGGAGGCTCCAGCAGAAAACACCTCACCCCGTGGGCAGAAGGTCGATAATGTCCGCTGGAACCGCATGCCGGACGGAGGACACCATGGCGTCGTCGCAACCTGAGCGCCTCAGGTTCGATCCCACGATCCCGAACGCGGGCCGGATATCGGACTACTTCCTGGGCGGCAAGGACAACTTCGCCAGCGACCGGGCCGCCGCGCAGGTGGCGCTCTCCATCGCCCCCGAGCTCCCCGCCATGTCGCGGGAAGGGCGCAGATTCCTCGACCGCGTCGTGCGCTTCCTGGTCGAGGCCGGCATCCGTCAGTTCGTCGACATCGGCTGCGGCCTGCCGACCCAGGGCAGCGTGCACCAGATCCTGCGCGGCCTCGCACCCGAGGCGCGGGTCGTCTACGTCGACAACGATCCGATGGTCGTCGTCCACGCCCAGGCCCTCCTGAAGGAGGACAGCCCGGCCATCGTCGTCGAGGCGGACATGCGCGACCCCGAGCGGCTCCTCGCGCATCCCGGCCTCACCGGCCTGATCGATCTCGACGAGCCCGTGGCGCTCCTGCTCTTCTCGGTCCTGGCCGACCTCCCCGACGACGTCGAGGCGACGCAGGCCGTCGCCGCCCTGCAGAAGGCCGTCGCGCCGGGCAGCTACATGGCCCTCTCCCACGCGGTCTCCGATCTGTGCCCGGACAGGACCGCGCGGCTCGCCGCCCTCTTCCAGGACAGCGGGTCGATCACCGGTCCCCGCCGTGCGAACCTGCGCACCAAGGCCGAGGTCGAACTCTTCCTCGACGGGCTGAGGCCGGTCGAACCGGGCGTCGTCTACATTCCCGACTGGCGGCCGGAGGGCGCGATACCGCACCGGCCGGATTCCGTCTGGGTCGTCGGCGGAGTCGCACGAAAAGAATAGGCTTTTTTGGGAAACAATCGAGTTTTGCCTGCATTCGCTGCGCCTCGGCACCTGTTCACGCGACGCGCGATTCTCTAATGTCGCAGGCAACAGCGGAGGTGAAACCTGTTGAACGACACGTCCCGGCGGCCGGGGGTAGGCCTGGACACCAGCGTTCCCAACATCGCCAGAATGCACGACTACTTCCTCGGCGGGAAGGACAACTTCGCCGCCGACCGCGAGGCGGCCGAGGAGGTGCTCGCCGTCGCGCCCGAGATCAGGACCATGACGCACGAGGCCCAGGCGTTCCTGCGCCGGATGGTGCGATATCTCGTCGAGCGAGGCATGACCCAGTTCGTCGTCATCGGCTCCGGTCTGCCCAACCGCCGCAACGTCCACCAGGTGGCCCAGGAGATCGTCCCCGACACGCGCGTGGTCTACGTCTCCAACGACCCCGTGGTGCTCTCCCACGCCCGCGCCACGCTCGCCACCAACCCGTACACCACCGCCGTCGAGGGTGACGTCCTGCACCCCCGCGAGTTGCTCACCGACCCGGAACTGCTGCGTCTGGTCGACCTGGAGCTACCGGTGGCCGTCCTGATCCTGTCAGCCCTGCAGTTCATCCCCGACGAGGACGACCCGCACAAGAGCGTGGCCATCCTTCGCGACGCGGTGCCGGTCGGCAGCCACTTCGGCATCGGCCACGTCGTCTTCGACACGCGGCCGGAGGCCAAGGGCCCGCTGGTCGAGATCTTCCAGCGGGTCCTCGGCCGCACCGAGGACGCCTCCCGGCGAAGCGATGAGGTGCTGCGCTTCTTCGACGGGCTGGAACTCGTCGATCCCGGCCTGGTCTACATCCGCCACTGGCACCCCGACAACCCGCTCACCGCGCAGGGCCGCGACAGGACGTGGACGATGGGCGGGGTGGCCCGCAAGGCCAAGGACTGACGAGGACCGGCCCCGCACGCGACCGGCGGATCCCTCCCACCGGCCTCCGGGAGACTCCGGGAGGCGGACCTAACCCGCGACCAGGAGGTCGTCGCGCTCCACGGCCTCCAACGAGAGCGTCTTGTAACCGACCTCGTCGAACAGCACGGTGATCCGGTCGCTCTCCCTGCTCATCACCATCCCCGGCCCCCAGGCGCTGTGCCGCACCCTGGCGTGCATCGCGAAGGGCCCCTCGCCCGCGGCCTCCGGCTCCTGGGGCAGGCCCGCACGGCAGGTGTCGCAGGCCTCGCAGCCGCGCTCGCGCGGCTCGCCGAAGTATTCGAGCAGGAAGCGGCGGCGGCAGCCCGTGGTCTCCGCGTACGCGCGCATCATGTCGATCCTGGAGTCGTCGATACGACGCCGGGTGTCGTCCAGCTCGACGGCGCGGGCCGCGGCCGCCTCGGGCTCGGGACCGCCGGACACCCGGCGCAGGTCGCCCTCGCCGGTGACCTCGATCGCGTTCGCCCGCTCCAGGAGGTTGACCAGCCGGGTGAGCCGGGTGGCGCCGACGTCGAGCAGGGTCCGCATCTCGCCCGCGGGTACGGTGCCGCCGTGCTCGTGCACCAGCGTGGCGACCCGTAGCAGCAGTTCCTCGTCGGCGCGTCCCCCGACGAAGAACCTGCGCAGCCCGAGGTCCTCGGAACGGTAGAAGAGCACCGCGGCGGCGGGCCCGCCGTCCCGCCCGGCCCGGCCGATCTCCTGGTAGTAGGAGTCGGGCGACTCCGGCGGGGCGGCGTGCAGCACGAACCGCACGTCCGGCTTGTCGATGCCCATGCCGAACGCCGAGGTCGCGACCACGACGTCCAGCTCGTCGTCGCGGAACATCTCGTGGATCCTGTGCCGCTCGGCCGCCTTCATCCCCGCGTGGTACGCCTCGGCCCTGCGACCGGCCTCGCGCAGCGCGGTGGCGTACTCCTCGGCGGCGCGGCGGGTGGCGACGTAGACCAGCCCGAGTCCTGAGCGGGACGCCGCGTCCTCCACCAGCGCCCGCCTCAGATCCTCCTGGGTGACGAAGCGGCGCACCTGTAGGTCGATGTTGGGCCGGTCGAAGCCCCGCACGATCTGGCGGACGTTCCTCAGCCCGAGGGCGGTGACGATCTCGTCGCGTACCGCGGGGGCGGCCGTGGCGGTCAACGCCACCACCGGCGGATGCCCCAGCTGCTCGATGACCTGGCCCAGCCTCAGGTAGTCGGGCCGGAAGTCGTGGCCCCACGCCGACACGCAGTGCGCCTCGTCCACGGCGATCAGCGAGGGACGCGCGGCGCGCAGCCGCTCGACCGTCTCCGGTTTCGCGAGTTGCTCGGGTGAGAGGAAGACGAACTCGGCCGCGCCCGCGCGTACGGCCTCCAGGGACGCCTCGCCACCGGACTGGGCGGAGTTGACCGCGACCGCCCCGCCCGCGTCGGCCTCGGCCAGCCCGGCGACCTGGTCACGCTGGAGGGCGATGAGCGGCGAGACGACGACGGTGGGCCCGTCGAGCAGCAGTGCCGGCACCTGGTAGACGGCCGACTTACCGCTGCCGGTGGGCATGACCACGAGGGCGTCGCCCCCGGCGAGCAGGTGACGCATGGCGTCGAGCTGCCCGGGGCGCAGGTCACGCCAGCCGAAGACCTCGCGGGCCACGGCACGCAGCTTCCGCGCCCTCGGCCCGAACCTGTCCTTGATGCTCATGCCCTCCGCCTTCCCGCCGTGTGACGGCCAGGTACCCGCGGATCGGGGCACTAGTCGCGCGACGTCCCCTCGATCGAAGGAGGGCGCGGGACGGGTACGGGCGGGAAGCGGGAGACACCGTGAGGGGCGCCCCGTCGCGGACACCCCTCCTTCGGCCGGATCGCGGCCCGGCCTGTCGGCCGTCAGATCGCGGCTCGGCCCACCGGGTCGCCCCGGGTCACCCCGGTCCGCCGTGTCAGGTCACCACGCCTGCCGCGTCGCGGCTCGGCCGGTCTGCCGGGCCACCGCGGACCGCTGTCGGGCCACTGTGGCGCCACTGTCGGGCCACTGTCGGGCCACTGTGGGCCGGTCGCGGTTCGGACCGCCGGGGCACGGCGGCTCTACCGGCCCGCCGGCATCGTGACGGCCGTCGCGGTCGTCGTGACCGCGACGGCCGTCACGGCCGCCGCGTGTTCACCGCCTTCGCCGCGGTCACTTCGGCATGAGCACCGTGTCGACGAGGTAGACGACGGCGTTGGAGGTCTGGATGTTGCCGCAGAGGACCTTGGCGTCGTCGACGGTGAAGTCCTCACCGGAGCCCTTCACGGTCAGTGTCCCTCCCTGCATCGTGGTCAGCGTGCCTTGGGTCAGGTCCTCGGGGGTCTTCTTCCCCTCGACGACGTGGTGGGTCAGGACCTTGGTCAGCTCCGCCTTGTCGGACAGGAGCTTGTCGAGCTTCTCCTTCGGAATCTTGGCGAACGCCTCGTTGGTGGGGGCGAACACCGTGATGTCCTTGGCGGAGTTGAGCGTCTCGGTCAGGCCGGCCTGCTCGATCGCCTGGGCCAGCGTGGAGAGGGAGGGGTTGGAGGCGGCGGCGGTGGCGACCGGCTGTGAGGCCATCTCGCTGAGGCTGCCCTCGCCGCTGGCGGGCAGGGACGCGCACCCGGGGCCGAACGGCTCCGTCATCATGCCCGAGGGTTCGGGCGAGGCGCCCTCGGTGGGCATGGTCGAGTCTGTCGGGACCGGTGTGGGAGAGGTGATCCACCCGTGGGCGGCGACCGCCTGCGCGGCGGGGGCTGCGGTCAGGGCGAGTACGGTCAGGGCCGATGCCAGAAGAGACTTCTGCTTCACGGTTTTCTCCTTGGTTGGGCGGATGAGCCATCCGGGTCCGTCGGCGGGTTCCCGAGCCACTCATGTCCTGTATTGGAGATCAATTCCCTGAGATTTGAGGCTAAATGCCCCACTAGAGGACTCTTGACCACATATCTCCCGAGAGAGATAGCTATTTTCCATTCGACGGGGCGTTAATCAAGGCCCTCCGCATCCCCCCTTAGAGTGGGAATCATGAGCCCGAAGATCGCAACCAACGAGGTCGTCTCCCGCGACCGGCTGCTGGATTTCCTCCGTGACCGCCACCGCGCGCTGGTCATCACCGCGCGGCGCGACGGCAGGCCACAGGCGTCCCCGGTGACCTGCGGCGTCGACGCCGAGGGCCGCATCGTGGTGTCCACCTACCCCGAACGCGCCAAGACCTCCAACGCCCGCCGTGACCCGCGGGTGAGCGTCGTGGTCCTGTCGGACGACTTCGACGGCCCCTGGGTGCAGGTGGACGGCACGGCCGAGGTCCTCGACCTGCCGGAGGCCCTCGAACCGCTCGTCGACTACTACCGGTCCATCTCCGGTGAGCACCCCGACTGGGACGAGTATCGAGCGGCGATGACACGGCAGGGCAAATCGCTGTTGCGCGTCACCCCGGAGCGCTGGGGCCCCATCGCCACCGGCGGCTTCCCCGCCCGGCTGGCCTGAGGGCCTGGCGCCCGGACAGGCCCTCAGGCCAGGCTGCACTGCCCGGCCGCGTTGCGGTCGATCGACTCAACCGGACAGGCCCTCAGGCCCTCAGGCCGGGCGGGCCCCCTGGACCGGTCTGTCGGCCAGGAGACGACCTCCAAGGATCACCTCAGGTCGGCCAGGACGGCCTCGGCCGCCCTGCGCCCCGAGACCAGGGCCCCCTGCTGCGAGCCGGTGTCGCGGTGGTCTCCACAAACGTAGCGGCCCGGCGCGAAGCGCACCGGGCGCCGCAACGAGAACGGCGGCACCATCGCGGGCAGCGCCTCCTTGACGGCGTACGTCGCCAGATGGTCCCAGTTCGAGGTGTCCGTCCCGTAGATCTGTGAAAGCCGTGCCCTGACCCGGGGCTCGTCCGCGTCGGAGAGGACTCCCAGCACCGACGTGGAGACCAACGCCCGGCTCGGCGGCGCGTACGCGGGCGCGGCGTCGCTGATGACCAGGGTGTCGGTGATGTGGCCCTCCGCGTCGACGATCTGCGTGGGGTCGTCCATGGGCGAGCGGGAGGCCGCGTGGTAGAAGGTCGTCACCGAGCGCATCGCCGGAGTCTCCAGCCCCGGATAGAGTGCGGCCGCCATGGCGGGGTCGGTGGCCACCACCACCGCGCGGGCCTGGATCGTCTCGCCCCCGGCCGTCTCCACCCCCTCCTCGGTCACGGCGAGGACCGGGGTCTCCAGCGCGAGCGCCCCCGGAGGAAGGCGTCCGGCGAGCTGCCGGGTGATCTCTCCCATGCCGAGCGCGGGCACCCCGACCGTTCCCCGGGCGAAGGCGCGCCAGATGAGGTGGAAGAAACGGCTGGAGGTCTCCAGTTCCCGCTCCAGGACGACACCGGAAAGGAACGGGCGGATCAGTTTCTCGACCATCCTCGGTGAGACGCCCCAGTGCCGCAGTTCCTCGCGCGTGGTGCGTTCGCGCCCGTCGCGCAGCCGGCTCACCGGCAGCAGGAGGTCCCGTGCGGTCAGCGCCGCCAGGGCTGCCTTGTCTCGCGGAGAGCCCACGTCGGCGAGGAGCCCGCTGAGCGCCTGACCCGGGTGGCGCCAGGGCAGCATGAACCGCTCCCGCCGCCCTCCCTCGAAGGAGATCAGGCCGGACGGGATCGGGCGCAGGTCCAGGGCTCCGATGTCGAGGACCCGCGCGGCCTCCGGGTAGGCGGTGTTGAAGACCTGGAAGCCGCGGTCCAGCCGGAAGCCGTCCACGACGTCGGTGCGCACCCGCCCGCCCGCCTCGTCCGCCGCCTCGACGACGCGGACCTCCACTCCCGCCGAACGCAGCCGCAGGGCGCATGCCAGACCGGCGAGACCCGCACCGACGATCACCACCGTGTCCGGCATGACGCACCCCCTCACGTCGACGGCGGCACGAAACCTCAGGGAGTCCGTGGAACCCCTCGGGTGAGGGGATCCGCCGTCCTTGTCTTCGAGCGGCGGGCGCCGGGGGTTGCGCCCGCCGATCCGTTCGTCGTACGACCTACCCCAGCTTCACGGTGATCTCGCCTCCGAGCTGGAAACCTCCGGTCAGTTCCAGGTCGTCACCGCTCCAGAAACGGCCGGGGTCGTACCAGTTCGGCCGCCGCCCTCCGGGCAGCAGTCCCATGGCCTCGTACGTGACCGCGACGACCTCCGCGCAGTAGGCGCTCTCCAGGGCGCTCTCCTCGGTGCCCCGCTTGAGGATCCTGGGCACCCGCCCCTTCATCCAGCGGCCGGCGAGCCTGGCCGTCGAGGGGAAGGGCGTGCCGTCCAGCCGGGCGACGGTGCGCAGGACGGCGTCCTCCATCTCGGGGGGTGCCTGCGGCTCCAGCTGTCTCAGCCAGCCGCGCTGGCCGTATCTGGTGGCCCAGACCGTCACCGCCTCGCGCAGGTCGTGCAGCTGGACGCCGCGCTGGTGGGTTCCCGACCACAGGTCGGGCAGGGAGCGACCCAGTTCGGCGTGCCACATCAGGGGCGGCATGTCGTCGATGACGACCGACATGCCGACGTGGTTGACGGGGCTGTTCGTCATGGTCTGGATCGCTCGATCGGGCACCGTTCGACCGCGGAACAGCCACACGTCGCCGGTGCGGGTCAGGTTGACGGCCTCATCGAGGCTGATGCTCTTGCCGGACATTCCGATAGCGTAGGCACATGCGATGGTGGAAGATACTCGGTCTGGCGGGTGTGGCGGGCGTCGCGGCCACGGGAGTCGTGATCGCGCGGGCCGAGCGCCGCCGGCAGGCGTACACCCCGGAGGAGATCCGCGCCCGCCTTCGCGCCCGCCTGGAGGAGTCCTCCGGCGAGCTCTCCCGGGATTCCGCCGAGCCGGTTCCCAGGTCCGTCGGCCCCGCCGACCAGGCTCCCTGACTTCACGCCCTGTCCCGAGGCACCCTCCCCGCCGCCCGGGCCGGACACCCGGAGTCCGGCGGCGGCGCGCCTGAGTCGCTGCCGTGCCTCAGACGTCCGGCAGCGGCTCAGGCCGCGCCGCGCGGGGGCGAGCCGTCGTCGCCGTCGCCCTCGGGGGCCGTTTCCCGGGCGAGTAGCGCGCGGGGGCGGGCCGCGAGACGGCCCGCCCCCGTCCTGCGACCGTCAGTCGAACCGGATCGCGGCGGGGTCCCACCCCTCGGGCAGCGGTGCGGGCACCGGGCAGGTGCTGCCGACCTCCACGAACTCGCCCCGCTCCGCGGACTCCGCGATGGCGATCATCGTGTCGAGGACGTGCAGGCCGAGTTCGCCGGTGGTCCGGTGGGGCCTTCCCTCACGGATGGCCTGGGCCATGTCGAGCACGCCCAGGCCGCGACCGGCCTCGGTGCCCTTGATGGGAACCGGCGTCCACTCCTCGTCGGTGGCCCGGCGCAGCCGGACCTCACCGCCGAAGGTGTTGGGATCGGGCACCTCCATGGTCGCCTCGGTACCGGTGATCTCGACGAACCCGGTGCGTCCCAGCGGCGAGTCGAAGCTGAAGACGAGCGTGGCGGCCTGACCCGCGGCGAACTCCAGGAGCGTGGTCGTGTGGGTGGGCACCGCCACGGGAATACGCGTCCCCGCCTTGGGGCCGGAGCCGACGACCCGTTCGTCCCTCGCCCTGCGGCTGACCGCGGCGACCCGCGCCACCGGGCCGAAGAGGGTCACCAGGGTCGTCAGGTAGTAGGGACCCATGTCGAACAGCGGCCCGGCCCCGGGCTGGAAGAAGAACTCGGGGTTCGGGTGCCAGACCTCGGGACCCGGTGTCTGGAACAGGGTGAGGGCGGTGAGCGGGGTGCCGATGGCCCTCTCGGAGACGAGCCTGGCCGCGGTCTGCAGCCCCGCGCCCAGGAAGGTGTCGGGGGCGCTGCCCAGGAGCACCCCCGCCGCCGTGGCGGCCTCGACGAGCCGCGCGCCGGACTCCCTGTCCACGGTGAACGGCTTCTCGTTGTAGACGTGCCGCCCGGCCAGGACGGCGGCGAGCGCCACCTCGGCGTGCGCGGCCGGGATCGTGAGGTTGACCACCAGCTCCACGTCGGGGTGCGAGATCGCCTCCTGCGGGGAGGTCGCCACCGGTACGCCGTAGCGCGCGGCGACCTCCTCGGCACGGGCCAGGTCCAGGTCGGCGCACGCCACCACGCGCACGCCGGGGAAGGTGGTGAGGTTACCCAGGTACTGGTGGCTGATGTTGCCGCACCCGACGATCGCCACCCCGAGCGGGCCGGTCATGCGCTCACCCGCCCGGCGGCGACGAGACCGGTCAGGTAGGCGTGGCTGTCGTCCAGCGCCTGGAGCATGTCGGTGGCGCAGTGGTCGAGCTCCACGATCCGCACCGCGTCCGGCGCGGTGTTCAGCGCGTCCACGATGGGCACCTGGCCGGCGCCGACCGCGGTCATCGGGCCCTCCTGGGTGGCGGGGCCGTCCTTGACGTGCAGGTGGCTCACCCGCTCGCCCAGCCGGGTCAGCAGCCCCGAGGGGTCGACCCCGCCGGTCGCCGCCCAGTAGAGGTCGACCTCCAGCAGCACCGAGGGGTCCAGCAGCTCCGCCAGCACCTCCAGCGCGGGACGGCCGTCCACCCGCTGTTCCAGTTCCCACCAGTGATTGTGGTATCCGAGTCGCAGCCCGTGGTCGGCGGCCTCACGGGCCGCCTCGCCGATGTTCCTCGCCGCCAGCTCGACACCCTCCCTGTCGGCGAACCACTCGGCGGGGGCGGCGGGGACGATGACGGTCCGCGCGCCGACCGCGACGGCCCCGGCGAGCGAGGACGCGCGCCGCTCGTCGAGAAGCGGGGCGTGAACGCTGCACACCGAGAGCCCGGCCTCCTCCAGATCCTCGCGCAGACCTCCCGGATCGAGATGCGCGTCGAACGGCTCGACCGCGTCGTACCCCATGCCGGCGATGCGGCGCAGCACGGCGCGGCGATCGACGGCCGCCTGTTCGCGTACGGAGTACAGCTGGACGGCGAGTGAGCTCATCAGTTCTCCTTAGGCGTGGACACCTCCGCCTGCGGGCGAAGGAGAGAACGCGGCTTCCTACCCCGCGACGGGGAGGACCAGGGCCGCGGCGCCGTACAGGCCGGCGTCGCGTTCCAGGGAGGTCCGTTCGACGGTCAGGCGGCGCAGGAAGGCGAGGCCGGCCCGTTTGGCGACCGCCTGGCGCAGCGGGGCGAGCAGGGTCTCCCCCGCCCCGGACACGCCGCCCCCGATGACGACGTCGTCGATGTCGAAGAGCGCCGCCGTGGTGAGGATCGCCACGGCCAGCGCGTCGGCGGCCCGCTGGAAGGCCAGCTGGGCGGCGGGCACGCCGCGCGCGGCGTCGGCCGAGAGCGCGCGGGCGTCCGGGCGCGCACCGGGAGCGCTCCAGCCGTTCGCCAGCGCCCAGCGGACCATGCTCGGGCCGCTCGCGATCGTCTCCAGGCAACCGGTCGCCCCGCAGGGGCAGAGCTCTCCGTCGCGGTCCACGATGATGTGCCCGATGTGTCCGGCGTTTCCCGTAGGTCCTACGTACGGCGTCCCGTCGAGGACGAGGCCCCCGCCCACACCGGTGGACACCACGATGCCCAGCAGGGCGCGGGAGCGCGAGTGCCCGCCCCGCCACCACTCCCCCAGTGCCATGCACTGCGCGTCCCCCGCGAGGGCGACGGGGAGGCCGGGAAGGAGCTCGCTCACCGCGCCGACCAGGGGGAAGCCCCGCCAGGCGGGGATGTTGACCGGGCTGACCGTGCCGGCGACGGCGTCGAGAGGGCCTGCGGAGCCGATCCCGATCCCGGCCAGATCTCGGGTGTCATCGACGCCGACGGCGGCGTCTGCGGGGCGATCGTCCCGGGTACCACGGATGTCGTGGACGAGCGAGACCAGTGTCGCCTCGGGGTCCCGGCCGACCGGCACCTCCACCCTGCGTGTCACGGTCCCGTCGGGCCTGACCAGCGCCGCGGCGAACTTGGTGCCGCCGATGTCGATCGCGAGGGCGGTCACCGGCCGGCCCGCCCGGCATGCCGGGGCGCGACTGGAGGGCAGGTGACCATCGGTGCCACCGCGCGGCTGTGCAAGGGGATCCTCCGCTGATCGATGCCACAAAGGGTACTTTTCCCAAGTGACCGGGCAAACAGGCTGAAGGTACGACGGTAATGACAACGTTGTCAACGGTATACGGGGAGCACGGAGCCACCGGTTCACCCCAGGCCCTCATGAGTTGTGCAGCCTTATCCGATTTAAGGGCAGATACGGTTAGCCCAGGTGTGATGTGAGGAGACTGCGATGACGCACGAACACGCGGGACAGCCCGCCAGGCCGTCCGATCTGGTCGACGTGGCCCGCCTGGTGACCTCTTACTACGCCCTGCATCCCGACCCGGGTGAGATCGGCCAGCGGGTGGCGTTCGGGACGTCGGGACACCGGGGCTCCTCGCTGAACGTCGCCTTCAACGAGGACCACATCCTCGCGACCAGCCAGGCCATCGTGGAGTACCGGGCCGCGCAGGGGGTCGACGGCCCACTGTTCCTGGGCGCCGACAGCCACGCGCTGTCGGAACCGGCCACGGTGTCGGCGCTGGAGGTCTTCGCGGCCAACGGGGTGACGGTCATGATCGACAGCCGGGACGGCTACACCCCGACCCCCGCGGTCTCCCACGCGATCCTGGCCCACAACCGGGGACGTTCCTCGGCGCTTGCCGACGGCGTGGTGGTGACCCCCTCGCACAACCCGCCCGGCGACGGCGGCTTCAAGTACAACCCGCCGCACGGCGGCCCCGCCGACACCGACGCCACCTCCTGGATCCAGGACAGGGCCAACGCGCTGATCGCCGACGGGCTGAAGGAGGTCAGGCGGATCCCGTACACCCGGGCGCTGGCCGCCGACACGACCGGCCGGTACGACTTCCTCGGCCACTACGTGGACGACCTGCCCTCGGTGCTGGATCTCGACGCCGTCCGGGAGGCGGGGGTGCGCGTCGGCGCCGACCCGCTGGGCGGGGCGAGCGTCGCGTACTGGGGGGAGATCGCCGAGCGGCACCGGCTGGACCTGACGGTGATCAACCCGCTCACCGACCCGACGTGGCGGTTCATGACGCTGGACTGGGACGGCAAGATCCGGATGGACTGCTCGTCGCCGTACGCGATGGCCTCGCTCATCGCCAACCGTGACGCCTTCGACGTCTCCACGGGCAACGACGCCGACGCCGACCGGCACGGCATCGTCACGCCCGACGGGGGGCTGATGAACCCCAACCACTACCTCGCCGTGGCGATCTCCTACCTCTACTCCCACCGGCCGGGCTGGCCCGCCGGTGCCGGGGTCGGCAAGACGCTGGTGAGCAGCGGCATGATCGACCGGGTGGCCGCCGACCTGGGCAGGCCGCTGATGGAGGTCCCCGTCGGGTTCAAGTGGTTCGTGCCCGGCCTGCTGGACGGCTCGCTGGGCTTCGGCGGCGAGGAGAGCGCCGGGGCGTCGTTCCTGCGGCGCGACGGCTCGGTGTGGACCACCGACAAGGACGGCATCATTCTGGCATTGCTCGCCTCGGAGATCATCGCGACCACGGGCCGTTCACCGAGCGAGCACTACGGCGACCTGGTGTCCAGGTTCGGCGACCCCGCCTACGCCCGCGTCGACGCCCCCGCGACCCGGGAGGAGAAGGCGGTGCTCGCCAGGCTCTCGGCCGAACAGGTCACCGCGGGCAGCCTCGCCGGCGAGGAGATCACCCAGGTGCTGACCTCGGCCCCCGGCAACGGCGCGGCCCTCGGCGGGCTCAAGGTCTCCACCGAGAACGCCTGGTTCGCCGCCCGCCCCTCGGGCACCGAGGACGTGTACAAGATCTACGCCGAGTCCTTCAAGGGCCCCGAGCACCTGAAGCGGGTGCAGCAGGAGGCACGCGACCTGGTCTCGGCCTCCCTGGGCTGACGGCGACGGCGGCGGCATACGCCCGGCGGGCGCGTCCGGGGAGGGGTGCCCGGCGGGCGCCCCTCCCCGGACGAAAGCGGGCGCGGCCTCAGGTGAACATGCGCCAGGCGGCGGGCAGGACCGTCCAGCGGCGCCGGGTGATCCGGCCGGTCAGCTCGCCGTCGGCGTTCACCGGGACGGAGTCGCCCTCCACGGTCACCTCCCCGCCACGGGTGGTGATCACGTCGCGCAGGCCGGGATGGGTTCCCCTGCGCAGCCGGAGGGCGTAGGCGAGCCTGTCCAGCGGTCCGGTCGTCAGCGAGACGACGACGTCGGCCCTGCCGTCGTCGGGCCTGGCCCGGGGAGCCAGCGGGGTGCCGCCGCCGATGGTGAGGCCGTTGCCGATCCCCACCATGAGCACCCGGCGCCCGTCACCGACGGGGCGGCCGTCCACGGTGACGCGCAGCCGCCAGCCGGGGCTTCGCACACCGGCGAGCAGCGCTCCCGCCGCGTAGGCGAGCCGCCCGAGCACCGGCTTGAGCGGCGTCGCGTCCTCGGACGCCTCGGCGCCGATACCGAGGTGGACCATGTTGACGACGACCCCGTCCTCGTCGTCCACCAGCAGGTCGAGCGACTGCGGCCGGCCCGCGAGCACGACGCGGGCGGCGACCGGCGGGTCCAGCGGGACGCCCAGGCCGCGGGCGAAGTCGTTGCCCGTCCCCAGCGGGACAAGCCCCACCGTACGGGCCTCCAGCTCGCCGCGCCGGTGCAGGGCGGCGACCACCACGTGCAACGTGCCGTCGCCGCCCAGCACGACCACGTCCCTGCCCGGGCAGGAGTCGAGCATCTCGTCCAGGTCCTTCTTACCGGCGGGCGCCTCGATCACGTCGGCGCCACCGGCGCGCAGCGTTTCGAGTGCGACGGTCCTGGCCTTCTCGTCGGCGCTCCCCGCGCTCTCGTTGTAGATCGCCAGCAGCTCGGCCATGTCGTTCCTCCACGTGGTCGTCCCTACGGCTCCTGCCCACCGGAGTCCCGATCACGCGGGTCCCGCCCCATCCGCCACCAGCGCAGGGACACCCACAGCCCGGTCGCGACACCGATCAGCACGGCCAGGACGTACACCGCGCGGATCGTCTCCGGTGAGGTGTAGCCGTTGCCCGCCACGAGGATCGCCATGAGCAGCGCGGACAGCAGTCCCACCCCCACACCCCCGGCGATCCCGAGCAGCCCCACCTTCAGAGCGCGTGACAGACGGCCGCCGGGAGGCCGGGGCACCGGCGTCATGACGGCCATGAGGCGGCCCACGACGAGGGCGGGATCGTCGTCGACCCCGCCGGCGACGAGCTGGACGGTCACCCCTCCGCGCTCGGGCTCGCTCAGGCAGATCCATTGGCGCTCGTCGAGGAAGACCGTGGCGCCTCCCGCACCGGGAACGGTCAGCCACAGGAAGGGCGTGCCCTCGGGGAACGTCCTGACGCCGTGTCTGGCCGTCGGCGCGTGCACGTCGAGCGCCGCGCCGAGAGCCCGCAGCGCCACCTCCTGGCCGGATATCCCCACGGCTGCCTCCCTTCCTCGTCCCTGTGCGGCGCGCGACCGGGCGCTCGCCTTCCGGCGGGGCGCCCCGACCCGAGGGGCGCCCGGAGGATCGGAGCCGTACGGCGGACCTCGTACGGCGGATCCCGGGGGGCCGGGCCCCGCTCTCGGCGGGGCCCGGCGAGCGGTCAGGCGGATCTCACACGGCGGACCCGCGCAGAGAACCGGTCTCGGCGAGGGAAGGGGAGCAGATCTCGTCCAGCAGGTCGCGAAGCCGGGCCCGGTGGTCCTGGTCGGCGAGCCTGCCGTCGGCGTCGAACGGGGCGGGGGTCGTGGAGACGGCCAGTTCCGCGCCCCGCACCACCGCGCCCGCCGCGCCGAGCGCCCTGCGCAGCTGGATCTGCGTCCACATTCCCTCGTGGGCGCGCGGGCAGGCGGTCACCACACCCACCGGCTTGCCCATCAGGACCGCACCGCCCCGCGCGCAGACGATCCAGTCGAGCGTGTGTCCCAGCTGCGCCGGGAGCGCGCTGTGCGCCGGTGCGGTGATCAGCACACCGTCCGCGGCGGAGAGGCGGCGCCACAGATCGGCCACCGGCCGCGGGAGCCCGCTCTCCGCCAACGGCGGCACCTGCTCCAGGCCCCGCCAGATCTCGAAGTCCACCGTCGCGGGCAGTTCCCGTGCCGCCGCCTCCAGGAGCCTCCAGACGTACGCCCCCGGGCGAAGGCTTCCCGCGATCCCAACGATCCTCATTCCCGGCCCCATCCTGTCGCCGTACGGCGACGTCACGAGTGAGAGAGGTTCCGCCCTCGGTCACGCGGTCGAGGCCGCCGGCCGGGCTCCCCCTCGAACTCACCGACACAAACCGCTACTCGACCTCACCGTGACGCGAAGAGGGAGGTCCGATCGTGGTACGGGTCGAGCCGCCCCGCTCACGAACCCCGGAACGGCGATCACGCTTCCGTGAACCAGCACGGCGACGGCGGTGCCGGCGAACCTCACACTCCATCACACTCGGGGCCTGCCCTCAGTGCGGGGGGACGAACATGATCAAGCGTATCCTTCGCGAAAAAGCAGGTTATTTCTCTGTCAAGGGCGGCGAGGGCGCTGGAGGAAAGGCCGGTCCCGCGCTATGGAGCCCCCGGGTAGGTGCGGGGAGCCGCCCGGTCGGTGACCCGCTTGAGCTCGAAGAACGCCTCCTCGGTGGCGAGCACCTTGAACGCGTCCCAGAGCCGCCCGGCCCGCTCGCCGGTCGGGATCTCGCTGACGACGGGGCCGAACTGACCGGCGTGCCCGTTCACCGAGATGGTCGGGACGCCGATCAGCGCCTGGTTCCGCTCCCCCGCCGGCACCAGGGCGTGCGAGGCGTGGATCGCCTCGTCCCAGGTGTCGTCGCTCCGCGCCGCGAGCAGTTCGGGGGGCAGTCCGGCGTCGGCCAGCGCGGTGGCGATCACCGGCTCCAGCGACTCCATCGCGGCCCGCCAGCCCGCGAGACCGCCGTCGGGCGTCGTGTCGCGGGCGCGCCGGAACAGGCCGTCCTCGCCGTGGTAGCGGGTGCCGAGCGCGGTGTAGAGCTCGCCGACGGCGGCGTCCCCGGCCGCCGCGCGTGCCGCCGCGAACACCCGGATGGTGCCCCGGCCGAGCTCGACGATCTCGCGGTACTCCTGGGACATGTCCTGTTTCTCGTTGAGCACCGCCAGGCTCATCTCCCGCCAGTTGATCCTGATGGGACGCACCTCGCGCACCTCCAGAATCCAGCGGGAGGTGATCCAGGCCCAGGGGCAGCCGGGATCGAACCAGAAGTCGACCAGATCCTCACTCATCGGAATCCTCTTTTCCGTGGAAGTTCCTCACAGCATCGGACCTCAAGCACACTGAAGGTCAAGTTCGCCGACCGCACCGGAGCCGGGCACGAGCCGCGGCCACCGGCGTTCCCTGGGGCCGGACGCCGGGATCCCGCCCGTCCCGTGCCGCGCACGTGCCACCGATCTCCCCGGGGGGGAGCCCGCCGCAGCTGATCAGTCGTGGCCACCGACTCGCCACGACGCGGCCCGCGCGGGGTAGGGGGCTAACCGGCCGACGCGGCGCGCCGGGCGGCGGGGGTGATCGCCGCCACCAGACGCGGTGCGAGGGCCGCCGCCTGGGCGCGGATCTCCGGGATCGCCGTCGTCTCGTACAGGCTTCCGCGCAGCAGAGGGCCGAGCGTGAAGATCCTGTCGTCCGCTTCTCCCGACGCGTCCAGGACCGCACCGCCGGGATCGGCGTCCAACCCGAGCCGCAGCCGGTCCGGCCGGACCACGCCGTCGGCGACGAGGCGGGCGAGGAGGGGGTCACGGGCGATGTCGGTGCCGGGCCCGGTGGCGTTGACCAGCCAGCCGACGTCGAGTTCGCGGACGGCGCCGTCGGTGCTCACCTGGGCGCGCAGCCCGCGAGGGCCGGCGGTGGCCCGGAGCAGCCGGCCGCGGATCAGGTGAAGGCGGCCGCCGGCTCTGAGGTCGGCGATCCTGGCGGCCGTGGGGGGAGGGATCCGGTGGCGGTGAACCTCCCAGTGGCGAGCGGCCAGGCCCAGGAACCGCCGCTGGTCGTCCGGGGTGAGCCGGGCCCACAGTCTCTGGGCCTGTGGCCGCAGGCCGTCGACCACGCCGTACCAGTCGCCCCCGTTGTCCCGTACGGCCAGACGCACGGCGCGGAGCAGGTCGCCGATCCCCAGCGGCCCGTCCGGGATCGATGTCGGGACCGGTGGCGGCACGGGCCGGGGGTGCGGGCGCGGCAGCAGCGCGTGCCGCGACACCGCGTGGACCACGGTATCCGGGTGCGCCCGGGTCACGCTGACCGCCACGTCCACCATGGTCAGCCCGGTCCCCAGCACGAGCACCGGCGCGCCGTCGCGGATCTCCGAGAGCGCGTCCGGCGCCCACGGGTCGGCGACGTAGCCGGGGCTTTTCTCGTCCACGATCGGCGGCCTGGCGGACTGCGCGCGGTTGCCCAGGGCGAGCACGACGGCCTCGGCGTCGATCCCGCCGCCGCCCGACAGGTGGACCCGCACCCCCCGGTCCCTGGTCAGGGCGCTCACCGTGCCCTTCACCCTGCGCACCACACGGACGGGCCACTCCTCCGCGTCGGCCAGCAGGTCGCGAAGGTAGCGCCCGTACGTCTGTCTGGGCAGGTAGTCGGATTCGGAGACGTCCAGCCCGTCGTCGAGGGCCCAGCGCAGGAAGTGGCCGGGGTCGTCGTCCAGCCCGCTCATCTTGTTCGCGCAGGCGTTGAGGAGGTGATGCGGATCGGTGGTCGAGTACGCCTGTCCCAGCGCGTGCCGCCCGTACCGGTCGATCAGCACGACCTCCAGCGGCATGTTCCGTGCCCGCGCCTCGCGGAGCAGGTGGACGGCCGCCAGCGTGCCGCTCGCGCCGCCGCCCACGACGGCGACCGATGGGTAACCTGACACGCGATCCAGCATAACCCACTATCCCTACAGGATATACGGGATAGCAAGAACACGGGCCGCCCCATTCGCGGTCTTGACGCTTTCGGCGGCGAGCACCCCCTCCGAGGGCACCGCCCCCTCCCACCTCGACGGGAGGGGGGAGCGCGCACGGATGACAGAAAACTACTTTTGAGGCATTGAAAATGAAGGAAATCATCATTGATGGGTAACCTGCCTTGAGACACCTTCCTCCGCCCACCCGCCACACGACGCCTACCTCGATCAAGGTGACCGCATGCCCCATCGCAGCCCCGACCTGGCCCGGCTGGCCATGACCGTCCTCCAGCCCGGGTTCGACGGCACCGAGCCGCCCGGATGGCTGCTGCGCGCACTCGGCGAGGAGGGCCTCGGCGGGACCGTGTTGTTCGCCCGCAACCTCACCGGTCTCGGCCACACCGCCGATCTGGTCGCCCGGCTGCGCGCGGAGAACCCCGCCGCGGTGATCGCGGTGGACGAGGAGGGCGGGTCCGTCACCCGTCTGCAGGCCGCGCGGGGCAGCTCGTGGCCGGGCAACCGGGCACTGGGCGTGGGCGACGACGTCGAGGCGACCCGGCTCGTCGCCCAGGAGATCGGCCGCCTCCTCGCCTCCGCCGACATCACCCTCGACTACGCCCCGGTGGCGGACGTCAACGCCAACCCGGTCAACCCGGTGATCGGCGTCCGCTCCTTCGGCGCCGACGCGGAGCTGGTCTCCCGGCACACCGCGGCCTGGATCTCCGGGCTCCAGGGGACCGGGGTCGCCGC
Source organism: Streptosporangium sp. NPDC049078 (assembly GCF_040648855.1). Taxonomy (NCBI): domain Bacteria; kingdom Bacillati; phylum Actinomycetota; class Actinomycetes; order Streptosporangiales; family Streptosporangiaceae; genus Streptosporangium; species Streptosporangium sp. NPDC049078. The sequence continues at coordinate 170,946 of NZ_JBEZEL010000004.1, forward strand.
CTGCGCCAAGCACTTCCCCGGCCACGGCGACACCCACACCGACTCCCACCACGCCCTGCCGACCCTGCACGCCTCCGCGCGCCTCCTCGCCGAGCGCGATCTGCCCCCCTTCCGCACCGCGGTGGCCGCGGGGGTGCGGGCCGTCATGTGCGGGCACCTGCTGATCCCCGCCCTCGACCCGGAGAATCCCGCGACGCTGAGCCGGAGGATCGTCACCGGCCTGCTCCGCGAGGAGCTGGGATTCACCGGCATGATCGTCACCGACGCCATCGAGATGCGCGCCGTCGCGGCCCTCCATCCGCCGGGGGAGATCGCGGTCCGCGCCCTGGCGGCCGGGGCCGACGCGATCTGCGCGGGCATCTCCTCCCCCGGGGGCGAGAACGTCCACGAGTTGCGCGACGCCATCGTGGACGCCGTACGTGAGGGCAGGCTCGGCGAGGACCGGCTGGCCGAGGCCGCCTCCCGCGTCCTCGCCCTGTCCGGCTGGTACGCCTCGGACGCCGCCGCGCGGGCGCGGGCGGCGGGGATCGCCGCCAGGGACGCGGGGGACGAGGGGGAGGAACTCGGCCTGCGGACCGCTCGGTCGGCCATCCGGGTGACCTCCACGGCCGCTCCGGCCGTGCTCTCCGGACCGCCGTTGGTCGTCGACATCGCCCCCCGGCTGAGCGAGGCGGTCGAGCCGGGCACGCTCACCGGTCTCATCGGCGCCTTCGCCGAGGTGCTTCCCGGCACCGTCGGCCACGTCGTCACCGTGGAGGCGCCCGAGCTGCCCGACCTGGGTGACGAGAGCCGCCCGCTGGTGATGGTGGTGCACGACGCCGGGCGCCACCCCTGGGTCGGCGAGCTGCTGGCGCGGGCCGTCGCGCTGCGCCCCGACACCGTGGTGATCGAGACCGGGATGCCCGGCACCCCCACAGGGGCCGTGTACGTGACCACGAACGGCATCTCCCGGGCTTCGGCCCGCGCCGTGGCCCGCTGGTTGACCGGTGACCAATAGGCTGATTTATGACATGAAAGGCGCTTAATGAACGTCCTCGACGGCCCCACCCCCGTGAACCTGGTGGCCACGGTGAGGGCCGTCCTCCCCTCCCTCACCCCCGCCGCCCAGTCCATCGCCCGTCTCATCCTCGACGACCCCGGCGTCGTGGCCCGCAGCACCATCACCGAGTTCAGCGCGGCCTCCGGCACGAGCGAGGCCACGATCGTGCGCACCGCGAGGGCCCTTGGCTTCGCCGGATACTCGCAGCTGCGCTTCGCCCTGGCCGCGGCGGTGGCCAGGAACGAGCCGGAACGGCTGGTTCCCGGCGACCTCGGCCCCGACGACCCGCTGACCGACGTGATCGCGAAGGTGGCGAGGGCCGAGTCGGAGGCGCTGGCCGACACCGCGGCCCAGCTCAACCCCGACCGGCTGGGCCTGGTGGTGGAGGCGATGGCCGGAGCCCGCAGGGTCGACGTCTACGGGGTCGGCGCCTCCGGGCTCGTCGCGGTCGACATGGCGCAGAAGCTGATGCGGATCGGCCTGCCGGGTCACGCCTACACCGACGCGCACCTCGCGCTGACCAGCGCGGCACTGGTACGAGGCGAGGACGTCGCGGTGGCGGTGAGCTGCACCGGCGAGACCCCGGACGTGCTCGCGCCCGTGCGCGTCGCGCGACGGGCGGGCGCCACCACGGTGGCGATCACCAACAACCCGCGCTCCTCCCTGGCCGAGCTCGCCGACCACGTCCTGGTCTCGGCGGGCAGGGAGACCGCCTTCCGGCCGGGTGCCCTGGCCAGCCGGATCAGCCAGCTCCTCATCGTCGACTGCATATTCGTCGGCGTCGCCCAGCGCACCTTCGAGACCTCCGACGCGGCCCTGAGGGCGACCAGGGACGCCATCGACGGCTTCAGGACCGACTATCGCCGCAGGAGCAGGTCCGGCTCAGGACAGGCGCAGGGCCTCGGCGGCGACGGCGTGGCGTAGGTCACGAATGCCCGCCCGGCCGCGCAGGGGGTGGACGTTGTTGGTCAGCAGGACGACGGTGAGGGCGCGTTCGGGATCGACGACGAGCGAGGTGCCGGTGAAGCCCGAGTGACCGTAGGCGTCGGCGAGCGGGCCGACGATCGCGGGATCGCCGATCCGCACGCCCAGGCCGTGGCGGAAGCCCGCGTCCCTCACGCCGTGGTCGCGGGTGAGCTCCGCGACCGCGCCGGGCCCCAGCACCGGCGCTCCCCCGGTGCGCAACGCCTCGGCGAAGCGGAGGAGGTCGTCGGCGGTGGAGAAGATCCCGGCGTGCCCGGCGACCCCACCCAGGCCGTGCGCGGTCTCGTCGTGGACCTCGCCGCGCACGCATCCGGGCCCCGGGCGCTCGGGTTTGTGCTCGGTGGCGACGATCCGGGGCAGCAGGGACGCGGCGGGACGATATCCGGTGTCGGGCAGGCCCAGCGGCTCGACCACCCGGGTACGGGCGAGCTCGTCCAGGGAGGCCCCACCGGCGATCTCCGCCACCCGGCCCGCCGTGATCAGCCCGACGTCGGAGTAGAGGTAGCGCTCGCCCACCGGACCGATCGGCGGTGTCGAGAGGATCCGCTCCATGCGCGCGGCGCGGATCTCCGGGCCGTCGCCGGGGATCTCCTCGTGGGCCCTGCGTCCCGGCGGCAGGCCGGCGGTGTGGGTGAGCAGGTGCCGCAGGGTGACCTCGGGGGCACCGCCGTAACGACTGGACAGCCAGGCCGCGACGGGCTCGTCCAGGCCGAGAAGGCCGTCCTCGGCGAGTGACAGGACGACGGCCGTGGTGAAGAGCTTGGTGATCGAGGCGAGGTCGAAGATCGAGTCCCGGAGGGCGGGTGGCCGGTCTCCGGCGAGCTCCTCCGAGGCCGACGAGTAGCGCACGGCCTCCCCCACCGCGGCGGCGGCCACCGTGACACCGCCCACGGCGATCGCGGCCACCGCCGCCGAGCAGACGCGCGGCACGGCCGCCCCGAGGATCCCGGCGAGCCGGGCACCCTCGTCACGCTCGGACATCGTTCCCGCCTCCGGTCCCCGGTCCCGGCTCCGCACCCGGCGTCGCTCTCACGTCCGGCGCCGGCTTCCCTTCCGCCGGAGGTTCAGGCGCCCCTGGCCCGTCCCGCCTCCAGCGCCGCCTCAAGATGGTCACCGTGCCGCTCCAGCAGGACCCGGGCACCGTCGGCGTCGAGGCCGTGCTCGATCATGAGTACCGCGACCTTCACGTGCCATCCGGCGGCCTCCAGCGCGGAGCGGGCGGCCGACGGTGCCGCCCCGGTGATGTCACTCACCATTCTGGCCGCCCGGTCGGCCAGCTTGGAGTTCATCGCCGACACCTCGATCATCGTGTTGCCGTAGGTACGGCCCAGCCTGACCATCGCGATCGTGGAGATCATGTTGAGGACCAGTTTCTGCGCGGTCCCCGCCTTGAGCCTGGTGGAGCCGGTCACCACCTCCGGGCCGACGATCACCTCGATGGGGTGCCGCGCGGCCGCCGACAGCGGGGTCGCGACGTTGCACGACAGGGCCACGGTCAGGGCTCCACGGCGGCTCGCCTCGGCCAGCGCGCCGAGCACGAAGGGCGCGCGACCGCTCGCGGAGACGCCCACCACCGCGTCGAGCGCGCCCACTCCCCGTTCCGCCAGGGCCGCCGCTCCCCCGTCCCGGTCGTCCTCCGCGCCCTCGACCGAACGCGTCAGCGCGGGAGTGCCGCCCGCGATGACACCCTGGACGAGCTCGGGGTCGGTACCGAAGGTCGGCGGGCATTCCGAGGCGTCCAGCACGGCCAGCCGGCCCGACGTCCCCGCGCCCACGTAGAACAGGCGGCCACCCGACCTCATCCTGGCCACGACCGCGTCCACCGCGGCCGAGATCTCCGGAACCGCCTCGGCGACCGCCGCGGGCACCGCGGTGTCCGCGGCGTTCATCAGCCTGGCCACCTGCTCGGTGGGGAGCAGGTCGATCCGGCTGTAGCGCGGATCGCTCTGCTCGGTGGAAAGCGTGGACAGCGTGGCTACTTGATCACTCATGACATCCCATGTCGTTAGTTGTCCTGTCTCACTGCCGTCAACCAGATGATCATCTGGCAGCGAGGAAGTCGCGGCCGCGTACCCGGCAGGAACCCGTACATCGGGTCACCCCGGTGTGCCGAGGCCCTCATGACAGCCCACGGCGATAGAGCCAGAAGACCCGCTCGGCGTGCGCGCCGACCGTCCTGGCGTAGAAGCGCAGCGGCCCCACCCAGCCGATCTGGGCACTCGACATGCCCGCGGCCCGCTGCTCGGCGAGACAGCGGCGTACGAGCACGCGACCGACCCCCAGGCCCCGCGCGGCCGGCGCGGTGCCCATCGGGCCGAACCAGGAGGGCCGCGCGCCCCACGCGGCGAAGCCGAGGATCTCGCCGTCCCTGACGGCGTAGTGGCAGCCGGTGGCCTGCTCCGCCTCCCAGGCCCAGTTCGCGTTCCACTGTTCCTCGACGAAGGCCGACACGGCGGCGCGGTCCCCGGGGGCGACGGCGTGCACGGTGACCCCCAAGGCCGCCAGCCGCCCGAGGTCGGCGTCGACGGACAGGTCGCCGGTGAGGTCGGCGGTCATGTTCCAGGCGACGTTGTGGCGCTCGTAGCCGAGGCTCTCGGCCAGGCAGGCCGCCGCGGTGTAGCGCACGTCGATGCCCGGCCAGGCGTAGCAGGGCGGGTTACCGGCGAAGCGCGCCTCGGTCGCCCCCCGGCCGCGCAGCCAGTCCTCGGCCGCGGTGACCAGCGCCCGGCCCAGGCCCGCTCCCCTAGCCTCGGGACGTACGGCGAGCAGGTCGAGATGGCCCGCCCACGGGTCGCGCGCCGACATCGAGGCGAACACCACACCGTCCAGACCGCGCGTCACCAGCGCCGTCCAGGAGCGGTGCGCGGGCGGCGCGGCGAGACGGGCGACCAGGCTCGCGGCCTCCCCCGCGTCATGGGCGAGAGCGGCCCCGGCGATCTCCGCGAGCGCCTCCGCGTCGGCCGCGACGGCCTGCCTGATCCCGGACAGCTCGCCGATCTCGGACGCCGCACGGCTTCCGGGCAGATCGCGGATTCCCGTCGATTCCGGGCTCCTCGACGTCTCAGCGGCCCCCGGCGCCTCGCCCGCACTCCACGACCCCGCCCCGGGTCTCTTTCCCAGCGGGGTCACGGGTGACCGACCGGCATCGCGACGACGTTGCGTGGAGCGGGGTGGAAGCAGGCGTGCTCCTGGGGCGTACCGCCGTCGTGGCCGAGCAGCGGGTGCTCGGACTCGCAGCGGCCGGTACGGAACGGGCAGCGCCGGGCGAACAGGCAGCCTTCGTCGAGGCGGCTCTCGTCGAGCGCCCCGGTCGGCGTCACCGGCTCCTCGCCCGGCCGCTCCAGGCCGTGCAGCACGGGGATCGCCGACAGCAACGACTGGGTGTACGGGTGCACCGGAGCGGAGATGATCGTCTCGACGTGGCCGCGCTCGACGACCTGCCCCCGGTAGATGACGTACAGCTCGCCGTCGTCGCCGATGTAGCGCGCGGTCGCCACGTCGTGGGTGATGAACAGCACGCTCACCCCGAGGCGCTCGCGAAGGTCCTTGAGCAGGGCGAGGATGCCCAGCCGCAGCGATACGTCGATCATGGAGACGGCCTCGTCGGCGACGAGCATCTCGGGGTCGACGGTGAGGGCGCGGGCGATGACGACCCGCTGGCGCATCCCGCCGGAGAGCTGGTGGGGGTAGCGCGGCAGCACGTAGCCGGGGTCGAGGCCGACCAGTTCCAGCAGTTCCTGGGCACGTCCGTCCGCCCACGAGCGTGATCGGCCGGTCTGCGCGGCTCGCAGTGCCAGCGGCGCGTCCAGCGTCTGGTGCACCGTACGGGTCGGGTTGAGCGCCGAGTACGGGTCCTGGTGGATGAGCTGGATCCTGCGGAAGTGGGGCTGGCGCTGCCTCGGACGCAGCGACGACATGGGCGTGCCGTCGATGACGATCTCTCCGGAGTCGTAGCTCTCCAGCCCGGCGATGATCCGCCCCAGCGTGGTCTTGCCGCAGCCCGACTCCCCGATGAACGACACCGCCCCGCCCTTGGGGATGGCGAAGTCGACGCCGCGCAGTGCCTTCACCTCCCGGCCGGCGAGTATGCCGCCCCGCTGCTTGAAGGTCTTCGTGACTCCCTGTCCAGTGATCACGCTTTCTCCCTCGGCCCGTGTGTCCCGGCGGGCCTTCCGGCCCCCCGCGAAACCGCGTCCCGGTCCTCGTGGGCGTTCCCGTTCGTGTTCGCGGCCCCGTTCCCGGCGCCGCCGTCCGTCCCGTCCGTGGCGCGTGCGGCGGCTCCGTCGCCGGTCCGGTGCGCGGTGCGCGCGGCGTTCGCGTCCTCGTCCGCGTGGCGGGCGGCGACGGCGTGGCAGGCCACGATCCACTCGCCGCGCGTGACGGCGGGCGGCTCCTCGGTCTCGCAGACGTCCATGCGCAGCTCGCAACGCTCCCTGAAGACGCATCCCCTCGACGGGACGGTCCCAAGCGTCGGCGGACGGCCGGGCAGTGCCCTCGCCTCCCCGATGTCGCCGACCAGACGCGGGATGGCCCGGATCAGGCCCTGGGTGTAGGGGTGGCGGGGTGCGCCGAGCACCTCGGTGGTCGGTCCCTGCTCCACCACGCGTCCGCCGTACATGACGGCCAGCCGGTCGGCGACCTCGGCCACCACGCCGAGGTCGTGGGTGATGACGAGCGTGGTGAGCCCGCGCTCCTCGTGGACCTCCCTGATGATCCGCAGGATCGTGGCCTGGCTGATCATGTCGAGCGCGGTCGTGGGCTCGTCCAGCACGACGAGATGGGCGTTGAGCACCAGCGCGAACATGATGCCGACCCGCTGGCGCATCCCGCCGGACAGCTCGTGCTGGTGGGAGTCGAGCACGCGCGCGCCGTCCAGGCCCATCCTGCCGAGCAGGTCCTTGGCGTCCCTGACCAGCTCCCTCAGATCCTGGATGTCGTGCGAACGCCCCAGGTCGAGGAGTTGCTTGCCGACCGTCTTGAGCGGGTTGAGGGAGTTCTGTGCCGCCTGGAAGACGTACCCGATGTGCCGTCCCCGCGCCCGGCGCAGATCGTCGCCCCGCAACTCCACGACGTCGCCGAGCCCGTCGATCTCCACGCGGCCCGAGCGGATCCTGCCGGGAGGCTGGACCGCGTTCAGCAGCGACAGCGCCAGGGTGGACTTGCCCGACCCCGACTCGCCGACCACCCCGGTGATCGTCCCCGGCACCAGCTCAAGGTCGATCCCCGACACGGCGGGCAGTTCTCCCGCCGACGTCCGGTAGACGACGGACAGGTCGTCGACGCGCACTCCGGGCGGGCCGCTCCTTCCCGCCTCGCGGGAGTTCGCCGCGCCCTGGGCGCTCGCGGTGCTCTCGGTGCTGCCGGTGCCCTCCGGATTCCGGGAGCCCCGGGTGCGCCGGGCGCTCAGGGTTCTCACGGCGGCGGCCAGCCGCTCGCCCGGTGTCACGGACACCTTCTCCGAACGTGCGAACATCTGTTCAGTCCTCCCGCAACCGGGGGTTGAAGATCTCGTCCATGGCGTCGACGACGAGGACGATGCCCAGGGTGAGCAGCAGGATCGCCAGCAGCGGCGCCAGCATGTACGGCAGCGCGGTGGTCGTCGTCAGCGCGCCGCCGCCGAACACGGCGAGGTTGAGCATCACGCCCCAGTTGTTGGCGTCGAACGGCAGGACCCCCAGGAAGAACAGGCCCACCTGCGCGTACACCGCGCCGGTCACCGCGATGAGCATGTTCATCGCGATGAAGGGAGCCATGCTGGGCAGCAGTTCCCTGCCGACGATGTGCCTGCCGGACAGGCCGAGCCCTCTGGCCGCCTCGATGAAGCCGCGCTCGCGCAGCGAGAGGGTCTGCGCCCGTACGGCGCGCGCCACACCGCCCCAGCCGAGGAGTCCGAGCACCAGGCCCATCTCGAGCGCGCTGGTGAACTTCCAGACGGTCGACAGGACGAGCAGCAGCGGCAGGGCGGGAATGGTGAGCTTCATGTCGGTGATCCGCATGAGCACGGAGTCCCAGCGGCCGCGCCGGAACCCCGCGAAGAGCCCGACGGCGGTGCCGACGGCCACCGTGATCACGGCGGTGACCAGCGCGGTCAGCAGGACGTACCGGGCGCCGGTGACCACCAGGGCGAGCACGTCCGTGCCCTCGAAGTCGGTGCCGAAGGGGTGTGCGAGGCTCGGCGCGGCGTAGAGCGCGTTGTCGTCGCGCGGCAGCCGCGCGGGGTAGAGCAGCGGCCCGAAGATCCCCATGAACGCGAACATGGCCAGGATCGCCACGCCCACGATCCGGCTGGGCTTGCGCCGCAGGACCCGCCAGACGCCGCGCCGGAAGTTGCGCCGCAGCGTCGCGCGGGTGCCGGCGATCCCCGGGGTCCCCGGGGTCCCCGGGGTGCCGGGTGCGCCGGGGGCGCCACCCGTGATGACCGGTGCCGTCACGCGATCACCCCCGTGGTGCGGGTGTACGGGCTCGTGAGATCCGCCGCCCGCGTGCCGGAAAGGCGGTTTCCCACGGCTCCCCTGATTCGTCCGGTCATGACGCCTCCTGTCCGGAACGGACCCGTGGGTCGATGGCGGTGTAGAGCATGTCGGCGACGATGTTCGCGATGACGATCGCCACGGTGATCAGCAGGAAGGCCCCGCCCATCAGCGCGTAGTCGCGGTCGGTGATGCTGTTGAGCAGCAACAGGCCGAGCCCCGGGTAGGTGAAGATCCGCTCGATGAAGATCGCGCCGCCGAAGAGCAGACCCAGCGAGAGCGCGAGGATGGTGAACAGCGGCAGGATCGCGTTGCGCGCCACGTAGCGGAAGATGACGCCGCGCTTCATGCCGCGCAGCTCGGCGGCGAGGATGAAGTCGTCGCCCAGCACGGTGACCACGCTCGACTTCATCGCCAGGATCCAGCCCCCGTATCCGGCCAGCGCGTAGGTGAGGATCGGCAGCGTGGCGTACTGGATCAGCGAGCCGATGTAGGGAGCGTTGAGGCCGGGTTCGAGCGTGACGTCCGCCGTGCCGCTCGCGGGGAAGATCGGCAGCAGCGTCGTGAAGACCGCGCTCAGCAGCAGCGCGAGGACGTACTGCGGCAGGCCGTGCAGCAGCGAGCCCGAGACGGCCAGGATGTCCCCCAGCTTGCTCGACCGCTTGATCGCCGCGTAGACGCCCAGGATGATGCCGACCGCGAAGCTGAGCAGGGTTCCGATGAGCACCGGCAGGATCGTCCACGTCGCCGCCGAGGCGAGCAGGGTGGTCACCTCCGCGCCGGGAACGCTCAGCGACTGGCCGAGGTCGAGGTGGAGCAGACCTCTCATGTAGTCGACGTACTGCTCCCACATCGTGCCCTTCGGCATGAACCCGTACAGCACCGCGACGGCGCGTTCGGCCTGTTCCGGCGACATGCCCTGCTCGACCAGCTTCTCGTAGCGGGCCCGCATGGGGTCTCCGGGGATGTTCCTGATGATCACGAAGCTGATCGTGGTGACCACCAGGATCATGGCGAGCCCGCGGACGAGGTGGCCCGCGAGGCGGCGTGCGATGACCGTCATATCTGGCTCCTCCTCTTGATCATGCCCAGCTGGAGCCAGACCCCGGAGGTGAGACGCAGCGCGTCGCTGTCGTCGCCGGGGAATCCGGTGAAGCGGGTGGTGTTGACGACCTGGGTGTTGACGTAGTCCCACAGCTGGATCACCGGGAGGTCCTGGTTGGCGGTCCTGGCGAGGGTCGAGACGATGCCCCGCTGCTCCGCCTCAGGCACGGAGTTCAGCTTCACCGCCAGCTCACCGGGATTGACCCTGCCCACGCCCTTGACGTCGATGATCTCGGCGCCGCCCATCCAGTTGCCCTCCGTGCCGGGGGCGACGTGCTTGAGCCTGCCGCCGAAGAGCTGCCAGCCGTTCTGCGCGCCGTACAGACGCTGGAAGATGTTGTACGGGGCCGGGCCGAGCGCCACCAGCCAGAAGCCGAGGTCGTACTTCCCCGCCGCCATCTCCTCCAGGTAGAGCGGGTAGTCGGCGGTGGTAACGACCTGCGCGTCGATCCCGGCGTCGTTGAGCTGGCTGGTGACGGCCTTGGCGCCCGCCAGCCAGTCGGAGAAGGAGGCGGGCACGTTGATGGTCATCTTCCAGGGGCTGCCGTCGGGCATCGTCCACCTGCCGTCGACCTTTCTCATCCCCGCGGCCCGCAGCTCGCTCTCGGCCCTGGCGGGGTCGTGCCGGTAGGGGTCCAGGGCTGCGATGCCGTTGCCCAGCCACGCCTTCGCGGCCTCCTCGTGCAGGCCGGAGGTGGTGGCCGAGGCGGCGCCCCCCTCGGGGGAGGCGACCTTGGTGACCTGCGCGCGGTCGATCAGGTACGCCAGTGCCCGGCGTACGTGCACGTTGTCGTAGGGCTTCCTGGACTGGTTGAACGCGAGTCCCATGCTGACCGGCGAGTATCCCCTCACGATGGTGTTTCCCGGGGTCTCGGTGATCCGCCGCATCACCCCCGCGGGGACCGCGGTGAACGGGGCGTTGTCCAGCCTGCCGGAGACCAGGTAGTTCCAGACCTGCTCGTTGCCGGTGTAGTTGAGGATGCGCACCTGGTCGGCGGCGACGTTGGCCGCGTTGTAGAAGTTCTCGTTCTTGACCAGCAGCGCCTCGCCCGGGTTGACGCGCTTCAGCACGAACGGCCCGGCCGAGACGTCCCTGGGCGGGGCGAAGGAGATCACCTTGTCCGCGAGGCTGGTGATCCCCGCCCGTGCCACCTCCGCGCCGGGGGCGTCGCTCTGCGCGAGCTTCAGCTTCTGCCAGAAGTCGGCGGGCAGCACGCCGCGCCAGACGTGCTCCGGGACGATGACGGTCTCCATGACGCTGCGGACGAAGGAGGAACTCGGGTTCTTCGCCGCCTGGGTGATCTTGATGGTCCGATCGTCCACGATCTTGATGTCGGAGGCCGTACCGGCCGCGGAGGGGTCGAGGGCGTAGGCGGTGCCACCCTGGGTGTAGGCCACGCCGATGGAGAACCTCACGTCCTCCGCGGTGATCGGCTCGCCGTCGGACCACCTGCCGTTCGGGCGGAGCTTGAGGGTGATCGAGGACTGGTCGGGGGCGACCTGCCAGCTCTGCGCGACCCCCGGGTAGAACCGGTTCGGATCGGTCAGGTGATTCTTGGTCCACCCGAGCCACTCGGCGTTGAACCCCCGGAAGGCGTTGCCCTTGGGGTTGTACGGGTTGACCGGCGCGTTCGCGTCGATGCCCGGCTTGAGCGCGTCGATCGTGGTGAAGACGTCACCGGCGGAGCTGGCGGAGTCGGCTGTGTTACCGCCGCACGCCGCGGTGGCGGCTGCGAGGCAGAGGGAGACCGCTGCCGCTGCTAGTCGCTTCATGAACGCTCCGTTGGGTGTTCTTCGAGGTCAGGGCACTGATACCGAGGTGTGGCGTTGTCCGGACAATACGTTCGCCCTGCCGTCGGCGTCAATTATCTCCACTTTCGTGATGTTCTCTGTAGCTTTCCTTCACCGGCCGCCGGCCGAGGTTTCACCCCCGCGCCGATCACCGTCGGCCCCGTGTGGAGCGGGCGATCCGATCCGCGCGGAGAAGATCCGGTCCGCGCGGGGAGGTGGACGATCTCACCGGGGTGTGAGGCCGCCCAGCGGCCCCGGACCCGGCCCCGTCCGGAAGGCACGAAGGACACGGAAGGCCGCGAGACACGAGAGCGGGCTGAAAGTTACACCCTCCCGGCGAGAACCGCGCAGGTCAGGACCCCGCGGACGCGGACGGCTTCCTGCCCCCGCCCGGGACGCCTAGCATCGGCCCGCAGCCGGGCGAGACCGAGGCGGGAGCGGAAGATGCGAAGAACGGCACGCGGAGGCGGCACGATTCTCACGGTTCTGGCGACCGCGATGGCCGCGGTCGTGACCCTGGGACTCCTGCTCGCGGGCACCGCGGTCCCCGCGCAGGCGGCGGCCACCAGGATCATGGCACTCGGGGACTCCATCACCGGCTCCCCCGGATGCTGGCGCGCCCTGCTGTGGAACCGCCTCGTGAACGCGGGGCACACCGGCATCGACTTCGTCGGCACCCTGCCGCCCCAGGGCTGCGGCGTCGCGCACGACGGGGACAACGAGGGACACGGCGGGGCGCTGGTCACCAACGTCGCCGACCAGAACCAGCTTCCCGGCTGGCTCTCGGCGACCAGGCCCGACATCGTGATGATGCACTTCGGCACCAACGACGTCTGGAGCAACCGCCCGACCGCCACCATCCTGTCCGCGTACGGCAAGCTGGTGGACCAGATGCGGGCGAGCAACCCCGACATGAAGGTCCTCGTCGCCCAGATCATCCCCATGAACCCCGGCACGTGCGGTGAGTGCGCACAGCGGGTCTCCGCGCTCAACGCGGCGATTCCCGGATGGGCCGCGAGCAAGACCACCGCGCGGTCACCGGTGATCGTGGTCGACCAGTGGACGGGCTTCACCACCGGGTACGACACCTACGACGGGGTGCACCCCAACGCGTCGGGCGACCAGAAGATCGCCGACCGGTGGTTCCCCGCGCTGGCCGCCCTGCTCGGCTCCGGGCCGACCACCACCCCGACCCCGACGATCACTCCGACGCCGACCGTCACGCCCACGGCGGGCCGTGGTTGCACCGCCGTCTACCAGACGACCAACCAGTGGTCGGGCGGCTTCCAGGGCGAGGTGACCGTCAAGAACACCGGCCCGGTGGCCATCACCGGCTGGACGGCGAACTGGACGTTCACCGGGCGGCAGATCAACCAGGCGTGGAACGCGACCGTGACCCAGTCGGGAGCCGCCGTCTCGGCACGGAACGCCACCTGGAACGGCTCCCTGGCACCCGGCGCGACCACGGTCTTCGGCTTCCTCGCCTCGGGGCCGGGCTCCCCCGTCCCCGAGGTGTCCTGCACGGCCGACTGACCCGCGGGGCCCCGCGCCGGAGTCCCCTCCCGGCCCCGGCGCGAGGGGCCGTGCGGGACGCCGACCGGCGCGAACACGAGCGGGCCCCCGGCCATTTGAGGCCCGGGGGCCCGCTCGTTTTCGCGCCCTACGACGCTTCCCCGCCCTGGCTCAGGGCGCCGGGAAGCCTCTCCAGCAGGCTCTTCAGATCGTCGGCGTGCTCCTCTTCCTGGGCCAGCAGGTCCTCGAAGACGCGCCTGGTGGTCACGTCGTCGTTGCCGAGCCAGTTGACGATCTCCGTGTAGGAGGCGATCGCGATCCGCTCCGCGACCAGGTCCTCCTTGACCATCTCGATCAGGTCGAGGCTGTCGTCGTACTCGGCGTGCGAGCGCGCCGCCAGCGTCTCGGGGTTGAAGTCCGGCTCGCCACCGAGCTGGACGATGCGCTGGGCGAGACGGTCGGCGTGCTCCTGCTCCTCGGCGGCGTGCTCCAGGAACTCCGCGGCCACCACCCCGGCGTGGATGCCCGAGGCGGTGTAGTAGTGCCGCTTGTAGCGGAGCACACAGACCAGCTCGGTCGCCAGGGCCTCGTTGCACACCTGGATCACCCGGGGCAGGTCCGCGCCGTAGGCCGACGTGATGGGACCCTTGTCGATCTCCTGACGCGCCCGCGCCCGGAGCTCCTTGATATCTGTGAGGAATTCAGCCATGAGCCTGCCCTACCCAGAATCGGCGGGTTATCCAGCACCTTTTGTTCGCGGTGTCGCTTTCTGGGTAGCCGCCCGCTCGACATGGGAACAGCGACGAAGGTCCCGCAGACGCGGACCATGAACGGTGAAGAGCTCTCGGCCGACCACGCCTGGGCCGCCCTGCGCGAATACGGCCGCTGGCATCTGGTCCGCGACTCCTTCAGCAGGTTCAGATACGGCGAGGGCATGACCAACGCCAGGGCCCTGGCGTTCCAGGTCTGCCTGTCGATCATCCCCGGCGCGATCGCGCTGGTCGGGCTGAGCTCGGTGATCAACCAGGAGCATCTCGGCGAGGTGCTGGAGCTGGTCCTGAGCAAGCTCGCGCCGGGGGCGGGGGTGGAGGCGGTCAAGGACGTGCTCTCCGACAGCCACCGGCAGGCGGGCCGCACCGGGGGTGTCATCGCGCTCTGGCTCGGCCTGGCCACCGCCGTGTCCTCGCTGACCAGCGCCATGGCCCAGGTGGAGCGGGGGGCGAATCGCATCTACGGCGTCGAGCGGGACCGTCCCTTCCATCGCAAGTACGGCAGGGCCCTGCTGATGGCGCTGACGGCCGGCGCCTTCATGACCGCCGGTTTCGTGGTGATGGTCGGAGGCGGCGCCATCGGCAGGGCCCTGGCCCAGGTCTACGACTGGAGCGACGGCGCCAGGGAGGCGTTCGACCTGGTGCGCTGGCCGCTCGGCTTCCTCCTCGCGCTGCTGTCGACCTCGGTGCTGTTCCGCGCCGCACCGCGCAGGAGGCAGCCCGGTCACACCTGGCTGGCGTTCGGTGCCCTGGTCTCGCTCGTCCTGTGGACGGTCTTCACCCTCCTGCTCGCCTTCTACACCGAGAGCAGCGGCACCTTCGGCGCCACGTACGGACCGCTCACGGCCGTCATGGCGCTGCTGCTGTGGTCGTTCCTCAGCTCGATCGCCCTCTTCCTGGGGCTGGCGTTCGCCGCGCAACTGGAGGCCGTCCGCGCCGGGCGGGCGGATCCCGTTCACCCCGACCCCGGTCCCACCGCGGCCGAGGAGCGAGAGCCCCTGGTCGGCGCGGTGGGTACGGCGGCCGTCACGATCGCCAGGACGCTCGTGGGAGCCCTGCGCGGGCGCCGGCGGGAATCGGGGAACGGGCCGCCTCGTCCGTAGCGGCTCATCCCTGAAGGCCCGCCCGTAGCGGCCCGCCCATAACGGTGCGCCCGTAGCGGCCCGTCCGTAGGCGACCCGTTCCACGACGACCGGCCGCTCCGCCGTCTCGTCCCACCCTGCCCCGTCCGGGGCGCCGCGTGATCATCGGAGGATCTCAAGGTCCCCCGGTGCTCCGGAGGGCGGCTCCCCCGGGCGCCCGAGCGTGATCTGGAAAACCAGGCGTGACATCGGGATACCCATCTCGATAGTCAACTCATCAACCAAGAGCCTCTTCCACCATAGTGAGATATATTCATGTGCGGATCCGAAGGGGGCGAGGGTGTCGGCACAGGAACGCAGGCTCGCGGCCATCGCGGCGGCATCGGCCGACGCCTTCCGGAGCGGCGACTACCACCAGGTGAGAGCCGAGGACGTCGCCGAGCGGGTCCGGCTGCCGCGGGGCACCGAGGGCGACAGAGGCCGCAGCGCCGTCTGGCTGTACAACGAGGTCAGGAGCCGGCGCGTGCTGGTGGCCCTCGCGGTCAAGCACGCCTTCGACGAGTTCACCTCGGACGACCTCGCGCCCGAGCCGCCGCGCTCCCTGCTCGACGCGCGGCGCCTGGTCACGGCCGCACTGCGCAGGGTGGCGCGCTTTCACCAGGTGGAGCGCTTCATGCTGGCCCAGGTGCGCCTGGGCATCGGTGACATCTCCACCTCCGAGAAGCGCCCGTCGGCCGGGCAGAGCCAGCCGGTGTGGGAGACGGCGGAGGTCTACGGCGCCACCGCCGCCGCGGGGTGGGAGGGCCGCGTCACCGCGTACGCGCGATTTCTGGAGCCCCGGCTGGAGCTCGCCGCGCTCGCGGTCGCCGTTCCGTCCGCGGGGTGGACCGCGGCGAGTGCCGAGCGCCTGTCCGAACTCGCCTTCCGGTCGATGGCCGACGATCCCGAGGGAGTGGCGGAGCACCAGGCGACCGCGCTCTGCGCGCACTGGTTCGCCCGCGACCTGTTCCCGCTGGCCGGGGAGTGGGCCGAGCGGCTGCACACCGCCGAACGGGCCGCCGAGCTCGCCGAGCGGATGGACTCCGGCGGCCGTGCCAGGAGCCGTGCCCTGGAGACGGTCCTGCAGGTGCTGCTCGACGGCAGCCCTCTGCTGGCGCGGGCGGCGGAGGTCGGCGGCGAGCTGGCCGACCTGCTGGCGGCCGGTGACCTCGACCCGCGCACCCTGTGCGACGTGACCAGCAGGCAGGGTATCGCCCTGCTGCGCCTGGGCGACCTGCCGGGCGCGAGATCGTGCTTCGAGCGGTCGCTGCGGGTGGCGGGAGGGCTTCCCGCCTCCGCGGACGCGACGTCGCTCGGCGCGCGGGCCCGGCACAACCTCGCGGAGGTGCTGGTGGAGGCCGGCCGTCCCTGCGAAGGGCTGCGCGAGCTGACGAAGGTGAGCGAGCAGCGCGTCGAAGGTGTCCCCGCCACCGGGGTCACCCCGGCGTGGCGGGGGTTCACGCTCACCCGGCAGGCGATGGCCAGGGCCGCCTCCCGCGCGGGCCGGATCGTCACCGGCGTGACCCTGGCCGAGGCGACGCTCGCCGACCGCGAGCAACGCCTCGGTCCCGACAGCGTCAACACCGCCTCGGCCAGGGTGACCCTCGCCGAGGCCCTGCTCGCGGCGGGCCAGCCCGCGCAGGCGCGTCACCACCTGACCGAGGCGCTCCGGCTGCGGACGCAGCACCTGCCGCCCGAGGGCTACTGGCCCCAGTACGACACGGTGCTTCTGGCGGAGATCGAGCTGACCGCGGGGTTCCCCGCGCAGGCGGTGCGGCTGCTCACCGGGGTCACCGTCACCACGGAGTGGTTCGCCCGGCAGGTCTCGCCCCGGCTGGGCGCCGAGGCGACACTGGTCCGCGCCACGGCCCTCACCGCCTCGGGCGAGCCCGCCCAGGCGCTCGCCGCCCTGCGTACGCTCCCGGACGAACGACCGGTGCGTCGTGCCCAGGCCGCCGCGCAGCTGGCCCTGGGCGACGCGGCCGGGGCGGCGCGGGTGCTCGCCTCCCTCGCGAAGGACGAGCACGAGATGGACGACGACTTCCCCGGCCAGGCCGAGCGGCTGCTGCTCGCCGCCCGGGCCGCGTACGCCCTCGGTCTGGAGGACGAGGCGGAGACCACCGGCGCGGCGCTCGTCGCCATGGGCGAGGACGTGCTGGAGGCCTCACACCCGCTGGTTCTCGCCGGGCGCCTGGACCTCGCGCTGCGCCGGATGGGCTCGGGAAAGGTGGAGGAGGTGGCGCCCCTGCTCGCTCCCCTGCTCGACCGCCGCCCGCTGGCTCACGGCCGCCCGCCCCTGGGCGACGGGCACCCGCTGCTGGCCGAGGCCCGGTCGGTGGCCGCACGGGTGGGCGAGCCCACGTCGAGCACCCCGGAGGACCGTCTGTGGGAGGACGACTGACCGTGCCGTCCCGGCCTGCCCGGTGGACCCGTCGGTCACGGTTCTCCGCGACGGGTGCCACGCGACCCCGTACGGTGGGCTCGCCTTCCCCCGCGGCCGGGTGCGGCGGGCCGGCCGAGGTGGGTGAGCGTGCTGGCCAGGTCGTCCGCCGCCTTGGGCCAGAGCGGGTCGTCGTCGGAAGTGGCCTCCAGGAACAGGCCGAAGTGCCCTGCCGCCCGCTCCAGGTCGGCGGCGCTGCCGGTGGTGATCCCCCTGCTCCGCAGGAGCCCGCCCAGGGCGAACGTCGCCTGGTTCGTGGCCGGGTCGCCCTCCGGCAGGTGAGGGAGCACGTCTTCGAGCAGGGCGACGGCCTCGCCGAGATCGGTGCCCGCCCCCGGCCGGGTGGCGCGCAGAGCCAGCGTCGTACCCAGCCGGTAGCGCAGATAGAGGGCCGACCACCTGTCGTCGCACTCGCGCAGGGCAGCTCTGAGCCTGTCGACCGCGAGGTCCAGGTCGTAGGGCACGCCCCGGTCCGCGTGACGGCTCAGCAGCAGCTCGGCGAGGGCCTCGTGGTCGGCGGCGCTGAACCAGGCGTTCTCCTCGCGAAGGTCGTCCGCCTCACAGAGCATGGTGATGGCGACGTCGCGATCGGCGGGATCCCCGAACTCCTCCCAGCGGATCTCGTGCACCCGTCCCACCAGGGCGAAGGACCATTGGTCGCAGTCGTGGGCGAGGAGCCAGCCCGCGTGTTCGGCCGCCTCGTCGAGATCCGTCCGGCTCACGGTGCCCGGGAGATCCTCGTCGGCGCACCGGCGCAGGATCGCCTGGGTGAGCGCCTGGCGCCACCCGACCTCGCCATAGGTGCCGTCCATCTTCGCCCGCAGGGCACGCAACCGCGTGACCTCGTCCCCAGCCATGCCGGACCTCCCTTCCAAGACTGTATGAAACTATATAAAGAGAATCCGCTCTTCCTTGTGGTAAGTAAATAACTGTCGCCAAAGGGGAAGCCGGACGGAGGCAGTGTGGCGCGACCGGTTCCTGCGAGCGTGGGCCCTGCGCCGCGTCCGCGCCGACGAGGCCTGAGCGCCGCCCGGGCCGCCGGTGGTGGCGGCGGCGAATATTTCCGGCGGCCACAAAAATTTTCCACCCTCCGATAACGATCAGGCTCCGGGGGCGTATCGGGCGAGAGTCCGTTGGGAGACGAAGAGGCGTATTCCCAGGCCACCGGCCACACTCCGAAAGGTTTCGGATATGCTGCCGGGCATGCCAGGTAAGCCCCGGGTGACGATCGCCCGCATCGCCGAGGAGGCGGGTGTCTCCGCGCCGACGGTCTCGAAGGTGATCAACGGCAGGGCCGAGGTGTCGCCCGAGACCCGCAAGCGGGTCGAGCGGCTGCTGCGCGAGCACGGCTACATCCGGCGCACGACCGGTTCCGACGGCCCGGCGGGCCTGATCGACCTGATCTTCGCCGAGTTGGAGAGCCCGTGGGCGATGGAGCTCGTCCGCGGGGCCGAGAAGGCGGCCGCGGAGGCAGGGGCCAGCATCGTCATCTCCGTCCTGCACACCCATGCGGGCCCAGGCCGCGACTGGCTCGACCGGCTGGCCGCCCGCCGCACCGACGGTGTGATCATCGTCGGCTCCCACCTCTCGGCACAGCGCTACGACCGGCTCAACTCCCGCTCGATCCCTTTCGTGGTCGTCGATCCCGAGGGCGAGCCCGCTCCCGGAGTGGCCTCGGTGGGCGCGACCAACTGGCAGGGCGGCCTGACCGCCACCCGCCATCTCCTGGAGCTCGGCCACCGCAGGATCGGCATGATCGGCGGTCCGCCCGACGTGCTGTGCAGCCGCGCCCGCATAGACGGCTACCGGGCCGCGCTGGAGACGGCGGGGGTCGAGGTCGACCCCGCGCTGATCCTGTACGGCGACTTTCTCGTCGGCTCCGGCCACGACCACGGCCACACCCTGCTCTCACTGCCCGACCCGCCCACCGCCATCTTCGCCGGCTGCGACCTGCAGGCCTTCGGCGTCTTCGAGGCCGCCAGGCAGCGCGGGTTGCGCGTCCCCGACGACCTGAGCGTCGTCGGCTTCGACGACCTGCCCCTGTCCAGGTCCGCCTGGCCGCCGCTCACCACGGTCCGCCAGCCTCTGGAGGAGATGGCCTTCGTCGCCGCCCGCATGGCCCTGGGCATCTCCCGTGGTGAGTCCCCCGAGCCCCGCCGGGTCGAGCTCTCCACCGACCTCATCATCCGCGAGAGCTCCGCTCCCCCGGCGGGCTGACCGCCCCCTCACCTTCCCGCCGTCCGCCGGGCCCGGTCGCGGACCGTAGTCCCCGCCGGGGGAGCGATCGTCTCCGCTTGGAGGCCATGATCGCGGGAGGGGTGCCGGGGGATCGCTTCGCGATGATTATGACGTGCCGCTAATTCCTCGAATGCAGCGACGAATTAGCACGATATTTCATACGATCTCGCGATAGCTCCTCTCCCGTATTACCTTTCCTCATATGGTGACGCTGCCCTGCGAAAAAACCCGGCGATAGACCATTACATCCGGTATGTGGCCGCCAGCGACGGGGGAGAGAACCATGGCCGCTTCACGACGGAGAACCACCCGCCTCGCACTCGCCGTACTGCTCACCGGCGCGCTGCTCGCGGGCATCGCGGGTACCGCGGGAACCGCGAACGCCACGACAGGCGCGAACGCCCCGGTGGGCGCCTCCGCCGCGAGCGGCCTCGACGACATCAACGAGGACATCCGCAGCGCGCGGTACGTCGTCAACCGCTTCTGGGCGACACGCTGGCCGGATTTCTTTCCCGGCAGGTATTCGCCTCCGCGCGTTCTCGGCGGGTACGACGGCGCGCGGGGCGACACGCCGACATGCCGGGGATATCCCCTTCCCGATGACAACGCCCTGTACTGCTGGCCGCCCTACGACTTCGTCGCCTGGGACGTCGACCTCATGCGAATGGGATACCGGCAGGGCGACGCCTGGGTCTATCTGATCATCGCGCACGAATGGGGTCATGCCGTCCAGGCCCGCATCCCCCAGCGGCTGCTGTCCCGGCAGCTCGAACTCCAGGCCGACTGCCTCGCCGGAGCCACGCTCTTCGGAGCTGCGGAGGACGGCATCCTGTTCTTCGAGACCGGCGACACCGAGGAGATCGCGGCGGCCCTGCGGGCACACGCGGACGACACCCCCTGGACCGACGTGAGCGACCACGGCACCGCCGCGCAACGCCTGGGCGCTTTCAACCGGGGCGCACGCCAGGGCGTGGGGGGATGCTTCGCGTGACGAGGGCGAGGACGTTCCCGGCTCACGACCACCACAGCACCCGGCTCACCGCCGGGTAGGACCCCGGCCCGGATGACGGAGGGGTCATCTGGGCCGGGGTCGTGAAGCCCACCCCCCGGTCCGCGTGCGGGTCTCCCCTCCCGCACGCGGACCTCCGGCCCGCACGAGTCCCCTCCTCCCCGTGCGGGACGCGAATCCCGTCCCCGCCACCGCGCTCCCCCTCCCCGAGGAAACCGGCCTCCGGTTCCGTACGGGAGGCGAGGGGTCAGACGCGGATGCTTCCGGCACGTTCCATCAGGGCGGCCAGACGGCCGGCCCGTTCGATGTCGCCGGCGTGCACGGAGGCGGCTCTGGCGATCTCCAGTGGTTCCATGGCCGCCGGGAGGCGGCCCGCGTCCATGAGAAGGTCCGCCCACTCCCCCGCCACGGCGGCGAGGTAGCCGTGGTCGGCGGCCTGGACGTCCTCCGACAGGGTGAGCCCGCGGCGGATCGTCACCGACTCCGCGTAGGCGGCGATGGCCTCCTCGCGTCTGCCCAGCGCGGCGAGCAGCCACCCGAGGCCGTGCAGCGCGGTGGCGAGGGCCACCGCGCCGGCGGACGGGTTCTCCGTGGCGAACCCGCGCCGGATGGAGACGGCTCTCGTGCTGTGGAGCACGGCCTCCTCCAGCCGCCCCAGCGACGCCGTCCGCTGGGCCAGGGTGTGCAGCGCCATGGCGAGACCGGGCTCGTGCGCGACCGGGTTCCGCGCGGCGAGATCCCGGTAGATGTCGACCGCCTCGCGGGCGGCGTCCAGGGCGGCCTCCGGCCTGCCGATGCGACCCAGGTCGCAGGCGAGGCCGTTCAGCGAACCCGCGAGGTGAGGCAGGTGGTCGCCGGGGCGCGCCCGCGCCAGCTCGCGCCTGACGGCAACCGCCTCGCGGCCCACCTCGACCGCCTCGTGCCTGCGGCCCAGCCTGACGTACCGGGTCGCCGCCCCGGCCAGGCACAGGGCCAGGTCGGGAAGGTAGGTGTCACGGTCGTCCGCGGCCAGCCGCCGGACGATCGCGAGGGCCTCCTCACTCGCGGCGAGCGCCTCCCCGTGACGCCCCGCCGCTCCGAGCACGCTGGAGCGGCGGCTCAGCGACAGGGCAAGACGGTGCGCGCGCTCCGCGGACGCACCGCCGTCCTCCACCTTCACCACGGTCTCACCGGGGTGCTCCGGTCCGCGGACCGGCAAGGGGTGGCGTCCATCCCTTCTCCTTGAGCATGAGAACCCTCCTTGAACTCGAACGGTGTCACCGGGATCCATCTCGCCTCCTTTCGCCGAACCGAGCCGTCGGTGACGATGACCAGGTCTTCTGCTGTTTTGGAACGCTCCGATTTCGGGGGTGACGACTTCCCGAGGGGCTTCTCGCCCCTAGCCGAGACCTCGCGCGGAAACCCACCTCGTCCCGGTGGGGAATCCTCTGTCCCGGAAGTCGAGGAGGGCCCCGAGCCCCTTCTTCCCCGGAAGCGTCTCCGCCTCCCGCGGGCCGTCCGGCAGCACCTGCCAGACAGGGTCGCGCCGGAGGACCGGCCGCTCCCTTTCCGTCTCCCCCTCGGCGACCGGTGTCCAGAGCGTGCGGACGCCGTGCTCGTTGACGAGGCGCAGGCGGGTACGGCACCCGGGGCAGCGGATCCCTCCCGCGCCGAGGTCCTCGCGGCGGGCGGTGAAATAGCCGTACTGGTCCACCCCCCGCTCGTTCCACGACAGGTCCATGTGCCGGTCCCAGTCGACCTTCGCCGCACGCCTGCCCTTGGGAGCGCAGATCGGGCAGGGCACTCGCACCTCGTCCCAGAACCGTGAGGACGCCAGTTCGGGGTCGCGGTGGCCGACGTTCCTCACCATCCCGGTGACATCTCTCCCGCCGCCCTCGGGGGGTCTCCGGATCTGCGGGACGGTGGTGATCGGATCGGCGTGGTTGACGAGCCTGGCGAAGCGGTCGGCGTGAGCATCGCTCAGCAGGGGGACGCCCAGGACGGCACGGGCGGTGAGGTGCTCCATCCGCCGGATGCCGCCCGAGGGGCGGGCGGCGTACGCGGAGGTGATCATGGGAGGTGTGGAGCCGCGCGGCAGCAGCCACAGCGTGGCCAGCAACTCGCTCACCGTCCAGAACGACGCGAAGTAGTCCGGGGTGGGATGGACGATCGCCCTGCCCGTCGTGACGATCTCGTACATCAGCCGCGCCACGCCCTCCCACATCTGCTGCCGGGTGACCACCTCGGCCGGGTAGGAGTACTCGCGAGGCGACACCATCCGCACGGTCACCGAGTGGGCCTTCTCGAAGGCCTCGCGCCACTCCCCCGCCTCCCGCCGGCGCTCGCCGTGGAAACTGAGGAAGTAGTCGGCCGGCTCGTCGAACATCCAGTAGTGCGCCCGGGGTTCGGGCAGGCGTGGCGCGGGTGTCCTGACCGCGCCCAGCACGCGGCGCAGACGCCGCTCCAGCCACACGCCCAGCTCCGGGTTTTCCAGAACCTCACCGTGGACGGGGGCGTGGCTGGCGCGGGTCAGCACGTTGCGCGGCAGCGGGGTGCGGCTGAGGACGATGCTGCCCGGGTCGAGTTTGGCGCGCATGTTGAAGGCCGCGTAGACGTCCTCCGGCCCCTCGACCGAACAGTCCCACACGACGAAGGTCGACGCCCGCTGCGCCGCGAGCGCGGTGATCTGGCCGGCGCCGGGAAGAGCGACCGCGAGGCGGATCCCCAGTCTCGCGCAGATCGGCCGTATCCAGTTGTCCAGCAGGTCGTGACCGTCGTCGGTCGGTGGCACGAAGGCCGTCATGGTGGCGTTCACGCGACCGCCCCGGCCGACCCCGCGCGACCGTTCCCCTCGGGACGCACCACCGGCACGTCCCGTACGTCCTGTACGGCGAGAGGTGCCCGCGGTACCGTACCGGCCCGCGGCCGGCGGTGCGCCCGGCCCGGCTCGGGTCCGCGACGCCGGCGTCCCGTTGTGAGGTGCGATGTGCTGCCCATCCGATGTTCTCCCCTGGCGTGCACTCCATGGACGACGATCTCCAGCCCCGCAGGGGGGGCGCGGCATCCCTTCGTGCGGTCATCCGTCCAGGTGGGTTTCCAGGAGGGTGACCAACTCGATGACACCGTGGAAGGGGACGGGCTGCGCGGAGTCGTCGGACGCGACCGTCCCGGCGATGTGACCGGTGGCGGTCCTCTGGACGTCGATGGTCAACCGCATTCCGGCCTCCTTCTGCGGCACCGCTCTGCCGGCGCTCTGGCGGCGCCCACGGTAGTCGCCGGGAGAGCGGAAGGCGTCCAGGTACCACCCCTACGGATGGAACGACGGACCTTGACATGCCCGCTTCACCCGCACCGGCCCGGCCGCGCCGCCGGTATGCCGCTCCTGTGAGCCGGGTGTCCGGTCCCGGCCGCCGGTCAATCCCCGGGGTCGGACAGGACGGCGCGCAGCTCGATCCGGTTGGTCACGTTCAGCTTCGCGTAGATGCGGTTCAGCTGCGTCTCCACGGTGCTGATCGTCACCGAGCGCCGCTGCGCGATCTGACGGGTGGTCATGCCCTCGCAGACCATCGCCACGACCTCGCGCTCGGCCCCGGTGAGGCTGCTGAAGGCGGCGTTGGGGCCGTCCACGGAGAGCCTGAGCTCCCCGGCCGTCTTCAGCGCGAGGGCGGCGTAGGCCGCGGCGCCGGTGCGGTTGAAGGCGACCAGTGCCCGCCGAAGCAGCCGTTCCGCCTCGGCGTGGCGCCCCCTGGCGTGCTGGGAGCGCGTCATCACCAGGTCGATCCTTCCCGCCTCGATCGGCAGGCCCACCTCGCGGGCGAGCGCGAGGGCCTCCTCGCACTCCCGTACGGCGCGCGTGTGGTCTCCCCTCGCCGCGGCGATCTGGCCCCTGACCCTCGCGATGGACATCAGGGTCGAGCGGCGCCCGCTGGAGGCGGCCCTGTCGCTGAAGACGTCCAGCGCGGCCTCGGCCTCCTCGACCCGGCCCAGCTGGGAGAGCGCGTCGGCGCAGACCGGGCCGAACAGGTGGGTTCCCGGCTCCAGGGAGTCGTAGTGCGCCTCGATGGCCTCGGCCGCGACGAGCAGCCGCCGGGTGTCCCCCTGGGCCTGGGCGATCGCCGCACGCGCGCCCGCCGCGTAGGCGAGGCTCACCCTGCTCTCGACGATCGGCGCCCACTCCGCGGCCTGGCGGGCGTGCTCGCGCGCCTGGTCCCACTCTCCCCTGGCCGCCTGGGGGAAACACGCCAGGGAGTGCAGGAGCGCGTAGTCCCAGATTCGCTCGTTCTCCTCGGCGTCGCCGACGGCGAGCCTGGTGAACTGGACGGCGTCGTCGAGCCTGCCCCGGCGGAACTCGACCTCGCCCAGGAAACCGAGTGCCTGGCCGACCCGCAGCGCCTCGCCGCGCGTGGCCCGCGCGACGCCGTCACGCAGGTCGGCGGACGCGCCCTCGAGATCGTCGGTCCACAGCCGGATCATCCCGCGGGCCACCAGCCCGTCCAGCCCGGCCACCGACCCCGGCAGGTCGGCGTCCGTCAGGGACGCCAGCGCCTCCTCGGCCCGTCCGGCCAGGGTCCAGCCCAGGGATCGGGCGAACCAGGCGAAGGCCCGCACCCATGGCTCGTGACTGCCCGCCGCGACGGCGGCCGTGCCGTATTCGACCATCTCGGGGTAGGAGATCTCGACCACCCCGATGATCGCGAGCTGGGCCGCGATGCGCGCCCGCAGGTCGGCGGGCGCGTGCGGGTTCTCCGCCCCGTCGCGCTCGGCGGCGCCCAGTGCCTGGACCAGCAGCAGCTTCGCCTCCGCGACGCGCCCGGAGATCAGTGCCTGGTAGCCGGCGACGTAGTCGCGCCAGGGACCCGGTGGCGCGGCGAGGACCTCACTCTCGTAGCGCCGGGCGACGGTGGCGTCGCCGGAGACCAGCAGGGTCTCCACGGCCGTCAGCAGGCGGGCCACCCTGTCCGGTCCCGGTGGTGTCAGTTCCACCGCGTGGCGGGCGTACACCGCGGCGAGGGGAAGCCTGCCCCGCGCCAGCAGGAACCGGGCCTCCTCCTGGGCCAGCTCGGCGAGCTCGCCGTCCGTACCGCCTCCGGACGCCGCGATCCCGTGCCACAGCGCGCCGGGGCCACCGAGCAGCGCGGCGCTGCGGTGCAGGGCGCGGCGGCGCTCGATGCCGGAGTCGTAGTAGATGCCGTCCCAGACGAGCAGGGTGGTGAACGCGAACTCCTGCCCCGCCGTCCCGGGGATCTCCTTCACCAGCCCGGCGCCGACGGCCTCCGCGAGGGGGGTGGTGGCGTCGGCGACGCCGGCCAGGGCACGCAGGTCGGTCAGGCCGAAGCGGCGGCCGAGCACCGCCGCCGCACCGACGACCTCGCGGGTACGGCGGTCACACGACGCCAGCCTCGCCACGACGGCCTGCGTCATGCCCCGGGGGGCGGGCAACGGGCCGTTGCCGAAGTTGATCGAGTGCATCTCCACCTGGTCCAGCAGGAGGAGTGAGTGCAGCGCGTTGCCGTCGGTGTGCTCGTGCAGCCTTTTCGCGCCGGAGAGGGTGAGCCCGTCGTGGCCGGTCGCGACGGCTAGCCGCACCAGATCGTCGGCGGGGAGTCCTTCGACCTGGAGCAGGCGCCCCTGCGGCGAGTCGAAGATGCGGGCCCAGCCCTCGTGGAGTTCCAGGCGGGGCGCGTCCGGCGCCGCTCCCGTCGCGTATCCCGGAGCCTGGTGGACGACCAGGAGCATGACCTGGGCGTTGCGCAGGCGCCGGGCGGCCAGGCGGAGCGCGGCCATCGACTGCCGGTCGCCGCAGTGCGCGTCGTCGACGACCACGATCAGCGCGTCGGCGGCGACGAGTTCCGCCGCGAGGGCCTGGCCGACGAAGGCGGCCTCGGCCTGGCCCGCCAGCGTCCTGGCGAGCACCGGGGTCGGCAGCTGCTCGGCGATCTGCTCCAGGACGCCCCACGGGTGGGCGAGCGCGTCCTCGTCACCGAAGGCGCGAACGGTCCGCACTCCGGGCACGGTACGCAGGAAGCGCTCGACCAGCTCGGTCTTGCCGATCCCGGACGCCCCGCGGACACCCACGATCCGCGCGTCACGACGTCCGGCATCCCTCCACGCCTCCCCGAGAAAGTCGAGTTCCCGCTTCCGGCCGATGAACAGCGGAGAGGTTCTGCCGTACAACGCAGCGCTCCCTTTTTCACGATTCACATGTTCTTGACGGCGATTATGGGTCAGGAATCAACCTGTCGGCACGCGTTTCATCTGAAGATTTCTCACGAAACGGATTCGGGAAAATTTCACGTCGCCCGCCCTCGCGGGCACGGAACGCCTTCGGACGCAGGCCGCGCCCCCGGACACTCTGGATTCCATCGTCCGGCGGGTCCGCGACGCCCCTTCCCCTCGGCCCTCCCACGGCATTTTCCGAAATGGGAGCGGTCCATCTTCGACAAAGGTGCGGCAGCCTGCGGATACGGCCGACCGAAAGAGGAGGCGACCATTGATTGCCTCACCCGCGAGACGCATTCCACGATTCCCGCACCGGGTAAGTGCATGATGACATGAAGTGATCAAAACCTCGCATGTCGCGCGAGACGTCACACGGCGCACCGAGTACGACTCTCCGGCCACGGCCACCCCCTTTTTTTTTCGGACGCCTGGAACGGAAGGTGAGGCAGGAGAGAGATCACCGACGGCGCGGGCGGTGCCCAGTGGACGACCTGCCACCCGGCGATCAGGCGCTGCCACAGGAACTCCCGCGAGTTCGCGCCGAGCCTGCGCCTGCACACCCTGACAGGAACGCCACACCGAGAGTAGTGAACCGCTTGGCGTTCCGTCGGGATTCCTGAAGTGTCGCCGGTGATTGAGATGTCTGGCCGGAGGCAGTGAGCGGGGGTGTGCCGATGAGCCTTGGTGTGGTGCGATCACCGGTGTGGTGCGATCACCGGCTACTCCCAGGCGTCCGATACTTCGCCGCGTCACTGTGGAGGCGGGTGGGATTGCGGATCACCGAGACGGTCAAGCTCGACATCCGAGACCGGCGCCCGGACCTCGGCGAGGCCGGCAAACTTCATATCCGATTCGGTAAGGGAAGTCGCGGGCCCAGGCCCCGACTCGTCCCCGCCATCAACTCCGTGAACTCCCCTGCCGTGAATCGCTCCTTTTCGTCGGGGCC
Source organism: Streptosporangium sp. NPDC049078 (assembly GCF_040648855.1). NCBI lineage: Bacteria > Bacillati > Actinomycetota > Actinomycetes > Streptosporangiales > Streptosporangiaceae > Streptosporangium > Streptosporangium sp. NPDC049078. Next base: position 198,568 of record NZ_JBEZEL010000004.1, read on the forward strand.
CTTTTCCATCGCCTGGACGAAGACATCGAAGACCCGAGTGGCCGGGCACTATTCCGACTGTTGACAGGTGCCCGGACAGCAATCAAAGTATGCGTTTGTACCTCTCAATACAGCAGTCGTAAGCGGCGCCCGGCAGCGCGGCCATGTGGAAGAACCGGCCACGCTCATGGACCGGTGCAAACTCAAGTCGCGTGGAGGTAAAGATTGGCCGGCACTCGAAGCAGAGCGCACGACCGGCGGGGAATGGCCGGAAGACTCAGCGGACGGCATAGAAGACTCACCGCGTTCACGGTGCTCACGGCCCTGATCTCAAGTCTAGGTGTGACCGTGACGCCGGGCATCGCACATGCCGACGGGCCTGGTCCGCAGATTTCCTGCCCAACCGACCCCACCATCGTTTGGCAGCTGGCGTTCTACGGCCGCACCCCCTATTTGGCGGGGTACCGATACACCGCGATTTCCACTGCCTCGACGTTCAACGTGAGTGACGCCCGTGTCGTGGACAACGCCCTTGACACGCCAATCAATGCGACGTTCAGCTCATCGCAGTCACGGACCTGGCGGATCAGCGTCACAGTGGGCGCGACAGCCGAGCTGACCAAATATCTGCAGACCAATGTCAGCACGCAGATCGTGCAGGAACGGACCACCGCCATCGGTGTGAACGCCAGCCTCGTCGTCCCTCCGCACAGCAGAGTGACCGGGCAGTACGGCGTGCAGGCGTACGACGTGGTATACGACGTCCAGACGGTGTTCTCCTGGCCGGCGGTCGTGGGACGACCACGCGAGAAGTGCTTCGACCGGGGCACCCAGCGAGGCACCACCAACGCTCCGACCGTCACCGAAGGCTGGCGCTTCACCGCGGGCTGACCGGAACCGGCTTTCGCCTTCGCTGAAAGGCGGGAGCCGGAAACGCGGGCGGCCGGCGCGGGCGTCTCAGATGGAGGGCGGCAGGGCCGACGACAGCATGTCGAAGCGGCGGTCCCCCTCGTACAGGGGCGTCTGCGTGGAGGGGGACGCGGGCAGCGGGTCGTACAGGGGCGTGGGCGTCGGGATCGGGGCCGGTGCGGGAAGGGGCGGGGGTACGGGGCTCAGCGACCTGTTCCCGCTCTCGTACAGGACCGCGTACAACCCGCTGATCAGGCGCCGCACGTCCTGCTCGGGGCGGACCGCCAGGCGGATGAACTGGCTGGTCATACCGAGCTTGTTTCCGCACTCGCGGACGAACAGGTTGTGCTCGTCGAGCAGCTGGTCGCGCAGGGCGGCGCCGTCCCTGCCACCGGGGAGCCGTACCAGCAGGAAGTTGCCCTGGGAGGGGAAGACGGTGAGGCCGGGGACCCGGGTCAGCTGGTGGCGCATCGACTCGCGGTCCAGGGCGACCAGCCGCAGGCTGTCCAGATACTCGGACATGTACCGGCGGATCATGAAGACCACGGTCTCGGCGAAGGAGTTCAGGTTCCACCGGGGCAGGGCGCGCCGCACCCTGTCCGCCAGGGCGGGGTTCGCCACCATGTAGCCGAAGCGGATGCCGTGCAGCCCGAAGTTCTTGCCGAGGCTCTTCAGCACGACCACGTTCGGCCGGATCGCCGCCTCGTTCGCGACGCTCGGATACGGCTCGGCGTCGACGAAGTCGATGAACGACTCGTCCACCACGACCAGGTCCAGGTCGACGAGCCTGTCGAGCATGGCGATCACCTCGTGTCGGCGCAGGTAGCCCCCGTCGGGGTTGTTCGGGTTGCAGATGACCGCCACCCGGGAGCCGCGATGCCTGACGAAGTTGACGAAGGCGTCCACGTCCAGCGCGAATCCCTGGTTCTCCGGCAGCGGATACATGTCCACGCGCTTGCCGGTCTCCATCGGCTGGTCGGTCCAGCGGCCGAAGGTGGGGATCGGCACCGCGAGGCTCTCCCTGACCAGCAGGTGGTCGATCCAGGTGATGAGTTCCGTCGACCCGTTGCCCATCACGACGGTCTGCGGGTTCAGGCCCAGCACCCCGCAGAGCTCGGCGGTGATCGTGTCGGCGTCGCTGGGATAGAACTTCAGGATCGTGGCGAGGTTGTGCTCCAGGACGCCGAATGCCTCCGGGGTCGGGAAGTACGGATTGCAGGGGATACAGAAGTCGACCGGTTCCTCCCCCCGCTCCGGCGCGGCCCGGATGAGCGAGAAGTACGACGGGCTGTGCGCTGCACCGTGCGCTCGGCGGTGGGTGGAACCGGCCAACGGGGGCCTCCTGCTGACGGATGTTCACGCCTCTGACACCCCCAGCTACGCACCTGGATACCGGCTGGTTCAGCAGGGCGCCCCCGGGCTCGGGCGACTCCCGGGGATCCGGGGTTCACCGGCGGGAACGATCGATCACCGCGACCCGTGACCCGTGATTTTCACAGCTTCTTCGTCATGAACACGCTGTACGGGTCGTACTCGTAGTCCGCGAACGGCTCGCAGTACTCGAAGCCGAACTTCTCGTACAGCCTCCGGGCGGGCAGGAAGAACTCGCTCGCCCCGGTCTCAAGGCTCAGCCGGGTGAATCCCATGCGCCCGGCCTCGGCGATGATGTGCTCCAACAGCAGGGACGCCGTCCCGCTGCGCTTGCGCGCCGGCGCGGTGCGCATCGACTTCACCTCGGCGTGTCCCGCGTCCAGTCTCTTGATCGCGCCGCAGCCCACCAGGCTGTCACCGTCCATCACCGACCAGAAGGTGACCTCGGGCCGGCGAAGCCCGTCCAGATCGAGGGCGTGCTTGCTCTTCAGGGGGGTGACGGCTCGCATCTCCTGGACGTGCTCGTCGAGAAAACCGGCGATCTCCGCACCGGAGAGGTCGTCGAGGACAATCTTCATCCACTCGCCTTTCTTGAGGGCTTCGGCTTCGGTCCCGCAGGTGCCACGTCACATTCTCGGGCCATGGTGAGCCGGACCCTGCCGCGGGGAGTCGATCGCGAGTGGAGGGTTCGGATCGTTTCCTCACGCATATCAATAAGGGAGCCGACCGACCTGTCCATCCGCTGGAGCGGCCTTTCTGGTGGCGACGAGGTACGCGACCGCGGCCGTGAAGACGAGCAGGGCGGTCCAGTTGTTGAGGCGCAGACCGAGGACGTGGGGGGCGGGATCGATGCGGAGCCACTCGATCCAGGCGCGACCCGCGCTGTAGGCGGCGGCGTAGAGCGCGAACGTCCGGCCGCGGTCGAGCCGGAACCGTCGTTCGGCCCAGATGACGAACCCGGCCACGCCCAGGTTCCACAGCGACTCGTAAAGGAAGGTCGGGTGGTAGGTGGCGGTGGACTCCATACCGGGGGGCCGATGGGCGGGGTCGATCTCCAGCGCCCAGGGCAGGGTCGTCGGCCCGCCGTACAGCTCCTGGTTGAACCAGTTGCCCCATCGGGCGATCGCCTGCCCGAGCGCGATCCCGGGCGCGACGGCGTCGGCGAAGTCGCGCAGCGCGATGCCGCGCCGGCGGCAGGCGAGCCACGCGCCCACCGCGCCGCCCGCGACGGCGCCCCAGATGCTGATCCCGCCCTCCCAGATCGCGAACGCGCGCAGCGGGTCGTCGCCCGGGCCGAAGTACTGCTGCCAGTCGGTGGCCACGTGGTAGATCCGGGCGCCGACCAGGCCGAGCGGCACGGCCCAGATCGCGATGTCCTCGACCGCGCCGGGATCGCCGCCGCGAGCGGCCCAGCGGCGCCGGGTCACCCAGATGCCGACGAGGACGGCGAGCAGCATCAGCAGGGCGTAGGCGCGGATCGGGAACGGGCCGAGGTGCCAGACGGCTTGGGTCGGGCTGGGGATGGCGGTCACGGCGTCGAGTCTGGTTCAGCCGGGGCGGCGCCCGCATCGATCGCAACGCCGATCATGTGATCAGTCGACCGGTTGATGCCGAACGGACGGGAGGTTGATTATCGTCGGCGGTGTGGAGTCCTGGGAGCGGTCGCGACGCCGGTGGCAGCACGCCTTCTTCGCCTCATGGCTGGTGCTCACCTCGGCCGGCCCGCTGTCGGAGGTGGGCCGGGTGCTCCCGGTGGTGCTGGTGGCCGGGCTGGCCGCCTGGTACGCGGTGTGGTTCGTGCTGCGCACGCCGCCCCCGGACGACGTGCCCACGCCGTACGTGCTCGGCGGTGGACTGCTCTGGCTGGGGCTGTTCGCGATCGACTCCTCCTTCCTGGTGGTCGCGTTGAGCGTCCTCGTGCCGTACTGCATGGACGCCGTGCGGGTCGGGCTGGTCGCGGTGGTGTCGTGCGCCGGGGGCTGGTTGTGGCATCGTTTCCACGCGACCGGGTCGATCACCTGGGCCGAGATCGTCATCGCCGCGCTGATCGCGACCAGCGCGGCCGCCGCGGTCGGGTACTTCGGCTCGGTGTCCCGGCAGAGCGCCGAGCGCAAGCGGCTCCTCGACCGGCTGCAGGTCGCGCAGGAGGCGCGGGCGGCGGCCGAACGGCAGGCGGGCGTGGCGGCCGAACGGCAACGGCTCGCCCGTGACATCCACGACAGCCTGACCCAGGGGTTCGCCAGCGTGACGATGTTGCTTGAGGCGGCCCAGGAGACCCTGCCGGACAACAGGCACCTGACCCAGGCGCTGCGGGTGGCGCGGGAGAATCTGGCGGAAAGCCGCAGGGTGGTGAGAGCACTGCGCCCCGGCCAGCTCGACGGGTGCGGCCTGCCGGAGGCCCTGCGGCGGCTGTCGGGCAGGCTGTCGGACGAGACCGGCGTCCACGCGCACACCGTGATCACCGGCAGGCTCCGGCCGCTCGAGGCACGGGTCCAGGCGGAGCTGCTGCGCGTGGCGCAGGAGGCGGTCGCCAACGTGCGCCGCCATGCCCGCGCCGAGCAGGTCACGCTGACCCTGTCGTACATGGAGGACCTGGTGGTGCTTGACGTCCACGACGACGGCGACGGTTTCGATCCCGGCAGGGCCGCCTCGGGACACGGCCTTTCGATCATGCGGGAGAGGATGGAGCAACTCGGCGGCACGCTGCTCGTGGAAAGTGCCCCGGGGGCGGGCGCCACGGTGGTGGCCAGCCTTTCCCCGGTGGCGCTGAGCGGGTCGCGATGACCGTCCGGGTCCTGATCGCCGACGACCACCCGTTGGTCCGCGACGGCATCCGGGCTGTCCTGGGCACCCAGGACGATCTGGAGGTGGTCGGTGAGGCGGTCTCCGGCACGGACGCGGTGCGGCTGGCGCGCGACCTGAGGCCCGACGTCACCCTGATGGACCTGCAGCTGCCCGGGATCGACGGCGCGACCGCGATCGGCAGGATCCGCGAGGACGACCCGGGAGCCAAGGTGATCGTCCTGACCGCCTACGACACCGACGGCGACATCTCACGCGCCATCGACGCGGGAGCCATCGGCTATCTCCTCAAGGACGTCGGCCGCGAGCAGCTGTTCGACGCGATCCGGGTGGCGGCGCGGGGGGAGAGCGCCCTGTCGCCGACGATCGCGAGCCGGGTGCTGTCGTGGGCGCGGGCCGACGCCCCCGATGCTCTCAGTGGCCGGGAGGCCGAGGTCCTCGGTGCGGTCGCCCAGGGGATGAGCAACAAGGCCATCGCCGCCCACCTGTGCATCAGCGAGGCCACGGTCAAGACCCACCTGCTGCACATCTTCGCCAAGCTCTGCGTGGACGACCGCACCGCCGCGGTGACGGTCGCCGCCTCCCGCGGCATCATCCGGCTGGACGGCCGGCCGCTTCAGCCGAGATCGGCGGTGAGCCGGTCGCGCGGCGGGGCGGACGCGTAGTGACCGCCCGACTCCTGGCGGTGGACGCTCTGCCGGTAGGTCGCCGGGTCGTACTCCGGCGCGTCCTGGATCTCCTGCTTGGTCTGCGAGATGTGCACCTTGCGCTCGTCCTTGTCGATCCTGGTCACCGTGCTGGCCGGGAGCACGATCTTCCTGCCCGAGAGCCAGGAGCCGACGTCGGCCACGATGTAGCTGTCATCGGTCATGTTGCTCTCCTCCTCCACTCGGCCGACCTTGCCGTCGACGGCCTCCACGTCGAAGCCGATGACGCTCATCGTCTCGTCCATCGTCTCGTCCGGACCGTAGACGCCCTCGCGATAGCTCCACAGACCTTCGCTCGTCATGTGCGGGCTCTCTCCTTGTCACGATGTGTGTGGCCCCCCGACTACCCCTCGCGGCCGAGATAAACGGTGCGGCGGATGGCCGTCCTCCGCCGGCTGTCAATCGTGCCTGGTCGCCTCGGTCCGGAAATCCAGGATGTCTTTACCGATGCTGGTAAATCGCAGGAATCATGTGCCTTTGCCGCCGTCTCGGAGGCCCATATGGGCGCCACGACTCCGTGCGGGAAAGGGGGTAAGGACAATGCCCCGGACGGTATGCCGAATGGCCGCCCATATAAGGGGGAAGGTCCGTGGTTCACGGATCGGACGAGGATCAGATGGAGATCACCGTCATGTCGCGTAAACGTCGCGACATCGTCACTGTGACTCTCACTGGGCCCTCACCGTGGCCGGACCCGCCGCCACCGCCGCCTTCGCCCAAACCGGTCGAGATCGGACCAGGCGGGAATGGTGCCGGTACGCGCCCGAGCGGTGGGGACCGCTTGACCACACCGGGTGAAACCGTCGAGGAAGGGTTCCAGGAAAGGCCCACCCGGCCGACCCCGGAGAGAAAGACGACCCTGTGAGCTGCCTCACCTACCGTTTCTGATATATCCCCCGTATCAGTAAAGTCTCTCCGGTTATCCTTGCACCCGTGCCCGTCTACGTGGCCGTGGATCTCGGACCTGAGAACGGCCGGGTATTGACCGGCGAATTCGATGGTGAACGGCTCTCGGTGCGTGAAGTGCACCGTTTCGCCAACCGGCCCGTCCGCGTTCTCGACGGCCTGTACTGGGACGTGCTCGGGCTTCTCACCCAGGCTCGCGGGGGCATCGCGCTGGCCGCCGCCCGCGACCGCCTCACCAGCGTGGGCGTGACCGCCTGGGGCGGCGACTTCGCGCTCCTCGACCGCGACGGACGACTGCTGGCCAACCCCCGTCACCACCGCGACCCCTACACCTCCGGGCTGGCGGGACTCGTCTCCTGGCAGGACCACTACGAGCTGACCGGTGTCCATCCCGGCCCCGGCACCACGGCCTGCCAACTGCTGGCGCACGCCGGTTCCCCGCTCCTGGACGCGGCCGACCACCTGGCGATGATGCCGGACCTGTTCACGCTCTGGCTGAGCGGCGAGATGCTCAGCGAGCGGACGATCGCGAGCACCAGCCAGCTGCTGGACGTCAGGACCGGCCGCTGGGCGAACAGCATCGTCACCCGCCTGGGCCTGCCCCGCCACCTGCTCGCCGACCGGCTCACCGAGCCCGGTACGGTCGTCGGCCCGCTGCGCGGCGAGAGCGGCGATAGCGGGGGAAACGGTGGGAGCGGCAGGAGGGGCGGCGACCGGAACGGGAGAGGCCGCGCCGCGCCCGTGGTCGTCGCGGTTGCCGGCCACGACGCCGCCTCCGTGGCGGCGGCGCTTCCCGTCTCATCCGGATCGGTGGGCTACGTCTCTTTCGGCCCTCGCTCGCTGGCGGGGCTGGAGCTCGACGCGCCGGTCACGAGCCGGGAGGCGAGGCTGGCGGGCTTCACCAACGAGGGCGGCGTCATGGGGACCGTGCGCTTCACCCGGACCCTCAACGGCCTGCTGCTGCTCCAGGAGTGCCGCAGGGCCTGGGGGGTGCGCACCTCGTACGCGGATCTGGTCGCCGAGGCCGCGGCGGCCCCCGCCTTCGGCCCCCTGATCGACCCCGGCCATCCTTGGTTCCTCGAACCCGGTGACATGCCGGCCAGGATCGGGGCCTACTGCCGTTCGACCGGCCAGGCGCCGCCCGCCGGCCGCGCGCAGACGGTGCGCTGCGTCCTGGAGAGCCTCGCCTGCTCCTACCGGTGGGCGTTGGAGCAGGCCGAGTTCCTCAGCGACCGGCGGGTGGAGGCCGTGCACCTGGTGGGGAGCGCGGCCTCCAGCGACACTCTGTGCCGGCTCGTCGCCGACTTCGCCGGACGACCGGTGCTCGCGGGCCCCGTGGAGGCGACCGCCGTGGGCAACCTGCTGGTCCAGGCGATGGCCGAGGGCCGCATCGGCTCCCTCACCGAGTTGCGCGAGGTGGTCCGCCGCTCGTTCAGGCCCCGGCCGTTCTCTCCCTCAGAGCAGCGGGAACCGTACGAGATCGCCTACTCCCGCTACCGGCGGCTGACGGGGACCGAGGGAGGCTGGAACGGCACGGAGCACGGGCCGGTCGCCGGGTACCGGATGCGCCCGGCCCGTCACGCGGCGTCGGCGCCGCCGGTGACGGCACCGGCGGCGCCGACAGCACAGACGTCAATGGGACTCGCGGGCGACCGCGTGACCGCTGGAGCCGATGAGGAAGTCGAGATCGGCTCCCCGGTTGGCCTGCATCACGTGGTCGACGTAGAGGCGTTCCCAGCCCCGTGAGGGCGCGGCGAACGCCTCCCGCATGGTCTCCGAGGGCAGACGCCTGGCCAGTTCCTCCGGCGGGATGTCGATGTCCAGGCGCCTGGCCTCGACGTCCAGGACGATCGGGTCACCGGTCCGCACCAGGCCGAGCGGGCCGCCCGCCGCGGCCTCGGGCGCCACGTGCAGGACCACCGTCCCGTACGCCGTGCCGCTCATCCTGCCGTCGCAGATCCGCACCATGTCACGCACCCCGCTCTCCAGGAGCTTGGCCGGCAGGGGCAGGTTCGCCACCTCGGGCATCCCCGGGTAGCCCTTGGGTCCGCACCCGCGCAGCACGAGCACCGTGGAGGGGTCCACGTCGAGTTCGGGATCGTCGATCCGCGCGTGCATGTCCTCGACGCTGTCGAAGACCAGGGCACGGCCCCGGTGGCGCATCAGCTCGGGCGAGGCCGCCGCGGGCTTGATGACGGCGCCGGACGGCGCCAGGTCGCCGTACAGGACGGCGATGCCCGCGGCCTCCTGCAGCGGCCGGTCACGCGGGCGGATGACGGTCTCGTCCCAGATCCGCGCCTCGTCCAGGTGATCGGCGAGCGGCCTGCCCGTCACCGTCAGCGCCTCGGGGTCCAGCAGGTCGCGCACCTCGCGCAGCACGGCCAGCAGCCCGCCCGCGCGGTGGAGGTCCTCCATCAGGTGCCGGCCCGCCGGCTGCAGGTCGGCCAGAAGCGGCACCCCGGCGCCGGCGCGGTCGAAGTCGTCGAGGGAGAGCTCGACGCCGAGCCGGCCCGCGATGGCCAGCAGGTGCACCACCGCGTTGGTGGATCCGCCGACGGCGGCCAGCGCCACGATCGCGTTGAGGAACGATCCCCTGGTCAGCAGGGCGCTGGGACGCAGATCCCGCTCGACGAGCTCGACGGCGAGCCGCCCGGTCTCATGAGCACCCTCCAGCAGACGGCTGTCGGGGGCGGGCGTGCCCGCGATGCCGGGGATGGTGGTGCCGAGCGCCTCGGCGACGCAGGCCATCGTGGAGGCGGTTCCCATGGTGTTGCAGTGGCCCCTGCTGCGGATCATCGACGACTCCGAGCGCAGGAACGCCTGCTCGCTCAGGGTGCCCGCGCGGACCTCCTCGCTGAGCTTCCACACGTCCGTGCCGCAGCCCAGTGGCGCGCCGCGGAAGGTGCCGGTGAGCATGGGCCCGCCGGGGAGCACCACCGCGGGCAGGTCGACCGAGGCCGCGGCCATCAGCAGGGACGGGATGCTCTTGTCGCAGCCGCCCAGCAGCACCACACCGTCGATCGGGTTGGCCCGCAGCATCTCCTCGATCGCCATCGCGGCCATGTTGCGCCACAGCATCGCGGTGGGCCTCACCAGCGTCTCACCCAGCGAGACGACCGGCAGGTTCATCGGGACGCCGCCGGCCTCCCAGACGCCCCGTTTGACGCCCTCGGCCACCTCGTCGAAATGGGAGTTGCACGGTGTGAGGTCGGAGGCGGTGTTGGCGATGGCGATGTGCGGACGGCCGTCGAAGGCGTGCGAGGGCAACCCCCGCCGCATCCAGGCCCGATGGATGTAGGCGTTGCGATCGTTTCCCGCGTACCACTGCGAGCTACGTCGTTCCGCCGTCACGTTTTCAGCCCCATTTGCCGAACGGTAGTCTACGGAGCCCGATTCTTGTACCTCTGTTACCTCCGTCCCCGCCCGGCGGTGCCGTCTGGAAGGTTCCAACCGTGAGAGCGTTCGTCGTGACCGGGCCCCGCCGCTTCGCCGTGCTGGACGTCGATCCGCCGGTTCCCGGCCCCGGGCAGGTCGTGGTCGACGTGGAGCGGGCCGGGGTGTGCGGCACCGACATGGAGTTCTTCAGCGGCGACATGGCCTATCTCGAGGAGGACCACGCCCGCTATCCCATGCGGCTCGGCCACGAGTGGTGCGGAACGGTCTCCTCGGTCGGCGAGGGCGTCGACGGCGGCTGGATCGGCACCCGCGTCACGGGCGACACCATGCTCGGCTGTGGCAGGTGCCGCCGCTGCCTGGGCGGGCTGCAGCACGTGTGCGAGGACCGCTTCGAGATCGGCATCCGGGGCGGCTGGCCCGGTGCCCTCGCCGAGCGCCTGCCCGTTCCGGTCACGGCGCTGCACGCCCTGCCGGACGCGGTCGACGCGGTGGCCGGGGCGATGGTCGAGCCGGGCGGCAACGCGTTGCGGGCCGTCGAGGCCGCGGCCCTCGCCCCCGGCGACCGGCTGCTGGTGCTGGGGCCGGGGACGATCGGCCTGCTCGCCGCCGCCTTCGCCCTCGCGCACGGGGCGGAGGTGCACATCATGGGCCTGTCGGAGCCGTCGCTGGAGTTCGCCCGCACCCTCGGGGTGCACGGGGCGTGGACCGCCGACCGGCTTCCCGGCCTCCCGTTCGACGCCGTCGTCGACGCCTCCAACGCCCCCGGCCTGCCCTCCCTCGCCGTCGATCTGGTGGAGCCCGGCAAGCGGGTGGTCTACATCGGCCTGGCGTCGACCCCCAGCGCCGTCGACACCCGCCTGCTGGTGCTCAAGGACGTGACGGCCGTCGGCATCCTGAGCGCCTCGCCCGGCCTGGCCGGGGCGATCGAGCACTACGCCTCCGGCTCGGTGGACCCCCGGCCGCTCGTGGCGGCCGTCGTCGGGCTCGAGGAGGTGGGCGAGATCCTCTCCGGCTCCCGCCCCGCGGGCTCCGGGCCCGGCCCCAAGATCCACGTCGACCCCCGGGTCTGACCCTTCTCAGCCCTTCAGGCCGGTGTGGGCCAGGCCCTCGATGAACTGCCGTTGCGCGAGCACGAACACCACGAGCACCGGCAGAGCGGTCATCGAGGCGGCGGCGAGCTGGACGTTCCACATCGGCCCGCCGTAGGCGTCGACGAACTGGGTCAGCGCCTGCGGGAGGGTGAACTTCTCCGGCGAGGAGAGGTACACGATGGGTTCCAGGTAGAGGTTCCAGCTGTGCAGGAACGTGAAGATCGCGACAGCGCCGAGCGCGGGGCGGGCCAGCGGCAGCGCGACCCGGTAGAAGGTGCCGAACCGGCCGAGCCCGTCCACCCGGGCCGCCTCCTCCAGCTCACCGGGCAGGCTGATGAAGAACTGCCGCATGATGAAGGTGGCCAGCACGCCGGGCGCGCCGAGGATCGGCACCAGGATGAGCGGCCAGTGGGTGTCGGTCAGCCCGAGCCCGTGGAACATCTGGAACAGCGGGACGATCGTGACCTCGCTCGGGATGAGCAGCCCGAGCAGCACGACGACGAAGAGGACGTTCTGGCCGGGGAAACGGATGCGCGCGAAGGCGTACCCGGCCATCGCGGCCACCGCCATCGTCCCCGCCGTGACGACCAGGGCGATGTAGAGGCTGTTGACATACTGGCCCGCGAAGGGCTGGAGCCGGAAGACCTGCCCGTAGGCCGAGAAGTCCCAGTCGGCGGGCAGCGGCCTCGGCGGGAAGGCGAAGATCTCGCCGACCGGTTTGAGGGACGAGGTCACCATCCACCAGGTCGGGAAGACGAACGGCACGCACAACACGCACAGCACGCCGTACAGGAGCGTCTTCAGCCGTAGGGGTATCTCACGTCTCATTGAAGACCCACCTCCTGCGCATCCGCCACTGCACGACGGTGAGCAGCGCCACGATCACGAACAGCAGGACCGACAGCGTCGCGCCGTATCCGAAGTGATGGAACTGGAACGCCTGCTGGTACAGGTAGTAGACGAGGACGGTCGTCGACATCCCCGGGCCGCCCTGGGTGAGCACCGCGATCTGCGCGAACACCTGCAGCGACCCCACCACGGTGATGATCGAGGTGAGCAGGATGGTCGGGCTGATCAGGGGGACGGTGATCCGCAGGAATCGGGTCCACGCCCCGGCGCCGTCGAGTTCGGCGGCCTCGTACAGCTGGGCCGGCACCCCCTGGAGGGCCGCGAGGAACAGCACCATGTTGAGGCCGACGTTCTTGAGGACCTGTACGACGATCACCGAGAGCATCGCGGTGCCCTCGCCGCGCAGCCAGTTGGGGCCGTCGGCCCCGGCGACGGCGAGCAGGCCGTTGAGTCCGCCGTCGTCCTGCAGGAGGAAGCGCCACACGATCGTCCAGGCGACGAGCGAGACCACCACGGGCGAGAAGAACAGCGTGCGGAAGAAGGTGGTCCCGCGCAGCCGCTGGTTGAGCAGGATCGCGAGGAGGAGGGCGAGGCCGAGGTTGAGCACGACCAGCCCGACGGAGAACAGCGCGGTCCCCGCGAGGACCTCGCGGAGGTTCGCGTCGGCGAGCAGCCTGTCGTAGTTCTCCCCGCCGACGAACTCGAAGGTCCCGGCGAGCACGTTCCACTCGTGCAGGCTGTACCACAGGACGAGTCCGAGCGGCAGGAGCACGAACAGCAGGCTGCCGAGGAGCTGCGGGGCGACGAGCAGGTATCCGACCAGGTTGTCGCGGCGGCGCATGGTCCAGAACACCCCGCCTCCTCCACCGCCGCCGGAAACCCGGCGAGCCCGGTGGGTCCGCCGAGAGCCGCGCGTCCGGCCCTCGGCCTCCGTGTCCTCCGTGTCCTCCGTGCCCTCCGTGCCCTCCGCCGCCCTGCGGGCGGCCCGGTCGCCGGTGACCGGCCGGGCGTCGGCCCGGCCGGTCACCGCGGATCGGGGGTGTGACGCGGCCACGTCACGCGCCCAGCATCGGCTGGATCTTGGCGCACACGCCGCCCAGCACGGCCTTGACGTCGGCGCCGGGCTGCCAGAGCGGGTCGAGCGCGGCCCGCACGGTCTGCGACAGCTCCGCCTGGCCGGTGTGGTTGGGCTTGACCACGCCCTTCTCGATGCCGCCGATCACGACCTCCTGCAGCTGGCCGGGCTTGAGCAGCGGGTTGCTCTTGGCGAGGGTGTCGGCGGTGAGCTGGGAGGCCCGGGGCGGCGGGAAGTAGGCGGCGAGCTTGGCCGAGTTGCCGGGGTTGGTGAAGAAGGCGAGGAAGTCGGCCGCCAGCTCCGCGTTGGCGGACTGCTTGAAGACGCCCAGGCCCGCCTGTCCGATCACCGAGTACTCGCCCTTGGGCCCGGCGGGCAGCGGCACGAGATCCCAGCCGAACTTCGCCTCCTGCAGGAGCGAGGCGCGGGAGATCTGGGTGATGGTCATCGCCGCGTCGCCCGCGAAGAAGTCGGCCGTGGTGCCGGGGCCGGGGAACGCCTTGTCGGTGAAGATCGACTTGTGCAGGAACGTCATCGCCTCGACCATCTCGGGGCTGTCGAACCCGCAGCTCCTACCGTCCTCGCTCCAGGCCTGGGCGCCCCAGCCGCCCCACACCGTGGAGAGGTTGTCCCAGCCCTTGTAGTCGAAGTCGCGGACGACCATGCCCGCCTTGCCGGTCTCGGCGGCGACCGCGGCGTTCTGGGCGGCGACCTTCTCCCAGGTCCACGTGCCGTCCTCGATCATCTCCGCCGGAGGCTTCTGGCCCGCCTTCTTGAGCAGGTCGGTGTTGACGAACACGCCGAACGGCGAGGTGGAGAACGGATAGGCGTACAGCTTGCCCTCGGCCTGCCAGAGCTTGACCGCCGAGGGGGTGAGGTCGTCGAACTCGTAGCCCTCGGCCTTGCGCAGCGTGTCGTCGAGCGGCACCAGCGCGCCGGAGGAGACGAAGTCGGGCGCGGAGTTCTCCAGGATCCAGGCCAGGTCGGGGGCGTTGCCGCCGGCGATCTGGGTGGTCAGGGTCGTGGTGTAGTTCTCGAAGGGGAGGGGGTCGAACTTGATCTCGCCGACGTCGGGGCGCGTCTTTTTGTACTCGGCGGCGATCTCGTCGAACAGCTTCAGGTGGGCCTCGTTGGAGGTCCAGATCGTCATGCGCAGCGGCTGCGGGCCCTGCGCGGCGGGGGCGGCCTCGCCTCCCCCGCCGCACGCCGTCAGGGTGAGCAGCGCCGCCAGCGCGACGGCCGCGGGCTTCGCGAATGTTCTCATGGTCCGATCTCCTTGCTGGGAATCCCCCGGCGGTCGTGGTGGGTGACCGGTCGCCCGGCCGGTGCCGCTCGTCCGGTCAGTAGCCGGTCACCTGCGGCCAGCGCAGCTCGACGCCGTCTCGGGTGAGCTGCCGCTGGAAGTCGGCGAGCAGGCCCTCGTCCTCGCGTACGGCGTGCGGGGTGGTGGCGTTGTCCAGGCAGAAGGCCGCGAGGGCCCCCGCGGCCTCGCCGACGTTCCACTCCACCGGGTGCAGCCGGTAGGCGCCGTTGGTGATGTGGGTGGTGCCGATGTTCTTGGACGCGGGCAGCAGGTTGGTCATCCGCTGCGGCACGAGCGCGCCGAGGGGGATCTCGAACGGCGAGCTCGCCACGTCGATGTAGTTGTCGCCCCCGGTGGAGGGGTGCAGGTCGATGCGGTACATCCCCACCCCGACGGAGTCGGCGTAGCTCACCGCGCCCTTGTCTCCGCGCACCGCGAACGACAGGTCCTGCTCGGCCACGGTGTACAGGGCGCGGACGCGGCGCGACTCGCGGATGTAGGGTGCCTGGGCCAGCCCGTCCTCACCGCCGCCGGTGACGTCGCCGCGCAGGCGCAGGCCGGGAAAGCCGGTCCCGCCGTCGGCGCGGGGCGCCTCGGTCTGCATCCAGTACAGCACCGAGCGCGACAGCTCGCGAGCGGCGGCCACGTGCGCGGCGGCGTCCGGCACGTCGATGACCGGGCCCTCCAGGTAGTCGATCATCGGCCAGTTGACCAGGGTGATGTCGCTGTCGTAGGCGCCGTCGGCGAAGTTGCGCCGCGCGGCGATCCTGCGGAACGTCCACAGGTTCGCGTCACCGGGGTTGAGGCGTTGGTCGGCCTCCACCAGCAGCGGGTCGTCGTCGGGGTTGGGGGTGAAGGAGCGTTCCACGATCTCCAGGGTCCTGGGGTGCGGGCAGCGCCAGGACAGCAGCCGGTCGCCCCAGAAGTCGGGCTGGTAGCTCCTCCAGAACTCGTAGGCGGCGGGTTTGTCGATGGTGTGGTCGCCGTCGACGTGGTCGATCGCGAAGCACACCGAGACGGCCTGCATGTTCATCGGCTGGGCCTCGGCGGGCGCGCTCGGCTCCCCGGTGTCGCCCTGCGACTCGAACCCCGTCACGTACTCGGTGCCGGTCAGCGGCAGCAACTCGCCCGTCTCCGTGGCGTCCAGCACGTACGGCGCGACGGCCGTGACCTCGCCTTTCCCTTCGCGGTGCTCCAGGCGCACGGCCCGCACCCGGTCGCCGTCGACCTCGGCGCCGACCGGCCGGTACGGCTGCAGCACGCGCAGCCGCCCGGAACCCCGGTACGGCGCGAGCATGGCCTCGATCACCGCGACCGCGACGCGCGGCTCGTGGCACAGGCGGCTCACGTGCCCGGCGCCCGGGTTCAGCTCCCGCCAGGCCCGCGACCGCGCGGTGAGCGGGTAGTGGTCGCGGTAGTAGCGGCGGATGCCGTCGCGCAGCGCCCGGTAGGAGGCTGTGACACCGAACCGCTCCACCCAGGAGTGCTCGTCGGGCGGCACGGCCTGGCTGGTCAGCTGCCCGCCGAGCCAGTCGTACTCCTCGGTCAGGATCACGGTGCGCCCGGCTCGCAGCAGCGCCAGGGCGGCGGCGACGCCGCCCAGTCCTCCGCCGACGACCACCGCGTCCGCCGATATCTCAACCACGTCGGGGCTCTCTCCCATCATCGTCGTTCTCTCCGCCTTCTCGCCGTTCCCGGCGTTCTTCGCCTTCTCGGCGCCTGTGGCGTTCCGCACCGTCCGGTCAGCTCCGGACCGGTGCGAGCGTGGATCCCTCGACCAGCTCGCAGGGCAGTAGTTCCTGTGGCGTTCCCCCGCCGCGCTCCAGCAGCCGCGCGAGCAGCTCGACGGCCCTGCGGCCCATCTCCCGCCGGGGGATGCGGAACCCGGTGAGGTCGACGTCGACGCGGACGGGCCTGGTCGGAGCGCCCAGTGCGATGAACGACAGGTCACCGGGGATCTCAAGACCCCGCTCACCCGCCGCGTGCATGATCGCCACGGCGTCGGCGGGCTCCTCGGCGAAGACCGCGGTCACCCCCGCGGCCGACAGCTCGTCCAGCATCTCCTCGGGGGTCCTGCCGACGACCGGCACGTGCACCCCCTCGGCTCCGACGGCGGCCACCGCCTCGCGGAAGCCGCGCATGCGGTCGGCCGGCGACTCGGCACCGGCCCCGGTGCCGACGTAGGCGAGCCGCCGGTGGCCGAGCCCGGCCGCCCGGTCGACCAGGGCGCGCACCGCGGGCGAGTAGTCGGCGCCCACGTACGGCACCGGGGCGCCGGCGTCGTCGCGGCGGCCGATGGAGACGAAGGGGATGCCCTCGGTCAGCAGCCGGGCCAGGTCGTCGCGGTCGACGGCCCGCCCGAGGAGCACGCAGCCGTCCGCCAGCCGCACCCGGCTGTCCTCGTTGAAGATGCGGCGCCGCTCCCCCGCGGCCCTGGCGCTGGTGAACAGCAACAGGTCGCAGCCCATCTCCTCGGCGCACTCCTCGATGCCGAGCAGGAAGGGGTGGTAGAAGTCCGCGCTCGCGGTCGGGAAGACGGCCTCGTAGGTGAAGACGCCCAGGATGCGGTTGCGCCGCTCGGCGAGCCGCCGGGCGACCGGGTCCGCGACGTATCCGGTCTCCCTGATCACCCTCAGCACCCGCTCGCGCGTCTCCGGGGCGATGCGTACCTCGGCGTCGATCCGGTTGTTGAGGACGAGCGAGACCGTCGTCTGGCTCACCCCCGCGATGCGGGCGATGTCCTGCTGGGTGAGCCGACGGCCGGGGGCGGTCACGATTCGTAGCGTCCCATCTGCTGATAATGCGCATTAGCGAAGTTGGGACGTCATCCTGCAATCCGCGGCGGATCCTGTCAAGAGCCGGGCTCCAGGATCTTGCTATGGAAATTTCACCGGTGATAATCCGTATTAGCACCTTGACGAGCGGGCACGCCTGACCGAATCTTTGCGATCAGGGAGAAGTCCTCACCATCACTCACGGTGAAAGTTGTCGCGAAGGGACGTTCCATGTCTGAACCCCTCCTGGACCGCCGCGGACTCCTGCGCGCGGCGGTCGGTGCCGGCGTGGCCGGCGGTCTCGGGCTCGCCCTTCCCGGGACGGCCACGGCGGCGACCGCACAGGCGTCCGTGCAGGCGTCCGTGCAGGCGAACATGCGGGCCGGCACGACCGCGGCGCTGGGACCCGCCGGATTCCCCACCTACCGCTACATCGGCACGGCGTTCGACAAGGCGAGCCTGCGCTACAACCCGACCAACGAGCTGATCTTCCCCTGCATCCGGGGCATGTACGACAAGATCGCGAGCCCGCTGGGGCGCTACTACCTCTACTACGCCCCCCACGACGCGCCCGGCGGCATCTGCCTCGCCTACGGCAACTCGCTCGGCGGCCCGTTCACCGAGTATCCGAGCAACCCGATCATCTCCAGGACCTGGTCACCGCACTACTCGGTGAGCCACATCTCCTCGCCGCACATCATCTGGAACGCCGCCGACCGGCGGTTTTACATGTACTTCCACGGCGAGAACAACACCACCCGGATGGCCTGGTCGACCGACGGCGTGCGCTTCACCTACCACGGCACGGTGCTGACCACCGCGATGATCCCCGGCTCGACGGAGACCTCCTACGCCCGGGTCTTCGAGCACGCGGTCCCGGGGCTGGGCAACAAGTACGTCATGGTCTTCATGGGCGTCACCGGCGGCTCCCGCAAGATCTTCTGGGGCTGGTCGTCCAACGGCATGGACTGGCGGTTCGACCCGACCCCGCTGGTGTCGCCCGGCCCCGACGGGCAGAGCGACCTGTCCGGGCCGTCCCTGCTCAAGCGCAACGGCACCACCTATGTCGCCTACCACGGCAACAGCGGAAACATGTTCCTCACCGAGGTGGGCAACGCCTTCGACCGTGAGGTGCACCTCGGCGTCTTCCACCGCCCGCTGACCGGAGCCCCCGACAACGGCCGTAGCGCCGCCCCCTCCTTCGGCACCGACGGCGGCGTGGCCTACATGTTCTACGAGGCCGGCCGGCGCGGCGGTTCGACGATCGCCGTCGCCCGCGCCGTCTAGGAACACGCGCCCTCGCCGTCGCCCGGGGCCCGTGACGCGTCATCCCGGCGCGTCACGGGCCCCGCAGACATCTCGGGAGAACCCCTGGCCGGTGAGCACCTCCCCCGGATACGGGAGAGTTCGTGCGCCCGCCCCGGGGGCGCGGCGCTGATCGGCGGCGGCTCACGCCGCCTCGCCTCGCCCGCCCGAGGACGTGACCCCACGGATCCGCGCGGTTCAGACTCCCGGTGACGCGACGGACTCGCGGTCGCGCAGCGGCATCGGGACCCGGTGCGTCTCGCTCTGCCGACCGGCCCCGCCGTCACGATGACGGCCGATCTCCGCGAACAGCACGTCCACCGCCTTGCGGCCGAGATCGTAGTGCGGGAGGGCCACCGTGGTGAGCTTGGGCCGCATCCACGAGGCGAGGGGGTGGTCGTCGAACGAGATCACCGAGACGTCCTGCGGGATCCTCAGCCCGTGGTCGCTGAGCGCCTGGTACGCGCCGAGCGCGATCCTGTCGTTGAAACAGATCAACGCGCGCGGGCGCCCCTTCTCCAGGATCGCGCGGGTGGCGTCGAGGCCGTACTCCGGCTGCCAGTCGGGGCAGACCCGCCCGCTCGCGATCTTGACGCCCGCCTCGCCCAGCACCTCGCGAATGCCGGCGAGCCGTTCCACGGCCGCGACACTTCCCGCGGGCACATTGCGCATCCCGGGGCCGGCGCCGACCAGGTGGATGCCGTCGCGATGGCCGGCCTTGAGCAGCAGGCGGGCGGCGGTGCGACCGGCCTCGACCTCGTCGGGGATGATCGAGGAAAGCGGAGAGGGCTGCTTGGGAAGCGCGTTGAGCAGGACCGCCGGAGCGGCCGTTATCGTCTTCGGCACCTTGATGGTCCTGGTGAACATCGAGGCCAGGATGATCCCGTCGACCTGACGGTCCTGCATGGCCTGCAGCAGGGCGCGTTCGAGCTCGGGGTCTCCCTCGGTCTCACCGATGAACAGCATCACGCCGCGTTCCCTGGCGGCCTCGAGAGAACCTTTGATCATGTCGCCGGCGAGCCGTGAGGTGGCGATCGTGTCGGACACGAAGGCGATGGTCCGCGTCGTGCCCGTGCGCAGCCCCACGGAAACGATGTTGGGCCGATACTGCAACTCCTCGGCGGCCTTCAGCACTCGTTGCTCGACGTCCTGGGATATGCGCAGCTCACGGCCTCGGCCGGACAGGACGAGCGATGCCGTGGTGGTGGAGACAGCGGCTATCTTGGCGACATCGGCCAGTGTGACCCGCTTTGGGCTCACCGAGAGACCTCCCACGTTGTGAGGGTTGACAGCCAGCTATACGTGTGGTGAGACTACCGCATTGCTAATCCGATTTAGCAAATGAGTTCCCAGGACACCCGGCGGATTGCCGGCGAGTTCCCGATCAACCAAGGAGACGCATATGCCGCGTCGATTCAGCCCTCATCGCCGGGCGGTGCTCATGGTCGTCCTGGGGGGGACGCTGGCCGCCGGTTGCGCCGCACCGGGCAACAACGCACCGCAGCCGGAGGCCGCAGGAAGCAGCACGCCGCTGTCGGCCGCACCGACCTGCGGGACCGACCCGATCACGATCAACGCCTACTTCGAGACCGGTTTCCCCCTGCCGAAGGCGCTCACCACCGAGTTCTCCGCGCAGCACAAGAACGTCACGTGGAACATCCGCGAGGACCAGTTCGCGGTGATCACGCAGAACGCCCCGCGTGTCCTCGCGGACGACCCGCCGGACCTCATGCGGCTCCCCCAGGTCTCCGAGCTCGTCAAGAACAACCTGCTGAAGAACCTCGACGACTACGCGAAGGTCTTCGGCTGGGACGCCTGGCCGGAGTCCCAGCTCGCGCAGCTGCGCCTCGGTCCCGGGGGCAAGACCCGAGGCGAGGGGTCGCTGTACGCGATGGGCCTCAACTTCAGCATGACCGGCGTCTTCTACAACAAGAAGCTCGCCGAGAAGATCGGGATGTCGTCTCCGCCGACCACCCTGGCGGAGCTCGACGACGCGATCTCGAAGGCCAAGAAGGAGGGCGTCACCCCGATCGCCCAGTTCAACGGAGGAGCCACCGGCGGGCTGGCGTTCCCCCTGCAAGGTCTGATGGCCGCCTACGGCACGGCCGGGCCGATCAACGACTGGATCTTCCAGAAGCCGGGCGCCACGATCGACACGCCGACGAACCTCCAGGCCGCGCAGCACCTGGAGCGCTGGATCAAGGCCGGATCCTTCTGGAAGGACATCAACGCCGTCGACTACGCCACGATGATGAGCCGCTTCATCGGCGGTGACGGCCTGTTCATGTTCAACGGCGACTGGGAGTCCGGCAACCTCGACAAGCAGATGCCCGGCGACGTGGGCTTCTTCCTGATGCCGTCCGCGCAGGAGGGCGGCAAGCTGGCCGCGATGTCGGCTCCCCTCACCTTCGGCATCGGCGCCCAGGCCAAGAACGCCGACTGCGCCGCGTTCTTCCTCAACTGGGTGGCGAGCGACCAGAAGGCGCGCGACATCGCCGTGGAGGTCGGAGGGTCGCACCCCATGGGTCCCGCCGACGCTCACATGCCGCCCCTCGCCCAGGACACGGTGACGGCGAGCACGCTCGCGGCCGGAGCGAAGATCGGTGAGGACAACGGCGCGATGGACTTCATCGCCAACGCCACCGGCGCGATCTACGCCAAGAGCTGGACCCCGCAGCTGCAGAAGCTGGTCGGCGGGCAGCAGACCCCCGAAGGCCTGCTGAAGTCGGTGCAGAGCGACTACCAGAGTCAGGTCGAGGGGAGCTGAGCACGTCATGGCACGGCCGACTCCCGACACGGCGGTCGATCTCGCCGGGACCCGGTCCGGGCCGAAGGCCGTGACGAGGAGGAGGAGCCCCGCCCGATCGGCGGGGCTCCGCCCGCGGCGCTGGATCGGCTGGCTGTTCGTCGTTCCCGCGCTCGCCTTCTACGTGGTCTTCGTCCTGCGGCCGATCCTCCTGACCTTCCAGTACTCGCTGTACACCTGGGACGGCATCGGCCCGTCCACCTGGGCGGGCCTGAACAACTACGCGAAGGTCTTCCTCGACCCCGACCTGTTCGCCTCCATCGTGAACGCCTTCGAGCTGATCGTGTTCTTCAGCGCGATCCCGGTCGTGCTGGGCCTGGTGATCGCCTCGACGATCCGGCGGATCGCCACCAGCCGGCTCGCGGTCGTGGCGAGAACGGTGATCTTCCTGCCGCAGGTCATCCCGCTCGTCGCCGCCGGCATCGCCTGGAGCTGGCTGCTGTCGTCGACCGGTCTGATCAACCAGCTGCTCGGCTACGCCGGTCTCAGCGGCGTGACCCGCGCCTGGCTGGGCGACTTCTCCACCGCGCTGCCCGCGGTCGGGGTGATCGGCGCGTGGGTGCTCCTCGGCCTGTGCACCCTGCTGTTCCTGGCGGGCATGACCAAGATCGACATATCGCTGTACGAGGCCGCCCGGCTGGACGGCGCGGGACCGCTCCGGGAGTTCCTCTCGATCACGGTGCCCAGCCTGCGGCAGGAGATCGGCGTCTGCGTCACGGTGACCGTGATCGCCGCCCTCGCCAGCTTCGACATCATCTACATCTCGACCCAGGGCGGGCCGGGGAACGCCACCATGGTCCCCGGCCTGGAGATCTACTACCTGGCCTTCTCCGACCGGCAGGTGGGAACGGCCTCGGCACTCGCCGTCGTGCTGATGCTGCTCGTGCTCATCTTCGCCCTCCCCATCCAGTGGCTCACCAGGAACAGGTCCACATGATCACCGGACATCGAGAGGCGTGGACGGGAAGGGTGCTGCTCGTCCTGCTGATGACGGTCACCCTTCTGCCGTTCGTCAGCCTGTTCGTCACGGCGCTGCACCCGTCGGGCACCTACCCGCTCGGACTCTCCTGGCCGAGCGACCCGCAGTGGGGCAACTTCGTCCAGGCATTCCAGGTGGCGCGGATGGGCGAGCTGCTGAAGTCGAGCACGCTCATCGTGCTCGGGGTGGTCCCCCTCGCGCTCATCATCGCGACGATGGCGGGATTCGCCATCGGCCACCTGCGGATTCCCGGAAAGCACGTGGTGTTCCTCGCGTTCGTGTTCGGGCTGACACTGCCTTTCGAGGGCATCATCACCCCGCTGTACTACCAGGTGCGCGACATGGGCCTGCTGAACACCAGGTGGGCGATCATCCTTCCGCTCATCGGGCTGTTCATGCCGTTCTCCGTCTACTGGATGCGCGCGCACTTCGTGAACATGCCCGAGGAGCTGTCGGAGAGCGCGCGGATCGACGGGGCGAACACGTGGCAGCTGTTCTGGCGCGTCCACGTCCCGCTCGCCATGCCGGCGATCTCGTCGCTCGCCATCCTGCTGTTCCTGTGGACCTGGAACCAGTTCCTGCTCGCCATCGTCCTGGTCGACGACCCGCTGCAGCGCACCATGTCCGGCGCGCTGGGTGCCTTCCAGGGACAGTGGGGCACCGACATCCCGCTGCTGTGCGCGGGGTCGCTGCTCATCCTGACTCCCACACTGCTGATCTTTCTCATCTTCCAGCGCCGGTTCGTCGCGGCTCTGCTCCAGGGCTCCCTGAAGGGATGACACACCTCATGTCGTTGCTCGGCACCGATACCGAGACTGGATCGCCCGGACACGGCGACGGCCGGTCGGCGCGGTGGGACCGGCGCCATCTCGCCCTGCTCACCGACACCCCCGCGACGACGGCGCCGGTCGTCGGTACCGTGGCCCTGCCGCGCGTGCTGCCGCACGACGACGTCTGGGACCTGTGGCCGATCCAGGAGGAGGACGGCTCGACCTCCACGGTTCTCGGCCACGAGCTGTGGATGGGGCTGTCGGCACCCGCCGCCGGACACCCCGAGGACCGCCACGACCACGCTCGCGTCCGACTGCTCGCCAAGGACGGCGACGACTGGAAGGACCTGGGGCACGCGTTCGCCGACGGCGCCTCGCCGGGCAGCCGCGAGTGGTCGGGGTCGGCGGTCCGCAGACCCGACGGCACGGTGTCGGTGTTCTACACGGCCGCCGGCCGGCGAGGCGAGGCGCGCCCGACGTTCGTCCAGCGTGTCGTGGAGGCACGTGCCCGGCTGGTCGCCGACGGCGACCGGATCGTGCTGGAACCGCACGCCGAGCACCGGGAGATCCTGAGCTCGGACGGCCGGACGTATCTGCCCGCCGACGATGTCGAGGGGGGTCCGGGGAAGATCCGGGCCTTTCGCGATCCCGGCTGGTTCCGTGATCCCGCAGACGGGCGCGAACACCTTCTCGTCGCCGCCTCCGTCGCCTGGGAGGATCGCTACACGGGCGCGGTGGCCCTCGCCGACGCGGCGCCTGACGGCTGGTCGCTCCGGCCGCCACTGCTGGTGGCCGACGGGGTCAATCACGAGATCGAACGACCGCACATCGTCGTGCACGGGTCCTCGTACTACCTTTTCTTCTGCACGCACCGGCATTCGTTCCACCCCCCGAGGTCGGCGCCCACCGGCCTGTACGGCTTCGTGGCCCCGAGCCTCACCGGACCGTACGAGCCGCTGAACGGCTCCGGGCTGGTGGTCGGCAACCCCGAGAGCGAGCCCGACCAGGCGTACGCCTGGTTGGTGCTGCCCGATCTTCGGGTGGTGAGCTTCCTCAACTACCCGTCCACGGGCGGCGAGGATCCGATGCGGATCCCGGCCGCGCAGGCGAGGGCCGGTTTCGGCGGGACGAACGCGCCGGTCCTCGAACTCACCCTCGACGGGGTGAACGCCTCCGTGGCGCGGGGACGCGAGAGCGGCGCGGGGACGCTCCCATGACCCCGCGCCGCCCGGTGCTCCCGCCGTGCGGCGGGAGCACCGGGCCGGTCCGGCCCGGCGGGTCGGCCTGAACGATCAGGCCGACGCGCCGGTAGCCGGACCGGTCGGCGGGGTGGGCCTGCCTGGGGGGTACAGGCCCACGCGCCGTCTGGGAAGTACGGATCAGACGCGGGTCCAGCGCTGGTTGCCCTGGCCGTTGCAGTCCCAGATCTGGAGTCTGGCACCGTTGGCGGTGGAGTTGTTGGACACGTCCAGGCACTTGTTCGCGCCGACGGCGGTGATGCTGCCGTCGTTGTTGAGGCGCCACTTCTGGTTGTTCTGGCCGTTGCAGTCCCAGATCTGGACCTGCGCGCCGTTGGCGGTGCTCTGGTTGCTCACGTCCAGGCACTTGTTGCCGTAGACCCGCAGCTCACTCGCGCCGGTCGGCGCCCAGCGCTGGTTGTTCTGGCCGTTGCAGTCCCAGATCTGCACCGCGGCGCCGTTGGCCTGCGAGACGTTGGCGACGTCCAGGCACCTGCCCGAACCGACCCCCCTGATCGCGCTCGTCGGCGAGGGCGAGGGCGTCGAACCGGGGTCGCCGGGCTGGCCGATGCTGCCGGAGACCGACTGGAGGGCGGCGTACCAGGCGGCGGCCATCTTGTCGTAGCCGCCGGCGGTGGGGTGGATGCCGTCGATCAGGTCGGAGGTGGTCAGCTTGCTGTGCATGTCGACCAGGTGGACGCGCTTGCCACTGTTCACCTTGTTCTGCACGATGCCGGGGATGGCCGCGTTGAAGGTGCGGGCGGCGGACTCCTGCCCGGAGTTGGACAGCGGGATGATGGTGGCGACGAACACGTCCGCGTCAGGCACGGTCGCGGTGATGCGGTCGATCAGGGTGGAGAGCCGCTGGGGCGCACCGCCCACGTTGTAGTTCTGCAGGATGTCGTTGGTGCCGATGTGCAGCAGCACCGTGCGCGGATTCTGGGTGCGCGCCCAGTTCGTGATGTTCGCGTCGATCTGGTCGATGCGCCAGCCGGGGTGCCCCTGGTGGTCGTGGTCCCCCAGCGAGGCCGGCCCGTTGAACTGTGACCCGACGAAGTCCACCGTGTACCGGCCGGAGACCAGCCGCTGCCACAGGCCGATGCGGTATCCGCCCGGCACCTGCGTGCCCTCGGTGATCGAGTCGCCCAGCGGCATGACCCGCACGCCGCCGTTGGACTCCGCGCCGGCGACGCTCGTCCGCGTCACCGCGCCCAGCGCGACCACGATCACAGCCAGAAGCGCCGCTGTGAACCAGCGTCTCCACCTACGCATGCTCAACCTCTTTCCGAAAGCTGAGAGCAGTGACTGCTGACAGCTCG
Source organism: Streptosporangium sp. NPDC049078 (assembly GCF_040648855.1). Lineage (NCBI taxonomy): Bacteria > Bacillati > Actinomycetota > Actinomycetes > Streptosporangiales > Streptosporangiaceae > Streptosporangium > Streptosporangium sp. NPDC049078. The sequence goes on from NZ_JBEZEL010000004.1 coordinate 224,147, forward strand.
TGTAGCGCTGACGGTCTGTATTCGGAGCACTTTCCAACGAATGTCATGTGGCGGCGGGAGCGGCGGCTCGGGGCACCTCGCGGGTGCCCGCCGGTCACAGGGCTGCGAGGTCCGATGGATCGGGTTGGTGCGGCTTTCGCCGTGCGGAGAATCCTCCTGTCGAGAAATCGGTGGCCGTGGGAGGGAATCGCGGATGTGGTGTGTGGCCGGGATTCACGGTCGCCGAGTGGGCCTTTTTGGGGGGCGGGGAGATGTGAGCGCTAACATTTTTCTGCCGGTCGCGGCCTCTTCCAGCGTCGAGTGATTGTGGTGGTGCAGCGGAGCAAACACGAGGCGAGGAGAGGCTGTCAAGAGCCGGAAACACGGCGAGACGAACAGGAGACGGAGACGGAGACGGCTCCATCTGGTGTTTCACAGGTCACCGCACCGAACGGGCCGGGGTGACGTGATGAAAATTTCACCGCCGACGTCTCGCCCCGGAAGGGGCACCACGCCCTGCAAGGACCCGCAGACGCCGAAGCGGGTCCATCACGTGTGCGGCACGCGGCGAGACAGATCCTTCCTGCGCGACCTTGACACATTTTGTAATAGTTTCCACACTGAGTCCCCGAGACGGCCCCTATGCCAAGTCGGTGGTGCGCGGCGGGGGCCGTCGACCACGGCGCTCATCCCACCTGCGGAACGGCCAGGAGAATCCCCCCACTCCGAGAGGTTTCCGCTCATGTCCCCATCCTCGTCACCGTTCAGCCGCCGCGCGCTGCTCGCCGGAGCCGGAGGCGCCGCGGCCGCCGGTCTGCTGGGATCGCCTCCCGCGTGGGCGGCAGGCGCCCCGAGCGGTTACACCCCGACCTGGGAGTCGGTCGACCAGCACCCGCCGGCTCCGGAGTGGTTCCAGGACGCCAAGTTCGGCATCTACTACCACTGGGGCGTGTTCAGCGTCCCCGCGTTCGCCAACGAGTGGTACCCGCGCAACATGTACTTCGGCGGTTCCAGCGAGAACAACCACCACAGGAACGTCTACGGTGATCCCTCGGTGTGGCCGTACCACAACTTCATCAACGGCGCCCCTGACAAGGCGGGCAACTGGGTGCAGTTCGCCCCCAAACTCAGGTCCGCCGGCGGCAACTTCGACCCCGGCGAGTGGGCGCAGCTGTTCGTCGACGCCGGCGCCAGGTTCGCGGGGCCGGTGGCCGAGCACCACGACGGCTACTCGATGTGGAACAGCAGGGTGAACGAGTGGAACTCGGTCGCCACCGGCCCGAGGCTCGACCTGCTGCGGCTGCACGCCGACGCCATCCGGGCCAAGGGCCTCAAGCTGCTGGTCTCCCTGCACCACGCCTACAACTTCACCGGCTTCTTCGAGCGCGTGCCCACCCAGTCCACCGCCTCCCTCAGGAAGCTGTACGGCCAGCTGGACAGGACCGCGGAGAACCAGCTCTGGTACGACAAGCTCAAGGAGGTGATCGACGGATACCAGCCCGACGTCATCTGGCAGGACTTCAACCTCCCCCAGGTCCCCGAGGCGCAACGGCTGAACTTCCTCGCCCACTACTACAACCAGGCCATCGCCTGGAACAGGGAGGTGGTCGTCACCTACAAGGACGGCTTCAACAACAGGGGCGAGGTCTACGACTACGAGCGCGGCGGGCCGGCGGGCATCCAGACCCCCTACTGGCTGACCGACGACAGCATCTCCAGCTCAAGCTGGTGTTACACCAACGGCATCGGCTACTACTCGCTCAACGCCATGCTGCACTCGCTGATCGACCGGGTCAGCAAGAACGGCAACATGCTGCTGAACATCGCCCCGACGGCCGACGGCACCATCCCGTCCGGGCAGCGGACGATCCTGCTGGGCATCGGGGACTACCTGCGGCGCTTCGGCGAGTCGATCTACTCCAGCCGGGCCTGGACGGCCTTCGGCGAGGGCCCCACGCAGATGGGCGGCGGCTCCTTCGTCACACCACGCGCGGGAACCAACCGGGACATCCGCTTCACGCGCAACAAGACCAACACGGTCCTGTACGCCACCGTGCTCGGCTGGCCGGGTGCCACCCTGGACATCACGACCCTGGGCTCGAACCGGATCAACCTGAGCGGCCTGACCTCGGTGCAGCTCCTCGGCTCCACGACCGGGTCGTTCGTCGATCTGCCCAACCGCAGCCAGGACGGTTCCGGCCTGCACGTCTCGATGCCGTCCTCCACCGCGCCGTTCGGCGCCCCGGCGTACGTGGTCAAGCTGACCTTCTCCGGTCAGATCCCCGCCCTGGGCTCGGGCCCCACCCCGACGGGCTATGTGCGGATCACCAACGGCACCACCGGCCTGGCACTGGACAGCGGCGGCAACGTCGCCTCCGGATCGAACCTCAAGCAGTGGAACGCCTCCGACGGCAGCACCAACCTGCAGTGGCAGCTGGTCGACCTCGGCGGCGGCTGGTACCGCATCGTCAACCGCACCAACGGCATGGTCATCGACAGCTGGGGCAACACCGCCAACGGCGCCAACGCCAGACAGGCCGCCTGGAGCGGCAACAACAACCAGCAGTGGCGCCTCAACAGCGTGGGCAACGGCCGCCAGCAGATCATCAACCGCGGCACCAACACCGCCCTCGACGGCATGGGCAACAGCACCGCCGGCTCCACCGTGGCCATGTGGGCCCCCAACAACAGCACCAACAACCAGTGGACCATCGCCGCGCTCTGACGCTCCCGGCGATCGAAAGGACACGACGTGAGACGAAGGCTCATGGCCCTGCTCGCGGTCGTCGCGTCACCCCTGACGATCGCGAGCCTGCTGCGGGCGGTCCGGCCCGCCGCGACCGCGTCGCTCACCCGGGTGACGGACCAGCACCGGACCCGCGTCCGACCTCACGGCCGATCCGCCCGGCGCGACGGCGCCGGACGGATTCCGGCGGCGCCGCGCACCCGCCGCCCGCGTCGCCCGCCCGCGGGGAGTCAGTCGGTCGGCGAGAAGATGCGTTGCTGGATCTCCCTGCGGTAGTCGTCCAGCGTGTTGTCGATGTGCGTCGCCGCGGCCTGGGCCGCCGCCTCGGGGTCACCGGCGCGGATGGCCTGGTAGATGGCGTCGTGCTCCTCGACGGCCTTCGCCGCGTGCCCGCCCACCGAGCCTCGCAGTCCGATGAGGTTGGACTGCGCCTGCAGCCGGCGAGCCTCCCGCACCGCTATCTGGAGGAACATGTTGTGCGAGGCCGTCGCGATGGCGGTGTGGAAGGCGTCGTCGCCCTCGTTGAACAGCTCCTCGCGTCCGGTGTCGAACCCGTAGCGGCACACCCCGGCCCACTTCTCGATGTCTCCCAGCTCCGCCGGGGTGGCGCGGCGGGCGGCAAGCCGGCTGGTCTCCATCTCCTGGGCCCGGCGGAACTCGAACAGCATGTAGATGTGGTCCAGGTCGGTGGGCAGGAAGAAGGACGCCCATCGTCCGGTGCCGAGCATCCCCTCGTCGTCGGCCACGTAGAGGCCGCGCCCTTTCTGGGCGCGTATCCTGCCGAGCGCGGAGAGTATCTTCACCGCCTCGCGCACCACGGTCCGGCTCGTGCCCAGTTGCTGGGCCAGCTCGTTCTCGGTGGGCATGCGATCACCCGGCCGCAGGTGCAGCCTGGTGATCAACTCCAGCACCTGCTCCGCGGCCACCTCGTAGCCCGGCCGGTATGCGCCTTCCACGCGCGGATTATCGATCACGCTACCCGCCCTCTCCCTGCCACCACCTCCTCAAGAGTACGACCAACTGAGGCACGGATCAGCATCAATCCCTCTCAACCTACCTGACATTAAGTGCTACACATCCTGCCCGGACTCGGATCCACAGCAAGAGGGAAGGAAGAAGTAAGCCCTCTACCTGCACCTATCTTCAAATGAACCCCAACTCTGACAAAGGAACCCCTGTGAGGAGTCAGAAATAAGTGGGCTTAAGGTCTTGACGCGACTCAGCGTGAGGAACGTAATTAGTAGCTAAGTCTCCGGGACGCCTCCTGTCGGAGGGCCCCCCTTTGGCCGGACCACATCTGGAACGGAGGGGAAGCCACCGGAGACAAGGACGGACATCGCCGTCCATGACGGCAACGCGAACGGTCCCGACCACCTCGGACCAGGGCGCGATTGTTCGGCGACACCTGCAAGAACCGGCCAGGCGTGCTGTTCGGCGCGGGCGAAAACAAAAACGGCGTCGAGCCGCCACACCGGCCGGCTGAAACTCCTCACCCCCCACATGAAGGAGAAGCAAGTGGTCTGCCCACCAAGACATGCCGATATTCGAACCGCAGGGGAGGTCACCTGATGGCGAAGCGGAGATCCCTCTTCGGAGCGATCGCGGTCGCGGCCCTCCTCGTCGTGTCCACGGCACATGCCGCACTGAGCAGCTCCAGCGCCACCGCGTCGTCGGCGGCGGGGGCCCGCGCTCTCGCGCCGACCGCCGGGTGCGGCAAGGCCCCGGGGCTGAACAACGGTACGCAGACGATCCAGAGCGGCGGCAAGACCCGCTCCTTCATCCTGAGGCTCCCCGACAACTACAACAACAACACCCCCTACCGGTTGTTCTTCGGATTCCACTGGCGGGGCGGCACCATGAACGACGTCGACTCCGGCGGCACCAGCGGTTACCCGTGGTCCTTCTACGGCATGCGGCAGATGTCGAACAACAACGCGATCTTCGTCGCGCCCCAGGGCATCGGCAACGGCTGGGCCAACTCCGGCAACGAGGACGTGGTCCTCGTCGACGACCTGATCAGGCGGATCGACGCGGCCCTGTGCGTCGACACCTCGCAGCGCTTCGCCATGGGCTTCAGCTACGGCGGCGGTATGAGCTACTCGCTCGCCTGCAGCCGGGCGAACGTCTTCCGCGCGGTCGCGGTCTACGCCGGCGCCCAGCTCAGCGGATGCAGCGACGGCAGCCAGCCCATCGCGTACATGGGACTGCACGGCATCACCGACAACGTCCTCAACATCTCCCAGGGCCGGTCACTGCGTGACAGGTTCGTCAGGAACAACGGCTGCACCCCCCAGAACCCGCCGGAGCCGGGCTCTGGCAGCAGGACGCACATCACCACCACCTACTCGGGCTGCCGCGCGGGCTACCCGGTCGTGTGGGCCGCCTTCGACAACGGTCACATGCCCGGTCCGGTGGACGGGACCTACGCCGAGAGCGGCATCACGACCTGGACCAAGGGCGAGGTGTGGAGGTTCTTCTCGCAGTTCGGTAGCGACCCCAACCCCAACCCGACCCCGACCCCGACCCCGACCGCGAACCCGGGAACGCAGACGAGCCCGCTCCGGGGCACGGCCTCGGGCAAGTGCCTCGACGTGACCGGCGCCTCCCAGGCCAACGGCGCCCTCGCGCAGATCTGGGACTGCAACGGCCAGAGCAACCAGCAGTGGACGTCGAACGGCGCGAACGAGCTGCGGGTCTACGGCAACAAGTGCCTGGACGTGAGCAACCAGAGCACCGCCGACGGCGCCGCGGTGCAGATCTGGGACTGCAACGGCCAGAACAACCAGAAGTGGCGCCTCAACTCCGACGGCAGCATCACCGCCCTCGGCTCGAACAAGTGCCTGGACGTGCCCAACAACGCCACGGCCAACGGCACCAAGCTCGTCATCTGGTCCTGCAACGGCGGAGGCAACCAGCGCTGGACCCGGATCTGATCCTCCTGCCGGACCATCTCTGAGACACCTTCGGGAATCCCCCGCCGGGAAGAACGACCCTCCCGGCGGGGGATTCCGCCCACGGCGGGGCACCTTCGCGTGCCCGCCGGGGGAGAGCGGCACGCCGACCGCCCTCCCACCACCCCCCCACGTAAGGAAATGCCGTGTTCGAACTCTCGTACTCCGCGATACGGAGACTGATGCTGGCCGGAGCGGCCGCGATCGGATTGACCGCCGCGGCCGCTCTGGTGGCGCCGGTCTCCCCCGCCCTCGCGGCCACCACGACCCTCTACGCCTCCCCCTCCGGCAGCGGCAGCAGCTGCTCCAGCGCCCAGCCGTGCTCGTTGCCGGCCGCGCAGACCGCGGTGCGGGCGCTCACCGGCGCGATGTCCGGCGACATCGTCGTGGAACTGGCCGACGGGGTGTACCGGCTCTCCGCGCCGCTACGGTTCACCGCCGCCGACTCCGGTAACAACGGATACCAGGTGATATGGCGGGCCGCCCCGTCGGCGCGCCCCGTGATCAGCGGCGCGAGGGCGGTCACCGGCTGGTCGCTCGCCGACTCAGGGAAGAACATCTGGCGGGCCAATGTCGGCACCGGGGTCGACAGCCGGCAGCTCTACGTCAACGGTGCCATCGCCACACGCGCGCGTACCACCGTGAACCGGTCGGACTTCACCGCCAACAGCAGCGGCCTCTCCTTCACCAACGGCGCCCTGAGCTATCTGAACAACCTCGCCAACAAGAACCAGGTCGAGATGGAGAGCGTCGGCTCGTTCACCGACCGGTACGTGAGGGTGCAGAACATCACCGGGAACTTCATCACGATGCAGCAGCCCGGCTGGAGCAACAACAACTTCGGCTACGACACCTTCACCAGCCCGCACCGGGCGGGTCCGCTCTACCTGGCCAACGCCTACGAGTTCCTCGACTCACCGGGCGAGTGGCACCTCAACCCCGGGACCGGCCAGCTCTCCTACATCCCGCTCGCCGGGCAGAACATGAGCAACGTCAGCGTGGAGCTGCCGACGCTGCAGTCCCTGGTGAACGTCGGGGGCACCTACGACGCGCCCGCCCACCACATCTCGTTCACCGGAATCACCTTCACCGGCACGACCTGGATGGGCCCCAGCGGCAACCAGGGCTACGTGGACCAGCAGACCGGCGTCTACATGGCCGGCAACTGGAACTGGCCGGCCTTCTCCTCCTGCCACAACGGCTGCCCGCAGTTCGAGGCCACCCGGCCGAACTGGTACCAGATGCCCGCCGCCGTGCAGGTGTCGGCCGCCAACAACATCACCTTCAGCGACTCGCAGTTCTTCAACCTCGGCCAGACGGCCGTGGGTATCGGCAACGACGCCAACGGCCACACCAGCGGTGTCGGCCTGGGCGCGAGCAACATCACCGTCACCCGGTCCGAGATCGCCCGCACCTCGGCCGGCGGCATCGTGGTCGGCGGCGTGCGCGCCGACGCGCACCACCCCGGCGACCAGCGGATGGTGAACCGGAACATCACCGTCAGCAACAACCGCATCCACGACCTCGGCGTGGAGTACCGGGGCATCGTGTCGGTCCTGACCACCTACGTCAACACCGCCACCGTCTCCAACAACGAGGTCTACAACATGCCGTACACCGGCATGTCGATCGGGTACGGCTGGGGCGCCAACGACGCCGGCGGCAGTGAGCACTACGCCGGTCGCGGCCTGTACAACTACCAGCCGAGGTACACCACGGCCACCACCGCGTCCAACAACCGGCTCACCGGCAACTACGTGCACGACGTCATGCAGCAGATGAACGACGGCGGATGCATCTACACGCTGTCGGCGAACCCGAACGCGGTGATCAGCGACAACTACTGCCTGCGGACCAACGGCTACTTCGGTCTCTACTTCGACGAGGGCTCGCGCTACTACACCGCTCGCAACAACGTCTTCTCCTCCACCGGCACCTGGGCCACCGCCAACTACTGGTACGCCGAGAACATGGGGAACTTCACCGTCACCGGCAACTGGTCGACCAACAACAGCACCAACGTGACCAACGGCGACCGGGGCAACGTCGTCAACGGCAACGTCACGGTCACCAACGGCAACTGGCCCTCGGGAGCCCAGGCCGTGATGGCGGCCGCCGGCCCCCAGACGAGCGGCAACCCGCAGCAGAGCGCGCAGATCGTCGGGGCCCAGTCGAACCGCTGCGTCGACGTCACCGGCAACAGCACCGCCAACGGAGCCCAGGTGCATCTCTGGGACTGCGGCGGCGTCACCAGCCAGCGCTGGACCCACACCGCGGGCAAGCAGCTGCAGGTGTACGGCAACAAGTGCCTGGACGCCTACGGCCAGGGAACCGCCAACGGCACCCAGGTGGTGATCTGGGACTGCAACGGACAGACCAACCAGCAGTGGAACGTCAACGCCAACGGCACCATCACGGGCGTGCAGTCAGGGCTGTGCCTGGACGCGCCCAGCAACGGCACCGCCAACGGCACCAAGCTCAACCTCTGGGCCTGCAACGGCGGCGCCAACCAGCGCTGGAGCCTGCGCAACTGATCCAGCCGTCTCATGTCTTCGCCGGGGCGGCCCACCGCCCCGGCGAAAGCCGTCACCCGCCCCCGGCCGGGGCGGGGGCGGACGGGCCCCACCCGTCCGGGACGCTCCGGGGGCAGTCGAGGGCAGTCGAGGGCACTGCCGCCGGAACGCGGGTCCCCATCCCGCCCACACCACCGAACACGAGGGAAAGCACCACATGAGCACGCCGGGCGACATCGACGACCTCCTGCGGCATCTGGAACGCGAAGGTCTCGTCCTTCATCTCGGCATCGGTGACGCCACCGTGTGGTTCGCCGCCGAGTTCCGCGAGCGCATGATCGCCGAACGGCTCGCGATGCTGCCCGACGAGCCCCTGGTGAGCGTCGCCACGGCCGCCGCGGTGCTCAACGTCCCGCACTCCCACGTCATCGCCGAGGTGCGCGCCGCGACCCTCGCCGGCCACGACAACGGCCGGCAGATCCGGGTGCGGCGCGAGTCCCTGGTACGGCGCGTCACCGCCCTGGGCCTGACCGGGCCGGCTCCTTCCACCGAGTCCTCGGACCTCCCCGGCGACCCCGCGCGAGGGAACGCGTGTCCATAGGCCGGCCCTCAGCGCTCCAGGCGTACGGGATCGCTCGGCCCGCCGCGACGAACGAGCCAGGCTTCGGTGATGTGCGTGAACATCGCCCCGGCGGCGCCGCCGGGGTCGTGGGCGGCGATGTGCTCGTAAATACGGCGATGACCGAGGTTGGACGCCACGCACAGTGCCCGCTGGGGCTGGCCCATGTAGCGGGCGGTGTTGATGACCTGGCTCTCCAGTGCCCGCACCACGCCGCGGGCGATGCGGTTTCCGGACGCCTGCATGATCGTGTCGTGGAAGGCGCGGTCGTGGTCGGCGTAGGTGACATGATCGTCCACGAGCTCGTCCATCCGGTCCACCAGCGCACGCAGCCGATCGATGGTGTCCTGGTCCGCGAGGCGAGCGGCGAGGTTCGCCATGTCGGACTCCAGCACGCGCCGCGTGACGACGAGGTCGTCGAGGATCGCCAGGCTCTCGTCCTCGGCGATGGTCGCCGCGAGGACGAGTTCGTCGAGCATGTCCCACATCGTCGGCGAGGTGACTATGGTGCCGCTGCCCTGGCGGACCTGCACCAGCCCCTTCTCCTGAAGGATCTTCACCGCCTCGCGGATGACGGTCCGGCTCACCGAGAAGGTCTCGCAGAGGACCGGCTCGGCGGGCAGCGGTGTGCCGGGCGGGTGCGCTCCGCGAACGATGCGCTCCACCAGCTCCGCCGTGACCGCCCTGGCGAGGTTCGCCGGCCGTCGCACCCACGCCGGAGGGGACGCCAAGCTCAGGGGCGACTCCTGTGATGCCGTCATATCTCCTCCGGTGCCGCGGGCGGCGCCACATTTCAACATCAGTATATGTCACGCATATTGACGTCAGACGTCATACGAATTACGTTTCGCCTCAAACGAAGGCCGGGTGAGCCCGGCCACCCTCTGGAGAGTGAACAGCAATGAAGCAGCGAGCACTCTGGTCGGCCGTCCTGGCCGCGGGGCTGGTCTTGACCGGCTGCGGAAGCGCCACGCGACCCACGTCGTCGCCGAGCGAGTCCGGCAAGGTCACGAAACTCGTGGTCTGGGACTGGAAATCGGGTGAGGCGTCCGCCGCCAACTACATCCAGAAGGCGAAGGACGACTTCGCCAAGAAGCACCCGGACGTCACGGTCGAGTTCGTGGCCCAGCCCTTCGACCAGTACTACACCCTGCTGGGCTCGGCGATCCAGTCCAGCGCGGGGCCCGACGTCATGCTCTTCAACGGAGGCGGCCAGATCCGCGACCGCGTGGACGCGCTCCTTCCGCTCGACCAGTACGTGGCCGAGGACAAGCAGCGCCTGGCGGGCTGGGACGCGTTCAGCGAGGCAGGCAAGATCTACGCCGCGCCGCTGACGTTGCAGGGCCACCCGATCTACTACAACAAGACGCTGTACGAGAAGGCGGGACTCGACCCGGCGAGCCCCGCCACCACCTGGGACAAGTTCCTCGACGACTGCGCCACCATCAAGAAGGCGACCGGGGCCAGGTGCTTCGCGCTCGGCAACAAGGAGGGCGCCGGCATCCAGTTCTTCATGTCGGGCCTCGGCTCGGGCATCCTGACGGCACAGGAGTACGACGACTGGATCGCCGGGAAGCGCGTCTGGGACTCCCCCAACGTGAAGAAGATCTTCAAGCTGTGGAAGGACACCGGCGACGCGAAGCTGAACAACGACGGGGCCAACTCGACCGCGATGTTCAACGACGCCTTCACGATCTTCAACTCCGGCAAGGCCGCCCACATCATCGGCCTGATGTCCGACATCGGGCACTGGAAGGACTTCAGCGAGTTCCTGGGGGCCGACAAGCTCGGCGTCATGCCCGCTCCGGTCGTCACCGACGGGGTGACCCCGAGCCTCGCCTACGACGGTGGCATCGGCTACGGCGTCGCGAAGTGGGCGAAGGACCCCAAGCTCGCCGCCGACCTGGTGCGGTCGCTGACCACCACCGACGCCCTCACCTCCTTCTACTCCGACGCCGGCGCGATCGCGTCCGACACCACGATCGACGTCTCGCAGGCCCCCGCGGCCGTCGGCACGCTCGTCTCCCAGCTCAAGGAAGGCAAGCCCGCGCTGCATGTCGCGCTGTCCTCCAAGACCCTGGACCTGATGGGAAGGCTTTCCCAGCAGCTCCTGAGCGGCTCGGCGACCGTCGACGAGGTAGTGGAGCAGCTGGCCGCCTCGGATCGGGCGAGCTGATCTCGTGCCGGTCAGAGATTCTTCGCCGTCTGCCCGCCCGGTCGGTTCCGGGCGGGCAGGCGGTGCGGGCGGAACGAGGGAAGCAGAGCAGCGGGCACGCCGCGCCGACGCCGGGATCGTTTCCCGGCCGCCCTCCCGCTCGTTGCGCTCCGAGCGCCTCGCGCCTTACGTCCTGGTGGCTCCTGCCCTACTGATCATCGTGGCCCTGCGGCTGTGGCCGCTGCTGCTGGGCGTCAACTTCTCCTTCACCGGCGACGGTGAGCGCAACGGGGCGATGGTCGGCTTCGACAACTACCTGGAGATGTTCCAGGACGCGACGTTCCAGAGCGCGCTGCGCAATGTCTTGCTGCTGGTGCTGCTGCTTCCCGTCGCGGTGGCCATCCCCGGGCTGCTCGCGACGTTCATCTACCTGCGCGTTCCCGGGCACCGGGTCTTCCGCAGCGTCTACTTCTTCCCTGCCGTGCTCTCCCCGGTGATCGTCGGTGCGATCTTCAACCTGATGCTCGCCTTCGACGGCCCGCTGAACTCCGTCCTCGCGACGATCGGCCTCGGCCCGGTCGACTGGCTCGGCGATCCGGACGTCGCCATGTTCGCGGTGGTCGGCGTGCAGATCTGGGCGACGTTCGGGATGGCCCTGGTGGTGTTCCTCGCCGGATTCGCCACCCTGGACTCCGCGCTCCTGGACGCGGCCAGGATGGACGGCGCGTCGCTCCCGCAGACCATCTGGCACGTGATCATCCCGGGCCTGACCCGCACCATTCAGTTCGTCTTCGTGACCACGATGATCGGGATGCTGACATCCATGTTCGGCCTGCTGTACGTCATGACCAGCGGCGGCCCGGAGGGGTCCACCTACCTGCCGGAGTACTACGTCTGGATCCAGCAGGGACAGATGAACCGCCCGGCGCTCGCCTCGGCCGCGTCGACGGTCCTCTTCCTCATCATGCTCGTGGTGGGGCTCCTGCAGATCAGCGTGCTCCGCCGCGCAGGGAGGCAGGACTGATGCTCGGCAAGAGACTGATCAGGTGGGTGCTCGCCGTTCCGATGGCGCTCCTCGCGCTGGCGACGATCTACCCCCTCGTGTTCACCGTCAACGTCGCCCTGAAGACCCGGCGTGAGTACGTCCTCGACCGCTTCGCCCTGACGACCTCCCTGCAGTGGGAGAACATCGTCACGGCGTGGACCAGCGTCGGCATGGCACGATACTTCGCCAACTCGCTCATCGTGGTGACGATCTCGGTGGTCCTGCTGCTCCTCTTCGGGTCGATGGCGGGCTTCGCGCTGAGCCAGCTGCGGTTTCGCGGTTCCAAGGTGCTTTTCCTCGGCTGTCTCGCGGCGCTGCTCATCCCGTTTCAGGTGATCATGGTGCCGCTCGCGCGGGTCATGGCCGACAGCGGCCTCATCGACACCTACCCGGGGTTGATCCTCGCCTACGTCGCACAGTTCCTGCCGTTCACCATCTTCCTGATGACGAGTTACTACAAGACCATCCCGGCGGAGATCGTCGACGCGGCGAGGATCGACGGGAACACCACGTACGGCGTCTACCGGCGGATCATGCTGCCCATGGGCACTCCGGCGCTGCTGTCGGTCGGCATTCTCAACACGCTGTTCTGCTGGAACGACGTGCTCATCGCCCTGCTGATGATGCCGTCGGCCGACCACCGCACCCTCATGGTCGGGGTCACCTCGCTGCGTGGACAGTACTCCGACAACATCCCCACCTTCGCCTCCGGGGTGCTGATCGCCGCCGTCCCCATGTTGATGATCTATCTCTTTCTCCAGCGCCAGATCGCCGACGGGGTCACCGCCGGTTCCACGAAGGGCTGACATGCGTATTTCGGGGTATCGCACTTTGACGACGGTCCAGGAATGGGACCGTCCTGTCGGTGATTCCAACGGCCTCTACGCCGACGGCGTCGTTCCGGTGTCCATCGTCATGGTGGACACCGACGAGGGGATCACCGGTGTCGGCATCGGACCTCACGTGGAGATCGACGGCGTCTTCGCCGCCATCGAGGGCGAGGACCCGCGCGGTGTGGCGGCGCTGTACGACCGCATGCTGCGGCAGACCTTCAAGGCGGGCCACGCGGGCGCGGTGTTCGGGACCATCGGCGCCATGGACACCGCCCTGTGGGACATCAAGGCGAAGATCGCCGGCGAACCGCTCTGGCGTCTGCTGGGCGGGCGCGACAGGCGGGTCCCCGCCTACGCCTCCGGCCTGGACATCGGCCTGACCGACGACGAGCTCGTCTCGGCCTACGAGGTCTACGCCCGGTACGGCCTGCGGGCCGCCAAGATCAAGGGCGGCCTCGACATCGAGCGGGACAGGCACCGCCTGACGCTGGTGCAGGAGGTCCTGACCGAGGCCGGGCACGGAAGGCGGCCGGGCCTGATGCTCGACGTGAACGAGTCGTGGTCGCGCAAACAGGCGATCCGGCACGTCTGCGAGCTGGAGCGCACCCTGGATCTCACCTGGATCGAGGAGCCCGTCCGGCGGTGGGACGCCGAGGGCCATGCCACCGTCGGCAGGGGGATCCGCGCGTCGGTCGCCACCGGGGAGAACCTCACCGGACTTGAGCAGTATCGCCCGCTGCTGGCCGCGGGAGCCGTCGACATCGTGCAGACGGCCGCGGTCTGGGGTGTCTCCCATTTCCTGCGGGTGTCGGCCCTGGCTCACGCCCACGATCTGCCGGTCAGCCCGATCGGCAACATCCCGATCGGCCTGCTGCACGCCGCGACCTCGGTGCCGAACCACATCGCCAGCGAGTTGCAGGACCTGCGTCCGCCACTGGGGGTGTCCGTCGACCTGCACGTCGAGGACGGCGCGTTCCACCTCGGGGACTCACCCGGCCTGGGCGTCACGGTCGACGAGGACGTCATCAGGGGGTTCACCCACCGGCCGGGGACCCTGACGGCCGACGGCCCCGGCGTCCGCCCCGAGCAGGCCGGACGCCGGCTGCTCTCGGTGACCGATCACGATCAGGTCGCGCAGCAGCGCCTGCTCGCCCCCCTGGCCGTGGACCTGCGCGACCGAACGCCGAGATAGCCCTCACCGTTCGACACCAAACGCCCACGTCGTGTCCCCGGGCCGGATGAGCGTCCCGGGCCGGAGGAAAGGAACGCGCGTGCGTTCGTCGTTCGTGCCACACAGACGCGCCTCGGCCCCGGCGCAGACCTCACGGGCCGGCCACACGATCGTGGTCGCGCCCACCGGGGCCGAGAACGCCGACGACGGCGGCCCCGGCACCACGAGTCGGCCACTGGCGACCCTGTGGGAGGCACGGCGGCGGGCGCGCGAGGCGGCGGCCGAGGGCGACCGCGACGTCGTCGTCCTGCTCCTGGACGGGATCCACCGGCTGCTCTCGCCGCTGCGCCTGGACGCCGCCGACTCCGGGCGCGGCGGGCACACCGTGACCTGGAGGGCGGCGCGCGGGGCCAGGCCCGTACTGAGCGGCGCCCGGCCCGTCACCGGCTGGGAACCCGACGACCCCGACGACCCCGACGACCCCGCCACGGGCGTCTACCGGGCCCGGGTCGGCACCGGATTCGACACCCGGCAGCTCTACGTCGACGGGGTCCTCGCGCGCCGCGCGCGGATCAGGCTGGCCCCCGGCGACATCACGCCGACCGCGACCGGTTTCACCGTCGACAACCCCGACCTCGCCTACCTGGCCACCCTGCCCGACCAGGGTCGCATCGAACTGCAGGCGATGCTGACGTTCACCAACCGGTTCGCGCCGCTGCGGAGCGTCTCCGGATCGACGGTCGTCATGCAACAGCCCGCCTGGGACAACAACACCTACGGCTACGACACCGTCCAGGCTCCGTTCCGCACCCCGACGTTCTTCCTGCTCAACTCCAGGAGTTTCCTGACCGAGCCCGGCGAGTGGTACCTGGACCCGGCGACGGGGACGCTCTACTACAAACCGCTCCCGGGGCAGGACATCTCGCGCGCGCGGGTGGAGCTGCCGCGGCTGGAATCGCTGCTCCAGGTCGGCGGCACCTACGACGAGCCCGCCCGCAACCTGCGATTCGAGGGCCTCACCTTCACCGGCACCACGTGGCTGCGTCCCGGTTCGTCCGACGGGTACGCCAACCAGCAGACCGGCGTGTTCATCAGCGGCGTCCAGCCCCGCCGACCGGCCGACGCGTTCACCTCGTGCTCCGTCGGCTGCACGGGACTCGAGGCGTCTCGTAACGACTGGGCACAGGCGCCCGCGGCGGTGCAGGTGTCGGCGGCCGACGACATCGGGTTCCTCGACAGCACCTTCGTCAACCTCGGTTCCGTCGGGCTCGGCATCGGCAACGACGCGGGCGCCCATGCCACCGGCGTGGGGCTGGGCGCGCACCGGGTCTCGGTGGTGGGGAGCACGTTCACCGCGAGTGCCGGCGGCGGGATCGTGGTCGGCGGCGTGCGCCCCGACGCGCACCATCCGTCCGATCCCCGTATGGTCAACAGCGACATCGTGATCAGCGACAACCGCGTCCACGCGACCGCGCTCGAATACCTGGACCAGGCCGCGATTCTCGCCACCTACGTCACGCGGCTGACCATCGAGCACAACCACGTCTCCGAGATGCCCTACATCGGCATCGGCGTCGGTTACGGCTGGGGCGCCAACGACGCGGGCGGCAGCCCCGACTACGTCGATCGCGGGCTTTACCGCTTCCAGCCGGTCCACGACACGCCCACGACTCTGAGTGACGTCCACATCGTGGGCAACCACGTGCGCGACGTGGTGCGGACGATGTACGCCGCCGGCTGCATCTACGCGCTCTCGGCGATACCCCGCGGCCGCGTCGAGGAGAACTTCTGCGAGAACAGCGGCCAGTACGGCCTGTACTTCGACGAGGGTGCCCGGTACCTGAGCGTGCGCCGCAACGTGTTCGCCGACACCGCGGAGCAGTGGGCGCACGCCAACAACGGCGTCGCCAACCACACCGGTGATCTCACCCTGGTCGGGAACTACACCACCAACCCCGCCGTCACCGGCATCGCCGACGGCGACCGCGGCAACGTCGTCCGCGGCAACGTCGTCGTCACCGACGGCAACCTCCCGATCGAGGCCAGCCGGGTGATCTACGAAGCGGGTCCCGCCGGGCCGTACCGCGGCGCCCCCGACCCGCGGCGTCCCCCGGCCGGCGCCTTCCTGTCGGCCGATCCGGTCACCGTGGGGGCCGGTGGTTCGACGATCGTCACCGTCACGGCGGAGAACCTGGGCGAGCGTCCGGCCACCGGCCTGGCCGTCTCGATCGCCGCCTTGCGGGGCTGGAGGGCCGAACGCGCCGGCGAACCGGTGAGAGACGTGCTCGCCCCCGGCGACTCGGCCACCGAGACCTGGAAGGTCACGGCACCCGGGTCGTTCGCGTCCCCGGCCGATCGCGCGCAGATCAAGGCGTCGGTGATGTTCCGAGCGGGTGAGACCGAGTACGTCCTGAACAGGTCGCTCACGCTGACCGCGCCCGTCCCGTCACGAGGAGACGGAACGCCGGCCTGACGTCCCGGAGGCCGACGCGCCAAGCCTCCGGGACACCA
Organism: Streptosporangium sp. NPDC049078; assembly: GCF_040648855.1. Taxonomy (NCBI): domain Bacteria; kingdom Bacillati; phylum Actinomycetota; class Actinomycetes; order Streptosporangiales; family Streptosporangiaceae; genus Streptosporangium; species Streptosporangium sp. NPDC049078. Next base: position 240,670 of record NZ_JBEZEL010000004.1, read on the forward strand.
GGCCGATCCAAGGGTCGACGGCTCACCCTCGGCAGGCCCGGGTCCGGTGAACCCGGGACCGCCGTGGTGCTTTTCCTGTCGAGGCCACGCGGGCGACCTCGCGCGCGGGGGGCCACGCGACCGCTCAGGGGCGAAGCGGCTCGATGTTCAGGACTCCGGAGCGGAAGACCGCCACGTCGACCTGGGCGCCGTGGAAGCCCGCCTCGCGTACGGCGGGGACCAGGCCCGGCAGGCCTGAGGCCCGGGGCAGCAGGTCGGCGTCCAACTCCACCCGCGCCCGGTCGCCGAGGTCGCGCACCCGCAGGTCGGTGACCGTCAGGCCGGCTCCGGCCAGCAGGCGGCGCACCGCCCGCTCGGCCGTCTCGACGCGGTGCAGCCTGGCCGGTGTCACCTCCACGCCGTAGGCCACCCGGCTGGCCAGGCAGGGCGCGGCCGGCTTGTCCCAGACGGTCAGGTCCCATGCCTTGCAGGCCCACCGTACCTCGGCCTTGGTCAAGCCGGCGTCCCGCAGCGGGGCGAGCACCCCGCGCTCGTCGGCGGCCCTGATCCCCGGCCGGAACGGGTCGGCGGCGTCGTCGGCGTTGGTGCCGGTGGCGACGTGCGCGAAGCCGTGGTCGGCCGCCACCCGGCCGATCACGTCGAGCACCTCCGACTTGCAGAAGTAGCAGCGGTCACGGCCGTTCGCCCGGTAGCCGGGGTTCGCCGTCTCGGCGGTGCCGGGCAGCAGGTGCCGTACGCCGAGCGAGAGCGCGAACCGCCGTGCCGCGTCGAGTTCCTCGGCCGCCAGGCTGTCGGAGACCGCCGTCACCGCCAGGACTCTGTCGGCGACTCTGCCGGACCCTACCGAGCGGACCGCCGCCGCCAGCACCAGCGCGGAGTCGACCCCGCCGGAGAAGGCGACGGCGAGCGAGGGCAGGGCCGCCAGCCGGTCGAGCAGCGTGGCGATCTTGGCGTCGAGGGCCGTCATCGTGTTCCTTTCCGCGTGGTGACCTCCGCCTTGAGGTGCGGTGAGGAGGTCAACCTGGGCTCTCGTGCGTGGGGGGCCGCTCGTGGGCCAGTCGCAGCGCCCTGGCGGCCGTCTCACGCAGGGACAGGCCGAGGGCGGCCGAGGCCGCGGCCACGTCGTCGTGTTCGGGTTTGGCCGAGTGGGGTCCGTGCTTGACCCGTACGCGATGGCCCTCCAGGTCGACCTCGGTGATGTGCCGGGGCAGGGCCGTGCGCTCGACCTCGACCTCGCGCACGCCGAGCGCGCCGGTCTCGGCGAGGATCAGTTCGCGCAGGGCGGGGAGGGCGGGACGGCGGCACAGCAGGTGCAGTACGTGCGCCGGTCGTCCCTTCTTCATGGTGGCCGGGGTGGCCCAGGCGTCCAGGGCGCCGGCGTCGAGGGCTCGCGCGATCGTGTGCCCGAGCACCTCGCCGGTGACGTCGTCCAGGTTGGTCTCCAGGACGACGAGGGGTTCGGTGCCGGTGTCGCGGGCGGGCTCGGCGACGGTGACGGCGACGATGTTGGGACGGTCGGGGAGTTTCCTGGTGCCCGCGCCGTAGCCGGTCGCCATCGGGGTCATCGCCGGCGGCGGGGTGTATCGCGCTCGCATGGCGCGCAGCAGCGCCGCCCCCGTGGGGGTCACGGTCTCGCCCGGCAGGTCGCTGCCGGTCACCAGCGCCCCTCGCAGCAGGGCGGCGGTCGCGGGAGCCGGTACGGGCAGTACGCCGTGGCGGGTGGTCACCGTGCCGGTGCCCAGCGGGATCGGGGCGCAGTGCACGGTGTCGACGCCGAGCAGGTGCAGCGCGGCGGCCACGCCGACGATGTCCACGAGCGCGTCGTGGCCGCCCAGCTCGTGCAGGTGCACCCGGCCGGGGTCGGTGCCGTGGATACGGCCCTCCGCCTCCGCGATCGCCCGCAGCGCGTCGCCGGCGAGGGCGGCGACCGGTTCGGGCCGGGCGGCCCCGGCCATCGCGATCAGTTCGGCGGCCCGTCGCTCGGTCGCCGTGTCGGTGACCGTGACCCGTACCCGGGTCGCCGCCAGGCCGTGGCTGAGGGCCCGCTCGGCGGTCAGCTCCCAGCCGGTGAGGCCGGTCGATCCCACCGCCGCGCGGATGCCCTCCAGCGGCGCCCCGGCGTCGATGAGCGCCGCCAGCAGCATGTCGCCGGCGAGCCCGGTGAACGGGTTGACCCAGCAGATCACGGCCGTCCCCCGGGCCGCGCCGCCTCCACGCCGGCCGGGGTGGGCGGGGGTGGTGACAGGGTGCGGCGGGTGGCGGTGTGGGCGAGGCGGTGGGCCGCCATGGCGGCGCCGAAGCCGGAGTCGATGTTGACGACGGTGAGGCCGGCGGCGCACGAGGACAGCATCGCCAGCAGGGCGGTGACGCCCTCCAGGGCCGCGCCGTACCCGACGGAGGTGGGCACGGCGATCACCGGCGCCGCCACGAGACCTCCGACGGCGCTGGCGAGCGCGCCTTCCATGCCCGCCACGACGATCACCGCGTCGGCCGCGCGGAGCCGCTCGGTCTCGGCGAGCAGCCGGTGGATGCCCGCGACGCCCACGTCGCGGATCACGGTGACGGCGAGGCCGAGCGCCCGGGCCACGGCCGCGGCCTCGGCCGCCACCGGCCCGTCGGAGGTACCCGCCGTGACGACCGCGACCGCGAAGGTTCCGGGTGCGGCCGGCCGCCATGCCAGCAGCCGCGCCGCCGGGTCGTGGGACCCGCCGGGCACGGCCGCGAGGACGGTCCGGGCGTCGGCCTCCTCGACCCGGGTGGCCAGCACCGGGCCGGCGTTGCGGGCGAGCAGGGCGGACGCGATCGCGGCGATCTCCCCGGCGGTCTTGCCGGGCCCGTAGACCACCTCCGGCGTTCCCTGACGGGCCTCCCGGTCCACGTCGACCCGGGCGAAGCCCAGGTCCACCACGCGCTCGCTCACGCCCGGCCGCCGGCCAGGTACGGGATGGTCTGCGGCCCCTCGGGGAGCACGCACACCCGGGCGCCGGGGCCGGCGGCGGCCAGCGCCTGGATCACCGTGGCCTCGATGTCGTCGGTCTGTTCCAGGTGGGCGGTCGCCAGGTCGGCGTCGCCGAGGTAGGAGGTGTGCATCACCACCCGGGCGCCGGCCTGGATGCGTGCCTGGATCTGCACCTGCCACTGGTCGGGGACGGTCACCGGCCTGGCGGCGATCGCGTCGAGCAGCGCCTGCGGGGAGGGCTCGGAGGCGAGCACCTCGCGGTAGGAGCCGTGGTCGGGGAAGCCGTCGCGGCACTCGGCCGCGCAGACGATCACGCCACCCGGCCTGACCACCTGGAACGCCGCCGACATGCCCTTGACCGCCTGGTAGAGGTTCTGGTCGAGTGGGTAGCCGGAGTTGGTGGTGACCACCACGTCGAAGGGCGCCTCGACCTCCCGCATCGCGACCCGGCGGGCGGCGGCGGTGGCGGCGGCGTGCATGGGCAGGATGTCGCCGCCGAACGCCGCCGCGATGTCCTTGTCCCGGTTGAGGATCACGTCGAGGGCGAAGGTCACCCCGGTGGCCTCGGCGATCGCCCGCACGTCGTCGTGCACGGGGTTGCCCTCGATCACCCCCCAGGTGGCCCGGGGGTCGCCGATGCGCGCGGCGTCGTGCAGGGTGAGGACGGTCTCCAGCGCGGCCAGGCCGGGGGCGACGAGTTTGGGGCCGCCGGAGAAGCCCGCGAAGAAGTGTGGCTCCACGAAACCGGTGGTGATCCGCACGTCGGCCTCGACCCAGGCGGTGTTCAGCCACACCGGTACGTCCTTGCCGAAGCGGCCGAGGTAGGTGAGCGAGCCGGGGTCGCGGGCGTCGTGGTTGACGATACGCACGGAGTCCACGACCGCGTCGCCGAACATCGCGCGCAGTTCGGCCTCGGTGTTGCCGCGGTGGGTGCCGGTCGCCACCAGGATGGTCACGTCGTCGAGGTCGACGACGCCGTCGAGTTCGTCGAGGATCGCCGGGATCATCAGGTGCCGCGGCTGGGGACGGGTGCCGTCGCAGGCCGAGATGGCGACGGTCTGTCCCGGCCGTACCCTCTCGCGCAGCGGCGGCCCGGCCACCGGATCGCGCAGGGCCGCCCGCAGCACGCCCATCTGGTCGGGCGCGGCCTCGTGGTGTACGGGGGTGACCACCGTGGTGGCCGTGTCCGGCAGTTCGACCGTGAGGCCGGTCTCCCCGTAGGCCAGGCGTATCTTCACCGTGTCTCCCTCGTCTCCCTCTCCCCCGTGTCTCCCCCGAGATCCTGCCAGAGCCCGTCGGCGAGGCCGCTGCCGGGCGGTGCCTGATCACCGTCGGCCTCGCTCGGGGAGTTCTCGACGTCTTCGAGCACCGAGCGGATCCACGTCTCGGTCGTGCCGATGTGCATCAGCGCCGCCGCCTGGGCGAGCGTCGCGTCGCCGGCGGCGAGGGCGTTGTAGATCGCCTCGTGCTCGGCGACGGTCTTGTGCGAGCTGCCGGCCTCGACCGTGCCGCGCCACACCCGCATCCGCAGGGTGTGGCCGGAGATCCCGTCGAGCAGGGTGGAGAGCGTCTCGTTGCCTGTCGCCCGCACCACGGCGCGGTGGAAGGCGGCGTCGTGGTGGATCAGCTTCTCCACGTCGTCGCTCGCCTCGCGCATCGCGGCCAGGTGCTCGCCGATCTCGGCGAGCTGGGCGGCGGAGATCCTGGACGCGGCCAGTGCGGTCGCCGCGGGCTCCAGCATCCGCCGCACCTGGACGATCTCCAGCAGGGTGTCGTCGCGCAGCAGCTCGACGGCGAGTCCCAGCCCTTCCAGCAGCAGCCTCGGCTCCAGGCTGGTGACGTAGGTGCCGTCGCCGCGCCGCACGTCGAGCACCCTGGCCACGACGAGTGCCTTGACCGCCTCGCGCAACGGGTTGCGGGAGACGCCGAGCTGGGCGGCGAGCTGGTGTTCCGGGGGAAGCCGCGACCCCGGGGGCAGCTCCCCCGACTGGACGAGCGCCCGGATGCGGGAGATCGCCTCGTCGGTCAGGGACACGGGCGCGACCTCCGGTCGTGGAGTCGCTCGATCGATACGCAGGTCACCGCCGGAACATAACAGACATCCCATGTTCACGCGAGAGCCGGATTCCCGGGGAGCGGACACGGGCCACATGACGCACGACAAGGCACCAAATATCGGACTTTTGTGCAACGTTCACGGTATTTCGCCGGAAGGTCTAGACACATCACGTCAGGAGGATTACAAAGACATCCCATGTCCATGTGGTGAAGATCTCTTCATCTTCCGGAAACATCCACTGGAGGTAGACCTTCGTGCGCACGCATCACCGGAGCGGGACCCCGTGACGGAGCTGATCACCGCGGTCGAGGCCCACGACATCCGCTTCCCCACCTCTCGGCACCTCGACGGTTCCGACGCCATGAACCCCGAGCCCGACTACTCCGCCGCCTACGTGATCGTGCGGACCGACGGCGGGCAGGAGGGGCACGCGCTCGCCTTCACCGTCGGGCGCGGCAACGAGATCGCCGTCGCCGCCGTGGAGTCGCTGGCGCCGCTGGTCACCGGACGGCCGGTCTCCGAGGTGCTCGGCGATCTCGGCGGGGTGTCGCGCCGGCTCACCGGCGACAGCCAGCTACGCTGGCTCGGCCCGGAGAAGGGCGTCATCCACATGGCGGCCGGGGCCGTGCTCAACGCTCTGTGGGACCTTCGGGCGCGCAGGGAGGGCAAGCCGCTGTGGCGGCTGCTGGCGGAACTGTCCCCCGAGGAGATCGTCGACGTCGTCGACTTCCGCTACCTGGAGGACGCGCTCACCCGCGAAGAGGCGCTGGCCATCCTGCGCGCCGCCGAGCCCGGCCGCGCCGAGCGCCAGGCACGCCTGCTCGCCGAGGGCTATCCGGCCTACACCACCACCCCCGGCTGGCTCGGCTACACCGACGACAAGCTGGTCCGGCTGTCCAAGGAGGCGGTCGCCGACGGGTTCGGCCTGATCAAGCTGAAGGTCGGCGCCGACCCCGCCGAGGATGTCCGGCGCGTACGCCTGGCGCGCGAGGCGGTCGGCCCCGAGGTGCGCATCGCCGTGGACGCCAACCAGGCCTGGAGCGTCGGCCAGGCGATCGAGCGGATGGCCGCCCTCGCCGAGTTCGACGTGTACTGGATCGAGGAGCCCACCTCCCCCGACGACGTGCTCGGCCATGCCGCCATCCGTGAGCGGGTCGCGCCCGTCAAGGTCGCCACCGGCGAGCACGGCCACAACCGGGTGATGTTCAAGCAGTTCCTGCAGGCGGGCGCGATCGACATCCTGCAGCTCGACGCGGCGAGGGTCGCCGGGGTCAACGAGAACATCGCCATCCTGCTGCTCGCCGCCAAGTTCGGTGTGCCGGTGTGCCCGCACGCGGGCGGCGTCGGACTGTGCGAGATGGTCCAGCACCTGTCGATGTTCGACTACGTGGCCGTCACCGGCACCACCGAGAACCGCGTCATCGAGTACATCGACCACCTTCACGAGCACTTCACCGACCCTGTGGTGATCGAGGACGGCCGATACGTCGTCCCCGTCAAGCCGGGTGGAGGTGCCGAGATGCGTCCGGCGTCCCGCGCCGAGTACGCCTACCCGCACGGCCCCCAGTGGGCAGCCGACGCCACGGGGGTGGCGTGATGGGTGCCTTCGACGATTCCACGGTTTCGGCCACCGGCACCAACCTGGTCGCGGACGACGACATGGACGAACTCCGTCCGCGACCCAGCACATGAAAGGAACAACCATGAGACGAGGACTCGCTCTGGGAACGGCCATCGCCCTCGCGGTCGGTCTGACCAGCGCGTGCGGGGGCGACGCGGACTCAGGAACGACAGCCACCGCCCCGGCAGACAGCAAGCCGGTCGTCGGGGTGGACTACCCCCGCTCCGACACCGACTTCTGGAACTCCTTCATCAAGTACGTCCCCCAGTTCGGCGCCGAGAACGGCCTCGACCTGAAGACCTCCAACTCGCAGAACGACATCGCCAAGCTCACCTCCAACGTGCAGAGCCTCGTCAGCCAGGGCGTCAAGGGCCTGGTGCTCGCGCCGCAGGACACCGCGGCCGTGGCCCCCACCCTCCAGCAGCTCACCGCCAAGAAGATCCCCGTCGTCATGGTCGACACCCGCCCCGAGCAGGGTGACGCCTACATGGTGGTGCGTGCCGACAACCGGGCCTACGGGGAGAAGGCGTGCAAGTTCCTCGGCGAGAAGCTGTCGGGCAAGGGCAAGGTCGTGATGCTCCAGGGCGACCTCGCCTCCATCAACGGCCGCGACCGCACCGAGGCGTTCAACGACTGTATGAAGGCCGACTACCCCGGCATCACGGTGTTCGGTGAGGCCACCAACTGGGACGGCGCCATCGCCTCGCAGAAGCTCCAGACGCAGCTCACCGCCAACCCCGACATCAAGGGCGTCTACATGCAGTCGAGCTTCGCCCTGGCGGGCACCCTCCAGCTGCTCAAGCAGCGCAACCTGCTCGTTCCCCCGAGCGACCCCAAGCACGTCTTCGTCGTCTCCAACGACGGCATCCCTCAGGAGCTGAAGGAGATCGCCGCCGGCAACATCGACGCGACCGTCTCACAGCCGGCCGACCAGTACGCCAAGTACGCGCTGGAGTACACCAAGGCCGCCATCGAGGGCAAGACCTTCCAGCCCGGCCCGACCGACCACGACAGCACCATCATCCAGGTGCGCCCCGGTCTGCTGGAGGACCAGCTGTCGGCGCCCCTGGTCACCGCCGACGGCGGCACCTACGGAGACGTCCCGAGTGTCAAGTCGGACGACTCCTCGCTATGGGGCAACAACCTTGGCGGCTGACCAGACGACCACACCCCTCGTCGAGGCGGTTGGCGTCACCAAGAGGTACGGCGAGACCGTCGCGCTCGACCGTGCCGGGATCCGGATCATGCCCGGCCGGACCCACGCCCTGGTCGGCCGTAACGGGGCCGGGAAGTCCACCCTGGTCTCGATCCTCACCGGGCTCCAGTCCCCCGACGAGGGCGAGGTACGGTTCGGCGGCGAACCCGCCCCGCGCCTCGCCGACCGTGACGCCTGGCGGCAGCGGGTGGCCTGCGTCTACCAGAAGTCCACGATCATCCCCGAGCTGACCGTGGCGGAGAACCTCTACCTGAACCGTCACGACCTGAACAGGTTCGGGCTGGTCCGCTGGGACGCGCTGCGGCGCAAGGCGGCCGCGCTGCTCGCCACCTGGTCGGTGGACGTCGACGTGCGCCTGCCGGCCGGCGAGCTGGACGTCGAGCAGCGGCAGTTCGTGGAGATCGCCCGCGCGCTGTCCTTCGGCGCCCGGTTCATCATCCTCGACGAACCGACCGCCCAGCTCGACGCCGCCGCCATCGCCCGGTTGTTCACCCGCATCCGCGCCCTGCAGGAACAGGGGGTGACCTTCCTGTTCATCAGCCACCACCTGCAGGAGATCTACGAGATCTGCGACACGGTCACGGTCTTCCGTGACGCCAAGCACATCCTGACCACCACGGTGGCCGACCTGACGCACACCGAACTGGTGGCGGCGATGGCGGGAGAGGCGACCGGCCTGACCACGGCATCGCCCAGGGCGGCGGTGCCCGCCGACGCCGGTGTCGCGCTGGAGGTGCGCGACCTGTCCTACGGCGACGCCTACCGGGAGATCGGCTTCCGGGTCCGGGCCGGCGAGATCGTCGGCCTGGCCGGCGCGGCGGGCAGCGGCCGGACCGAACTGGCCGAGACCGTCGCCGGGCTGCGCGCGGCCGATTCGGGCACGATCGAGATCGCCGGACGTCGTCCCCGTCCCGGCAGCGTGCCCGACGCGCTCGCCGCGGGTGTCGGCTTCGTCCCCCGCGACCGGCATCACCAGGGGTTCGTCGCGATGATGTCGATCGCCGACAACGCCACCATGACCGTCCCCGAACAGCTCGGCGAGGCCGGTCTGATCAGCGGCAGGCGGCGCGACCGGCTCGCCAGGGTCCTGATCGACAACTTGGCGATCAAGACTCCCGGCCCCGACCTGCCCGTGATGGGCCTGTCGGGCGGCAACCAGCAGAAGGTCGTGATGGCCAGGGCGCTCGCCTCCGACCCCCGGGTGCTCGTGCTGATCACCCCCACCGCGGGGGTGGACGTGAAGTCCAAGGAGTTCCTGCTCGGCAAGGTCGAGGAGACCGCCGAGAAAGGGAGCGGTGTGGTGATCGCCTCCGACGAACTCGACGACCTGCGGCTGTGCGACCGGCTGCTGGTGATGTTCCAGGGCCGTCTCGTCGCGGAGATGGCCTCCGGATGGCACGACCACGACGTGGTGGCGGCCATGGAAGGAGTCCGGCTCGATGCCCTCGACGCCTGAGAAAACCCGCACGCCCGCGCCGGAGAGCGCCGCCCCCCAGCGGGAACGCCCCCGGGTGCGGCTCGCCAGGCTGCGTGACCTCGCGCTGATCCCCGCGATCATCGTGATCGCCGTTGTCGGCCAGATCGTCCACCCGATCTTCCTGCAGGGCGACAACCTGATCAACATCCTGCAGACCATGTCGGAGATCTCGCTGCTGGTCATGGCGCAGACGCTCGTCCTGGTCGCCGGCAAGATGGACCTCTCGCTGGAGTCGACGTTCGGTCTCGCGCCGGGCGTGGCCGCCTGGCTGACCGTCGCGGTCGGCTCGGGCGCCGGGCTCGGCGTGCTGTCGGGCGCCTGGTCGATCCCGATCACCCTCGCCGTCGGTGTGCTGATCGGCGCGATCAACGCCCTGCTCATCGTGCGGTTCGGGCTCAACGGCTTCATCGTCACCCTCGGCATGCTGATCGTGCTGCGCGGCCTGCTCACCGGCATCTCCGGCGGCCAGACCTTCTTCAACCTGCCGCCGTCGATGCTCTACCTCGGCTCGGCCCTGTGGTTCGGGGTGCCCGCCTCGATCTGGCTGTGCCTGCTGCTGTTCGCCGTCGGCATCGTGCTGCTCGGCTTCACCCGCTACGGCCGCGCCCTGTACGCCCTCGGCGGGAACGTGGACGCGGCCAAGGCGGCCGGCATCCGCACCGACCGGGTGCTGTGGACCGCCCTGGTGGGCGCCAGCCTGCTCGCCGCGCTCGGGGGCCTGCTGCTGTCGGGGCGCCTCGCCTCGGTGGCCGCCGCGCAGGGCGACGGCGCCATCTTCACCGTGTTCGCCGCGGCCGTGATCGGCGGCGTCAGCCTCAACGGCGGCAAGGGCACGATGTTCGGCGCCTTCACCGGCATCCTCCTGCTCTACATGATCCAGAACGTCCTCACCCTGGCCGGCGTGCCCGCCCAGTGGATCCAGGCCCTCAACGGCGCCATCATCCTCATCGCCCTCATCCTCTCCCGTCTCACAGGAGGCAAAGTCCAGGACTAGCTCGTCTCAGGTACCTCTTTCCCGTTCCTCCGCCATGGCGCCCTTCCGGGCGCCATACCCCCTGACCGATTGGAACGAAATGTCCGAGCACCCCCTGACACGCAGACGACTGATGCAGATCGGAACGGTCGGAGCAGGCTCCATGCTGTTACCGATGCCGTGGACGGCGGCCGCCCAGGCCGCCTCGGCCCCGCCCCCGGCGGTGGTCGCCGCGAACGACATGGCGCTCTGGTACAACCAGAGCGCCGGCACCGACTGGCTCCGCGCACTCCCGATCGGCAACGGCCGCCTGGGTGCGATGGTGTTCGGCAACGTCGACGTCGAGCGTCTGCAGCTCAACGAGGACACCATCTGGGCCGGTGGCCCCTACGACCAGAGCAACACCAGAGGCGCGGCGGCGCTGGCGCAGATCAGGCAGCTGGTCTTCCAGAACCAGTGGAGCCAGGCGCAGACCCTGATCGACCAGAACATGCTCGGCAGCCCCGCGGGGCAGCTCGCCTACCAGCTCGCCGGCAACCTGCGGCTCACCTTCGGCAACACGAGCGGGGTCTCCGAGTACAACCGCTACCTGGACCTGACCACGGCCACCACCATGGTGTCGTACCTGAAAGGCGGCATCCGCTACCAGCGCGAGACGTTCGCGAGCGCACCCGACCAGGTCATCGCCCTGCGCCTCACCGCCGACAGGCCCGGCTCGATCACGTTCTCCGCGACGTTCGACAGCCCTCAGCGCACGACGCGCACCAGCCCGGACGGCACGTCCGTGGGGCTCGACGGCATCTCGGGCAACATGGAGGGCAAGACCGGCGCGGTCCGGTTCCTCGGGCTGGCCCGCGCCGTCGCCGAAGGCGGCACCGTCACCAGCAGCGGCGGCACGCTACAGGTGACCGGGGCCAACAGCGTGACGGTGCTGATCTCCATCGGCACCAGTTACGTCAACTACCAGAACGTCGGCGGCGACTACCAGGGCATCGCGCGGCGGCACCTCGACGCGGCCGTCCCCAGGTCCTACAGCGACCTGCGCAGCCGGCACGTCGCCGACTACCAGCGGCTGTTCTCGCGCACGACGCTCGACCTCGGCCGCACCTCGGCGGCCGACCAGCCGACCGACGTGCGGATCTCGCAGCACTCGAACACCAACGACCCGCAGCTGTCGGCCCTGCTGTTCCAGTTCGGCCGATATCTGCTGATCTCCTCCTCGCGTCCGGGCACCCAGCCGGCCAACCTGCAGGGCATCTGGAACGACTCGCTGAGCCCGTCGTGGGATTCCAAGTACACCATCAACGCCAACCTGCCGATGAACTACTGGCCGGCCGACAGCACGAACCTGTCGGAGTGCTACGAGCCGGTGTTCAAGATGATCAACGACCTCACGGTCACCGGCGCCCGCACGGCCCGGGTGCAGTACAACGCCGGCGGCTGGGTCACCCACCACAACACCGACGGGTGGCGGGCCACCTCGGTGGTCGACGGCGCGTTCTGGGGCATGTGGCAGACCGGCGGCGCGTGGCTGGCCACCATGATCTGGGACCACTACAACTTCACCGGTGACGTCGACTTCCTGCGGGAGTACTACCCGGCGATGAAGGGGGCCGCGCAGTTCTTCCTCGACACCCTCGTGGAGGAGCCGGCCCTCAGGTATCTGGTCACCAACCCGTCGAACTCCCCGGAACTGGCCCACCACTCGGGTGTCAGCGTGTGCGCGGGCCCCACGATGGACAACCAGATCCTGCGGGACCTGTTCGACGGCTGCGCCAAGGCGAGCCAGGTGCTGGGCGTCGACGCCGACTTCCGTACGCGGGTCCTGGCGACCAGGGACCGGCTCCCTCCGATGAAGGTCGGCTCGCGCGGCAACATCCAGGAGTGGCTGTACGACTGGGTCGAGACCGAGCCCAACCACCGGCACGTCTCCCACCTGTACGGCCTGCACCCCAGCAACCAGATCACCAAACGCGGCACCCCCTCCCTGTACACCGCCGCGCGGCGGACCCTCGAACTGCGCGGTGACGACGGGACCGGCTGGTCGCTCGCCTGGAAGATCAACTACTGGGCGCGGATGGAGGAGGGCAACCGGGCGCAGAACCTGATCCGCCTGCTGGTGACGCCGGCCAGGCTCGCGCCGAACATGTTCGACCTGCACCCGCCGTTCCAGATCGACGGCAACTTCGGCGCCACCTCCGGCATCGCCGAGATGCTGCTGCAGAGCCACAACGGCGAACTGCACGTGCTGCCGGCACTGCCCTCGGCCTGGCCGAGCGGGAAGGTGCAGGGGCTTCGGGGACGCGGCGGCTACACCGTGGACATCACCTGGGCCTCCGGCCTGGCGGGCGAGATCCTCGTCAAGTTCGACCACGACGGCACGGTGAACGTGCGCAGCCAGTCGCTCACCGGGACCTACCAGGTGGTCGACACCGCGACCAACGGTGCCGTCACCGTCACCAGCCCGGAGGCCGGCGTCATCAGGCTGACCGGCCAGGCCGGTCGCACCTACCGCGTGACGGCGTCCGGCACGCCGCAGCAGCCGACGGGCTATGTGCGGATCACCAACGGCACCACCGGCCTGGCACTGGACAGCGGCGGCAACGTCGCCTCCGGATCGAACCTCAAGCAGTGGAACGCCTCCGACGGCAGCACCAACCTGCAGTGGCAGCTGGTCGACCTCGGCGGCGGCTGGTACCGCATCGTCAACCGCACCAACGGCATGGTCATCGACAGCTGGGGCAACACCGCCAACGGCGCCAACGCCAGACAGGCCGCCTGGACCGGCAACAACAACCAGCAGTGGCGCCTCAACAGCGTGGGCAACGGCCGCCAGCAGATCATCAACCGCGGCACCAACACCGCCCTCGACGGCATGGGCAACAGCACCGCCGGCTCCACCGTCGCCATGTGGGCCCCCAACAACAGCACCAACAACCAGTGGACCATCACGAACGTGTGAGGTCGCCGACCTGATCACCATGCGCTTCGCCGCGACCGTCCACCGGTCGCGGCGAAGCCCGCCCCGGTGCGTACCGAAGGGGCGGCCGGAACGCCGTCGAGCCCGGAGGGGCTGGACGCGACCCCGACCGGCCCGGCCGCCGTGACCGGCGCCTTTCCCTGAACTCCTCGTCCGCGGGCCCGGCAGGCAACGGGTAGATCTTTCTGCGTCCTGTGTCAAATGTAACCCTCGGACGGTTACAGTTCCCGCGTGCGTTTCATCCCTTTTGTCATGATTTCTGCTGCTCTCGCGACGATCACCGCCTCCCCGGCACGGGCGATCACGAATGGTTCGCCCGACCTGACCGTTCACCCGCAGGTGGGAGCGATCATCGGCGACATGCCCAACGATGACGGCACATGGTCCTACTGCACCGGCACGCTCATCTCGCCGACCGTCTTCCTCACCGCCGCCCACTGCGCGGAACCGGGGCAGAAGAGCGCCCAGGTCTCCTTCTCCAGTCGCTACCGGCCGGGAGACAAGATCTACACCGGTCGCTACGTCCCCGACTCGCGCTACCGGGACGAGTCCGATCTTCATGACATGGCCGTCGTCGTCTTCGACGCGGCGATCCCCGGCATCACGCCCGCCAGGTTGCCCACCGAGGGACTGCTCGACCGCCTCAAGGCCGACAAGACCCTGAAGACGACGAGATTCACCCCGGTCGGGTACGGCGCCATGGCCTCGGTCAAGGTCAAGCACAGGACACGGCTGACCTACACCGACACCCGCTACCAGGCGTCCATCTCCTTCGAGGCCCTCACCCGCGACTGGCTCAAACTGTCACTGGACCCCTCCAAGGGCGACGGCAGCACCTGCTTCGGCGACTCCGGCGGCCCGAACTTCCTGGGGGGACCCACCTCGGACCTGCTCGTGGCCACGACCATCAGCGGGGAGGACGAGGCGTGCAAGAAGATCAACTACGACTATCGCCTGGACACCCCGGCGGCCCGGAGTTTCCTCAAGAGGTTCGTCACGCTCCCCTGAACGGGTGATCGCCCCGGCGCGAAAGCCGCTCCGAGCGGACTTTCACCGCAGGACCGGACCCGTACCGCGCGGGACCGGGCCAACCCGCCGCCGACAGCACCCCGGCCCGTGACATTCGCGGGCCGATGAGACCCGGTGAGACCCGGTAAGACCCGTCCACCGCGACCCGCTCGGCAGGCAGTTCATGCCGCGACGTCCGATTGCTGAATTATTCATCTTGGCCGGCATGAAAGATGCACGCGCTTTTGATGATTGATGCTCTGGCCGCCCTTGGCCTGCGACCACATAATTGATTTACACCCGGAACAATTATGTCGACGCCAAGGAGAGTGAAAATTGTCGGCCAAGACCATGCTTCTCCTGTCGGCAGGCGTTCGTATTCGCCCACGATCCACGGACGGCTGCTGAGCACCGACAGCGGCTCGCCCGGCCGCGTGCCGTTGAGACGGTTGTGCTCGAAACAGCCACTCGGGTCATCGGTCGTCACGAGAACATGCGGGCCTAAATCGACGCCGAGAATAGCTTAATCCGTGCCAGGAGACAGGAGAAAGAAATCATGGACTCTCAGGTTAAGAAGCCACCACCACTGCTTCTTTTGTGCCTCGCCCAGTTCATGCTGACGCTCGACTTCGCGATCGTGAACGTCGCGCTGCCATGGATCAAGACCGACCTGTCCTTCACCTCCGGCGCCCTGCCCTGGGTCGTCGGAGCGTACGCGCTGTTCTACGGCGGCTTCCTGCTGCTCGGCGGGCGCGTGGGCGACATCATCGGCCGCAAGCGCATGTTCGTGTGGGGCCTCGCGATCTTCACGATCGCCTCCCTGGTGGGCGGTTTCGCGACCTCCTCCATCGTGCTCATCGCCGCCCGTGCCCTGCAGGGCTTCTCGGCCGCGGCGGTGGCTCCGGCCGTGCTGGCGATGATCGGTGCGGGCTTCCCCGAGGGGGAGGCGCGGGCCAAGGCCATGGGCGTGTTCGGCGCCGTGTCCTCGGTGGGCTTCGCCGGTGGCGTGCTCGCCGGCGGTGTGCTGACCGAGATCTTCGGCTGGCGTGCCGTCATGTTCATCAACGTCCCGGTCGGCATCGCGATGGTCGTGCGCGCCGCGATCCGCCTCGACGACGACAGCGTGTCGACGCGCTCCTCGCGCATCGACGTCCCCGGCGCCATCCTGGTGACCGCGAGCATGTGCGCGATCGCCTACGCCCTCACCATCGCCTCCGACGAGGGCTGGGGCAGCGCCGGTGTGCTGACCCCGCTGATCGCGGGAGCCGCGCTGCTCGTCGTGTTCCTCTTCGTGCAGACCCGCGTGTCCGCGCCGCTGGTGCCGCTCTCGATCTTCCGTAACCGCGGGGTGACGGGCGGCAACCTGGTCGCGTTCCTGTCGGGTGGCGTCATGTCCATCTCGACCTTCTTCATCACGCTCTACATGCAGCAGGTCCTGGGCTTCTCGGCCATCCTCACCGGGCTCGCGTTCTTCCCGCAGGCCCTCGTGGTCGTACTGGCGTCGCTGCCGGTGGCGAAGACGACCGCGCGGATCGGAGCCCGGCCGGTGCTGGTCGTCGGCGCCCTCTTCCTGGTCGTCGGCTCGCTGGTGCTGGCGCTCGCGCCCGCCGACGGCTCGTTCCTGCTGAACGTGCTGCCCGGAGGCGTCCTGCTCGGCGTCGGTGTGACGGTCATGATGATCAGCACCGCGGTGGCGGCCACGTCCGGTGTGGCCGGTGCCCAGATGGGCCTCGCGTCGGGTCTCTACAACTCGAACCGCCAGCTCGGGGTCGGGCTGTGCCTCGGCGTCGCGGTGGCGGTGGCCTCGCTCGTCGGCGGGACGGGACAGGGCATCTCCGTCGACGGGATCCAGACGGCGTTCTGGCTCTCCACCGCGCTCTCCGTGGTGATCGTGATCATCTCCGCGACCGTTCTTCCGGCGGTGCGCAGGCCGGCTCCCGCCGCTCCCGCGGCCTCCGTCCCGGAGGCCAGGTCCGCCTCCGTGGCCGGCGCCTAGCCTTCGGCGGGTCTTCGGCGGGTCTTCACAGGGAGAGGGCCGGTCCCGGCGCACGCCGGGACCGCACCAGGCTGTCGATCCGGCCCGTCGTGACTCCCGTCTCCCAGACGACCATGAGCCGGTCCTCGACTCCCGGAACCCCGTT
>NZ_JBEZEL010000004.1:257113-472405 GCF_040648855.1 Streptosporangium sp. NPDC049078
GCGGGGGGGCGCGCGGGGGCCGCCCCCCGCCCGGGGCCGGGCCGCCCCCCCCGCCCGCCCCCCCCCTCTCCCCATGTCCGCTCGGGCTCCCCGCGCGCCTCGCGCCGGGGGCGGAGCACGCTCGGACCCGACGGCACTCCCACTCCAGGCCCGCTCCCCTGGCCGAAGCCGGGAGTCCGCGCCCGGCAGCTCCGACCGCGAACGCGCCGGTCGGTCTTTTCCGGTTTCGGACGGCCGCCTCAGCCGCCCAGGTACTCCCCCGCCGCGTCGAGGAGCCAGGCCGCGAGGTAGGCCGCGAAGGACGAGCGTACGAAGACGTGGAACTCGTCGCCTCCGCGCGCGGCGAGGACGACCTGGGCTCGGGCGAGCATGGTCTGGGCGCAGCGGCCGGGGCCGAACACGCGAGGGTGCAGGTCGAGGGCGCAGCCGTGGGAGAGCAGGTCACGGGCCCTGGGACCGGCCACGAGCAGTACGGTCCGCTGGGCGGAGACGTCGGTGACGGCGGCGTGACCGGTTCCGGCCGCGGCTCGCAGCCGGGTCTCCAGACCCGTGTCGCCCGCGGGCCCGACGACGAGCCACTCGTCGGGACCGAGCCACAACACCAGGGTGTCGCTCCCGGCCGTACCGGACGGCGGCACATCGTGGCCGGTGCTCGCGAAGGTGCCCGGCTCGACGGGGAGCGGGACGCCGAGGGCGGCGAGGGCGCCGGCGACGCCGGTCGCGGTGCCGCTCCCCGGCTCCACCCGCAGGTCGATCTGGGTGAGGAACGGCAGCTCCGCGATACGAAGGTCCTGGTTCGACACCGGTTCCAGCCGGGCGAGCGGGCTCAACCGCCCGGTCGGTGGCTCAGCCATCGCGGCGCGCTCCCTCGGGGTCGTAGAGGACGTGGTGGGTGACGGTGACGGGCAGCAGCTCCCCTGCGACGGGCACGTACAGCCGCTCGCCGACGCGTTCGCGCCCGCCGCTGACGAGGGCGAGGGCGAAGGTCCTGCCGAGCGCGGCGCTGCGGTAGCTGGAGGTGACGTGGCCGAGCGTGGGGACCGGCGGCTCGGGCAGCCGGTCGAAGGCCACCAGGTGGGAGCCCTCGGGCAGCAGGAGGTCCGGGTCGAGCGGCAGCAGGCCGACCAGGTGCTTGCGGTCGGGCCTGGCGGTGTCGGCGCGGGAGAAGGAACGCTTCCCGAGGAAGTCGGCCTTCTTCTTGGACACCACCCACTCCATGCCGAGGTCGGCGGGGGTGACCGTGCCGTCGGTGTCCTGCCCCACGATGGGGTAGCCCTTCTCGGCCCGCAGCACGTGCATCGTCTCGGTCCCGTACGGGGTGACCGCCCCGGTGGCCTGGAGCGCCTCCCACAGGGCGAGCCCGTCCCAGGCGCTGACATTGATCTCGTACGCCAGCTCACCGGAGAAGCTGATCCGGCACACCCGCGCGTCCAGGCCCGCCACCCGGCCGTCACGCCACGTCATGAACGGGAAGCTCGCGTTGTCCACGGCGAGGTCGGGGGCGAGTGCTGCGAGCACCTCGCGGGAGCGCGGCCCGGCGAGCGCGACCGTCGCCCACTGCTCGGTGACCGAGGTGCAGTAGACCCGCAGCGACGGCCATTCCGTCTGCAGCCACTCCTCCATCCAGTCGAGGACGGCCGCGGCGTTGCCGGTGGTGGTCGTCACCAGGAAACGGTTCTCTGCCAGGCGGATCACCGTGCCGTCGTCGAAGACCATCCCGTCGGGGCGGCACATCACGCCGTAGCGGATCGAACCGACCTTGAGGGTGCTCATCAGGTTGGTGTAGAGCCGGTCGAGCAGCTGCGCGGCGTCCGGCCCCTGAATGTCGATCTTGCCGAGTGTGGAGGCGTCCATCGCCCCGGCCGCCTCCCGCACGGCCCGGCACTCGCGCAGGACGGCGGCCTCCATGTCCTCGCCCTCGCGGGGGTAGTACCAGGGCCGCTTCCACTGGCCGACGTTCTCGAACGGCGCTCCGTGGGCCACGTGCCACTCGTGCAGCGCGGTGACCCGGACGGGATCGTGCAGCGCTCCCCTGTCGCGCCCGGCGAGGGTCGCGAAGGAGACGGGCACGTAGGGCGCGCGGAAGGTGGTGGTGCCCAGCTCCGAGACGTCCACGCCCAGGAGGTGGGCGACGACACCGCTGGTGAGCACCCCTGAGGTCTTTCCCTGGTCGTGCGCGGTCCCCGCGGTGGTGTAACGCTTGACGTGCTCGACCGAACGGAGCCCGGCCCCGGTGGCGCGCATGATGTCGGCGACGGTGACGTCGCGCTGCAGGTCGACGAAGTGGGTCCGGTAGTCGTCGGCGGGGACGAGCCACACGTGCTCGGAAGGGGCTCCGCCCAGTGTCCCGTCGGCTGTCTCGTCGGCCGTCTCCCGGAGGTTCGAGACCGCCTGCGTGTCCCGCGCTCCCCCGGCCCCCGCGGCCTCCGTCGCCTCCCGGGCGGACGTGTGGGGGGCGGTCGGGAGGGCACCGAAACCGGCCGCCTCGGCGGCCCGCGCTCCGGCGGCGGCGCCGTCCTCCAGGCAGGAGGCGAGGGTGCGGAGCCCTCGGGCGGCCCCGGCGACCTCGACGGCCTGACGGCAGGTTCCGGGGACGAAGGAGCCGAGCGCCTCGTCGTAGCGAAGTGTCCCCGACGCCTGGCTGAACAGGTGGACGGCGGGGTTCCATCCGCCCGAGACGAGCAACAGGTCGGCTTCGATCTCGCGTCCGCCGGAGGTTTCCGCCTCGGACGCGTTCGTCCCGGAAGCGTTCGTCCCGGAAGCGGGCGCCTGTGAGGCGACACCTCCGGGCGCGGCGGACCCGGACGCGGTGATCCCAGAGTCGACGGCCTCTGACGTGTTCGTCCCGGCAGCGGCTCCGGAAGGCGTGCCGGCCTCGGCGGGTCTTTTCGAGACGGTCACGGAGGTGACGCCGTGTTCGCCGTTCACGCGGGTGACGACGTGACCGGTGAGCACCTCGGCACCTCCGAGGCCCCCGGCGAGGTCCCCCGCGTCGTCCGTGCCGTCCACGTCGTCCGGACCGCTCAAGTCATCCGGGCCGCCCCGCCCCGCCGCCCCGCCGGGGCCGTTCCGGCTCGGGTCGGCGGCGAGGCGCGTGTCCACGACGGCGGCGATCTCGACGCCCGCGGCGGCCAGGTCGCGGGCCGCGGCGTAGGCGCTGTCCCCGGTGGTGAAGACCACCGCGCGGCGGCCGGGCAGGACCCCGTACCGGTTGACGTAGGCGCGCGCCGAGCCGGCGAGCATCACACCCGGCAGGTCGTTGCCCGCGAAGGCGATCGAACGCTCGTGCGCGCCCGTGGCGAGCACGACGCGGCGGGCCCTGACGCGCCAGACGCGCGTCCGGGAGGAGGCGTTCTCCCCCCTGCGTTCCACGGCGACCAGGTAGTTGTCGTCGTAGTAGCCGAACACGCTGGTACGGGTGAGCACCCGCACCTCGGGACGGGCCTCCAGCTCGGCCAGCGCGGTGGCGGCCCAGGTCGCGCCCGGGAGGCCGTCGACGTTCTCGCCGGTGTCGGGCAGGCTTCCACCCGGCGAGGGACGGTCGTCGGCGAGGATCACCCGGGCGCCCGAGGTGGCCGCCGCGGTCGCCGCCGCGAGACCCGCCGGTCCCGCGCCGACCACCAGGACGTCGCAGTGCGCGTACACGCCGTCGTGGCGCGCCGGGTCGGGTTCGGCGGCGAGCCTGCCCCTGCCCGGCAGGCCGGTGGCCACCAGTCCCGCGTACAGCTCGACGACGGTGGCCTGGAGCATCGGCTCGGGGAAGGGGTGCTCGATCTGGACGACGGCGTTGGGTTCCTCGGTCCAGGCGGCGAAGATCCCGCGAGGGCGGCCGAGTGCGACGCTCGTCGCGACCGTACGGACGCCGTTGGCGAGCAGCGCGGCGGCGAGCGTGTCGCCCCGGTACCCCTCGTAGTCGCGGCCGTCGAACCGGAACGGCAGTGTCTCCCCGCGATGGCCCGCCCGGCGGAACGGCTGCTCGCTCACCGGCTCACCGGCCCCGGCTCGCCCACCCGGTAGACGGCGTGGAACTCGTTGGTGGCGGTGTCGCGGACCGCGTTGAACCAGCGGCGGCATCCGGCCACGTGGTACCAGCGCTCCGCGAAGGGCCCCTTGGGGTTGTCGCGGAAGAACAGGTATCTCGCCCACTCCTCGTCGGAGAGCGCGGCGGGGTCGTCGGGGTAGACGACGTGGGCCTGCCCGCCGTAGTGGAACTCGGCCTCGTCCCGTGGCCCGCACCACGGACAGGGGATCAGCAGCATTGGTCGGGCTCCTTCAGTGGGCCACCGCGGCGGCGCCGTGCTCGTCCACGAGCGCGCCGGTGGTGAATCGTTCGAGCGTGAAGGCGGCGTTGAGGGGGTGCGGCTCGTCGTGGGCGATCGTGTGCGCGTAGCACCATCCGACGCCCGGGGTGGCCTTGAAGCCGCCGGTCCCCCATCCGCAGTTGACGTAGAGGCGGTCGACGGGGGTGAGCCCGACGACGGGCGAGGCGTCGGGGGTGACGTCGACGATCCCTCCCCAGGTGCGCAGCACGTGGGCCCGCGCGAAGACGGGGAACAGCTCGAGCGCCGCCGCCATCTGCCGCTCGATGATGTGGAACGCGCCGCGCTGCCGGTAGGAGTTGTAGGCGTCGATGCCCGCCCCCATGACCAGCTCGCCCTTGTGCGCCTGGCTGACGTAGACGTGCACCGCGTTGGACATGACCACCGTGGGGTGTACGGGCTCCAGCAGCTCCGAGACCAGGGCCTGCAGCGGGTGGCTCTGCACCGGCAGCTCCACCCCCGCCATCCGGCCGACGACCGAGGAGTGTCCCGCCGCGCACATCGCGACCCTGCCCGCGGCGATGCGGCCCCTGGTGGTGCGTACGGCCTGCACGCGGCCGTCCACGACGTCGATGCCGGTGACCTCGCAGTGCTCGATCAGGTCGACGCCCATCGCGGCGGCGGCGCGGGCGAACCCCCAGGCCACGTAGTCGTGCTTGGCGATTCCCGCGCGCGGCTGGTAGGTGGCGCCGAGGACCGGGTAGCGGGTGCCGGGCGAGACGTCGACGATCGGGCAGACCTCCTTCACCTCCTCGGGGCCGAGCCATTCGGCGTCGACACCGTTGAGGCGGTTGGCGTTGACCCGGCGGACGCCCTCCCTGACGTCCTGCAGGCTGTGCGCGAGGTTGAGCACGCCGCGCTGGCTGAACAGGAGGGGATAGCCGAGGTCCTCCTCCAGCCCCTCCCACAGCTTCAGCGAGTGCTCGTAGATGCCCGCGCTCTCGTCCCACAAGTAGTTGGACCGGATGATGGTGGTGTTGCGGGCCATGTTGCCGCCGGCCAGCCAGCCCTTCTCCAGCACGGCCACGTTCGTGATCCCGTGGTTCCTGGCCAGGTAGTAGGCGGTGGCCAGGCCGTGGCCTCCGCCGCCGACGATCACCACGTCGTAGGAGGGCTTCGGCTCGGGAGCACTCCACAGCCGGTCGGGGTGCTCGGGGAGCTCCTCGGTGCTCATCGTTCTCCTTTCGGCGTGGAGTCCTCCGCCTTCATGCACGGCAAGGAAGTCGACGTCGTCCCTTCTCGGTCCCTCGGGCGAGGCCGCACGCGGGCGGGTTCGGGCCTCGCGGAGTTCACGGGCATCCCCTTCGTTCCCGGTGCCCGGTCAGCCACGCAGGCGCTCCATCGCCGGGTCGTACAGCGGCTCCTCGGCGACGACGGCGGGCACCCGCTCGTCGAAGTAGCCGATGTGCAGCTCTCTCCCCGGCACGGACAGCTCGGCGGGCAGCCAGGCGTAGGCGATGTTCTTGCCGATCGTGTGGCCGTAGGCGGCGCTGGTGACGTATCCGGCGCGGGACGCGCCGTCGTACACCGGCTCCTTGCCCATCACGACGGCGGCGGGGTCGTCGACGGTGAGGCAGGTCAGCCTGCGCCGGGGGGTCGTGCCGCGCTCGGCGAGGGCCGCGCGGCCGATGAAGTCGCCCCGGTCGGCCTTGCGCACGGCGAAACCGAGGCCCGCCTCGTACGGGTCGTGCTCGTAGGTCATGTCGGTGCCGAAGGAGCGGTAGCCCTTCTCCAGCCGCAGGCTGTTGAAGGCGCCGCGGCCCGCGGCGATGATCCCGTGCTCCTGGCCCGCCTCCCAGAGGGTGTCCCACAGCTTCGCGCCCATGTCGGCCGTCGTGTAGAGCTCCCAGCCCAGCTCCCCGATGTAGGAGAGCCGCAACGCGGTGACGGGCACGGCGCCGACGTACGCCCGCGCCGCGCGGAAGTAGCGGAAACCGCCGGGGCCGAAGGCGGGCCCGGCGAGCGGGGCGACGACCTCGCGGGCCAGGGGACCCCAGACGCCGACGCAGCAGGTTCCCGGCGTGATGTCGGTGACGGTGACCGACCCGTCGGCGGGCAGGTGACGCTGCAGCCAGTCGAGGTCGAGGTTGCCGTTGGCGCCGACCTGGAACAGGTCGCGGCCCAGCCGGGCGACGGTGATGTCGCTGCGGATGCCGCCGTCGTGGTCGAGCAGCAGGCAGTAGGTGACCGAGCCGACGGACTTGTCGACGTCGCCCGTGGAGATCCGCTGCAGGAAGGCGGCGGCACCGCGGCCCGCGACCTCGATCCGCTTGAGCGCGCTCATGTCGTAGAGGGCGACGGCCTCGCGTGAGACCTGGGCCTCCGCGCCGACGATCGGCGACCAGTGGCGGGCGGCCCACTCGTTGGGGCGGGGGATGTCACGGCCGTCGAGCAGGTGCGCGTTGGCTCCGTACCACTGGGGGCGCTCCCAGCCGACTGCCTCAAGGAAGTAGGCGTCCAGCTCGCGCTGGCGGGTGTGAAAGGGGCTGGTGCGCAGCGGGCGCAGGTTCTCCGCCGGTTGGAGCGGGTGGATGATGTCGTAGACCTCGACGAAGTTCTGGCAGTCGCGGGTGCGGACGTACTCGGGGGCGAGCTGGTGGGCCTCGAACCGGTTGACATCGCACTCGTGCAGGTCGAAGGAGGAACAGTGTCCGTCGGCCAGCCACTCGGCCATGGCGCGGCCCACTCCCGCCGAGTGGGTGACCCACACGGCCTCGGCCACCCAGAAGCCCTCCACCTCGCGTGACCGTCCGAGCAGCGGCATGTTGTCGGTGGTGAAGGAGAACAGGCCGTTGATGCCCGCTTCGAGCTCGGCCTTCCCCGTGTCGGGCAGCAGTGCCTTCGTCTCGGCCCAGGCGGGGGCGAAGTCGTCGCCGGTGAACGCCAGCACCGAGGGCATGACCTCGGCGTCGGCGAGCGGGAGGATCTCCTCGGCGGTGATCGGCATCGGGCGGTGGCCGTAGTAGCCGACGCCGAGCCGGTCGAAGCGCTCCCGGTAGTACAGGTCGGCGTCCTGGTGGCGCAGGATCGGCCGGACGGCCTCGCTATCCTGTCCGGCGAGCGCGGGGACGGGACCTGTCCAGGCGAACTGGTGGGCGAGGGGGGTGAGCGGCAGCGTCATGCCGACCATGCCCGCGACCTTGGGCCCCCAGATCCCGGCACAGCAGACCACGAGGTCGGCGGGGATCTCGCCCCGGTCGGTGACGACGGCCGCGACCCGGTCGTCCTCGACGCGGATGTCCAGCACCTCGTGCCGGTCGAGGACGCGGACACCGCGTTCCCGTGCGCGCGCGAGCTGGACCTCGACGGCGCGCACGGCTTTGGCCAGGCCGTCGGTGGGGACGAACAGCCCTCCGAGGATCCTGTCCCGGTCCAGCAGGGAGTGGCGCTCCACGCACTCCTCGGGGGTGAGCACGCTCGCCTCGATCCCCCAGGAGGTCGCCCAGCCGTGGCGCCGGTGCAGCTCGGCGAGCCGCTCGGGTGTGGTCGCCACCTCCAGGCCGCCCACCTGGAGGAAGCAGCCGAGGTCGACGAGCTTCTCGACGGTGTAGCGGGCGAGTTCCGCCATGGTCTTGGAGGGGTTGGTCTGGAAGACCAGGCCCGGCGCGTGGGAGGACGATCCCCCGGTGGCGGGCACGGTGCCCTGGTCGACGACGGTGATGTCGTCCCGGCCCCTGGCCGAGAGCTCGTCGGCGAGGGCCGCCCCGACGACCCCGGCTCCGATGATGACGACGCGTCGGCCCGCCATACCCACCTCCGTCGTTGCGCAGTCCGAAACGAAGTGCGCTTCCCGCAACAGATTGTCCTCCCACCGACAACACTGTCAAGGACGGGTGGACGATCGTCCGCGAGGGGGACGGCGGAGCGGTGCTCAGTCCTGGGCGGGCACCGGGTGGATGCCTCCGGCTACCGCTACCTCACCGTCGCGATGAAGAGCCCGTCACCCGGGGCTCGGGTGTGGGTCGCGCTCAACCGCCGGCAGCGCCGGGCGGGCGTGACCTCGCCGGTACCCGCCTGAGAACCGGTGCGGCGGGCGAGTGCGCGGGTTTGACGCCGTTTCCGGGACGAATGATGATCAATGCATGTTCACCCGCGCGGTCCTCGTCACGACAGGGTCATTGGTGCTGACGCTGGTGGGAGGCTGCGGCAACGTCCCGGCCCGCGAACATGTCCCCGCCTTCCCATCTGACGCTGCGGCAACGCGGCCGGCGGTCCCGCCCTCGCTGCCGCCGTCACCACCGCCGACCGCGTTGTCGCCGCCCCCCTCACCGGTGGGTGAACTCGCGAGATCGTCGCTGGCTCCCGCGCCGTCGCGGCCGGACCTCGCCTCGTCCCTGGCGGTGGCGATGGCGACCGCCGCTCCCCTGGCCGCGAGCGGGCCGCCGCGCTTCTTCGTCTCCGCGTGGACGCCGATCGCCCGCTTCCCCGAGCGGTCGAAGACCGCGATCCTCACGCCGGTGCCGCCCTCCGTACACGACGCCGGGACCGGGAGGTTCATCGCGGCCGTCCCGCTGCCGCCGGGGGTCGAGTCCTCGTGGAAGCTCGCGGCGGCGGCGCCGGACAACCGGACCTTCCTGCTCTCCGGCACCAGCGGGCGAGAGGGCGATGTGCGGTTCTTTCGGGTGCGTCTCGACGAGGAAGGGCGGCCCGGCACACCCGAGCCGGTGCCGGAGTCCGGCCAGGGCGTGTCCGGGGGGCTGCCGGTGCTCGCCATGAGCCATGACGGGACCAGGTTCGCCTTCGCCGACATGGTGGCCGGGGGGACCATCGTCCGCGTGGTGGAGATCGCCACCGGGGCGCGACGCGACTGGTTCAGCGGGGACATGCGGGTGAGCGGCCTGTCCTGGGCCCCGGACGGCCGGCGAATCGCCGTGGCGGCGCCCAACCGGGGCCTGGGCGTCCTGGACCTCGCCGCCCCCGGGTCGGACCTGGTCGCCGCCACCCGTCTCGTCAGGCCGATGAGAGGCCTACCGCCCGTGGAGTCGGTGGCCTACACCCCCGACGGTGGCTCTTTGGTCTACTCGGTCGGCCACGACATCGAGCGCGTTCCCGTCGACGGCGGGGATGCGGTGGTACTCGCCCGGCTGTCGCTTCCGAAGAGCACGTCACTCACCGTCCGGTTCGCGCTCGACGGGACCGGCCGGCACCTGCTCCATACGCACGACCGGCGACTCCACCGCGTCGACCTGCGCGACGGCTCCACCGGCTCGGTGCCGATCGGGACAGGCGACCTGCCGCCCAGCGGCCAGACACCCGACGCCGCCTGGTAGGGGCCGACTCATCGCCGTGAGGGTGGAGGCGGCCTCAGGTGATGGTCGCGCGGGAGCGACGGGGATCGCCGGACGGGTTGTTCCTCGCCGCCGAGGCGTGGCCATCCTGCCGTTGGATGTCAACTGCGGTATCGGCTCCCACCAGGCCGAACCCCTCCCTGCGGAGGGCCGCCCCCGGCCCAGGTCAGGCAGTGGACGGGCAGCTCAGGTCGTACCCCCGCAACGAGAGAAGGGCCCGCGGGGGAGACCGCGGGCCCTTCTCCTCAACCAGTGGTCAGCCCTTGTAACGAGGGGCCAGGCGGTCGCCCGGCAGGCAGAACTCGCCCGTGAAGAAGGTGCTCTCCGGGACGCAACGCCACATGCTGGGGTTGGTGTAGCTGGGGGCGAGGCGGTCGTCGATCGCCTGCTCCAGCGCGTAGCCGCCGGCCAGCAGCTTCGCCTCCGAGAAGGCGCCGCCGATCAGCGTCACACCGATGGGGTTGCGGCCCGACGAGCTCTGCTGCGCGCCATACCCGGCGGGGATGGTGAGCGCGGGGTAGCCGGCGCGGTCGGCGTAGCCGATCACGTTGCTGCCGCTCGGGACCAGGATCAGGTCGTACCCGCTCAGGACGGTGTCCAGGACGGCCTTGTTGGCGGCCTTGCCGGCCTCCAGGTCGGCCGTGTACTTGGCGTTCGTCGCGGGGTCGGACAGGTCGATCGCCTGGGCGGCCAGCAGTTGACCCTGCTGGTACTTCAGGCCCTCGACCGGGTTGGCGTTGTTGTAGTCGATGATGCTCCGCAGCGTCGTGCCGGGCTTGGCCGCGCCGAGGTAGGCGTTCAGGTCACGCTTGAACTCGGTGGCGACGACGCTGTCGGTCGCGGCCGGTGTGGCGATCGAGACCTGGGTGACGGTCGCGCCGAGGCCCTGGAGCTTGGCGATCGCCTCCTGGTAGGGGGCGCTCGTGCTGGACACCACGGCGATCTTCTTGCCCGCGAGGGCGTCGGCTTTGAGGTCCTTCGTGTAGTCGACCGGGCTCGCCGGGTCGGCGATCACGTTGAGGATCGTCGCGGCATCGCCGACGCTGCGGGTGATCGGGCCGGGGGCGTCCTGCGACCTGGCCACAGGGAGCACACCGGTCGTGCTGACCAGGCCGACGGTCGGCTTGAGTCCCACCACACCGGCCGCGTCGGCCGGGGCGAGGAGCTGCGCCGAGTCGAGTGAGGTCTCCATGCCGATCGTGATCGCGGCCAGACCCGAGGCGGTGGCCGCCGCGGCGCCGGCCGACGAACCCGCCGGGGTCTTGTCGGTGTCGTTCGGGAGCAGGACCTGGCCGCCGAGCGAGGAGTAGCCCTTCGGCAGGTTGGCGTCGAAGACGCCGTTCAGCTCGGTGACGTTGGTCTTGCCGAGCACGATCGCGCCGGCGGCCTTCAGCTTCGCCACGAGGGCGGAGTCGTTGGCCGGCTTGAGACCCTGGAGGGCGATCGAGCCGCCCGTGGTCGACAGCGACTTGGCGTCGATGGTGTCGTTGACCAGAACCGGCAGGCCCCAGAGGGCGGGACGCGGCGGGCGCTTGTCGTTCGGGCCGGTGGGCTTGCCGGTGCGGTGCTTCCCCCGCTCCTGGTCGAGCTTGCGGGCCTCCTTGATCGCGTCGGTGTTGATCTCACGGACGGCCTGGGTGGCCGGGCCCTCGGCGTTGGTCAGCGCGATGCGGTCGAGGTAGGCGCGGGTGAGCTCCTCGGCCGAGACCTCGTCCTTGTTCAGCTTCTGGATCAGGCTCTGCGCCGTCTCGGTCTCCAGCGAGAAACCGAGCGGCCGGGAGTCGTAGTGGGTCACCTTGAGGACGGCGTCGTAGTCGGGGTTGCAGGCGCCGCGCTCGGCGAACGGCGGAGCCGGGGTCGTCTTCGCGCAGCGGTACATGCTCGGGTTCACGAGGCTGGCCGGCCGGCGCAGCTTGGTGGCCTGCTCGATGACGTAGGCGACGCCGAGCAGGTTGAACTCGCTGTAGGCGTTGCCGTGGACCAGCACGTTCTGGGCGCGCCGATGGGTCGCGGTGTAGCCCATCGGGATCGTGATCGACGGGTAACCGGCCTGCGGGGCGCTCGGCGCGCCGCCCAGGATGGCGATCACCGGGTCGGCCGGTTGCGCCGGGTCCGAGTTGGTGTACGTCACCATGTCGTCGATGGCCTTGTGCCAGGCGGCCTTACGGATCGCGAGGTTCGTCCGGTACGCCTGCTCGTTGGCCCCACCCGGGGTCACGTCCGCCTGCGACGAGTTCAGGTGGTTGACGTTGCCGAACTTGAGCGCCTGGTGAGCTTCGGCCTGGTTGACCTGCACCTCTTCGACCAGCGATTTGATCGGCGCCTGCGGGCCGAGCCGCTCGTAGTAGGAGTCGATGCTCTTGTGCTGCTCATAGCCGCTGGGCAGCGCGGGCAGTGCGGGGATCGTCGCCTGCGGGCGGGGCACCAGGATGGCGCCGGCGGCGGTCAGGGCGTCGTACGCGATCTTGAGCGGACTGCCCTCGGTGAGGGTGCCGTTGTACCCGATCTTCTTGCCGCGCACGAAGTCGGGATCGATGGCCTTGGTGTAGTCGGGCAGCGTCGCGGGGAGCGGCGGGATGATGCCCTTGGCGATGTAGTCGTCGCCGAACATGGCCTTGTACCCGGCGTCGGCCACCGGGTCGGGCCCGGCGATCGAGGCCAGTGTGAGCGCGGCGTCGGAGACCGTTCGGACCATCGGGCCGGCGATGTCCTGCGAGGCCGAGATGGGCGCGATGCCGTAACCGGGCACGAGACCCACGGTCGGCCGCAGACCCACGAGCGACTGCGCGTTCGACGGCGAGATGATGGAACCGGAGGTCTCGGTCCCGATGCCCAGCGTCGACAGCGCCGCGGCCATGGCCGCGCCGGTGCCCGACGACGACCCGGAGGGGTTCTGGTCGGCGTCGATGCCGTTGATGACCTGGCCGCCGTAGTTGCCGAACCCGGAGGGCTGCGAGCCGAAGCTGTTGGCGTACTCCGACAGCCCCACCTTGCCGAGGATCACGACGCCGCGTTCCTTCAGCTTCTTGGTGATGCCGGCGTCGGAGGCCGGGAAGGACCGGCGCAGCGACCAGTTGTTCGCCGTCGTGGGCATGCCCTCGACGTCGATCAGATCCTTGAGCAGGATCGGCAGCCCCATGGCGGGGCCGAGCGACTTGCCCTTCTTACGCAGGCGGTCGTACGCCTCGGCCTCCTTCAACGCGTTGGGGTTGAGGTCCGTGACGGCGTTAAGGCCGGGCCCGCGCTTGTTCAGCGCGGTGATCCGGTCGATGTACGCCTTGGTCAGGTCGACCGAGGTCAGCTTGCCGGCGGCCATGAGGGAGACGGCCTCGGCGCCGGTCAACGTCTCAAGATCGAGTTTGACCTTGGCGTTGGCCTGCTGGGGTTGCACGGCTACGAGGGTGAGGGTGAGGGAGAGGGAGATGAGGGAGGCGAGGACCTTGCGCACCATGTGCTCCTTGAGGAACCCGGTAATGCGCGTGACGCTATAGACCAGCCGTTACGGCGATATGTCGTACATATTCCCTAGGAGAAACGTGCCGTACTGACTGGTTTATTACGGTTGTCCGCTACCTGGAACCTTCCATTAGCTGCGGGGAGGATCGTGGTCGAGCAGATCTCCAGCCGGGTTGACTACACCAGCCCCTGGATGACCATCCGCGAGGACGAAGCCGGGACCGAACTCGCGGAGGAGGCCGGACTGCGGGCCAGGAGTATGCGCTTCCTCGCGCGACTGGACGACTCCCACGGTCTGAGCACCCAGTCGATGCGCGTCTTCGTCGCGACGGGGCTGACAGGGGGCGAGCCGACCCACGAGGTCACCGAACAGGACATGCGCCAGAAGTGGGTGTCACGCGCGAATTTCGAGCAGATGATCCTGCGCGTCAAGATCACCGACGCCTCGTCCGTCGCCTCCTAACCCTTACGCCCCGTTCCGAAGATCAGGAACGGGGCGTTTTTGCTGGTGGGCACTACTGGGTTCGAACCAGTGACATCTCGCTTGTAAGGCGATCGCGCTCAGGAGGTGGGGAGCCAGGCCTTCACCTTGTCGGGGTTGTCGCCGACCCACTTCTCCGCGGCCTCCTCGGCCGTCATCTTGTCCTCGGAGATGTACTTGGCCACGAGGTTCTGGTCCTCGTTCGTCCAGGTGAAGTTCTTGATCAGGTCGTACGCCGGACTGCCGGAGTCGGCGAACTTCTTGCTCACGATCTTGTCGAGGTCGTAGAGCGGGTAGTCGCAGGCCACCTTCTCGGCGTCGGCGTCGCAGCCCTCGGTGTACTCGGGCAGCTTGACCTTGACGAGCTTGACCTCCGACAGGAACCACTGCGGCTCGTAGAAGTAGCCGAGCATCGGGGTCTTCTGCTTCTCCGCCTGCCTGAACCCGGTGATGAGCGCCGCCTCGCTGCCCGCGTAGACGACCTTGTAGTCCAGCTTCAGGTTCTTCACCAGGGCCGCGTCGTTGGTCACGAAGGACGGGTCGCCGTCGAGCAGCTGTCCCTTGCCCCCCGACTCGGAGGTCTTGAACAGGTCGGCGTACTTGTTGAGGTTCTTCCAGTCGGTGATGTCGGGGTACTTCTCGGCCATCCACGGCGGCACGTACCAGCCGATCACCCCCTTGTTACCCGTCGACCCCGCCGAGACGGCGACCTTCTGGTCGTCGATGTACTTCTTCTTCAGGTCGTCGTGGGCCCAGTTCTCCACGATCGCGTCGACCTGGCCGGTGGCGAAGCCCTGCCAGGCGACCTCCTCCTTGAGGTCCTTCTTCGTGACCGAGCAGCCGAGATCCTTCTCCGCCACGTGGGCGATGACCGCCGCGGTCGCCTCGTAGCCGACCCACGGGTTGATCGCGATGTTGACCGCGCCGCACGCCTTCCTGCCGTCCGCGCCCGAGGCGGCCGGAGCGGCTCCCGTGTCGCTCTCGCCGACCTTCGCCCCGCCGCACGCGGAGACGAGGAGGCCGGCCGCGACCAGGAGCGCCATCGCCCGCGGTCGCCCGATCCTCGAAACTGTCACCAGGTCCTCCTGTATTGGGTGTCGTGTGCCGTGTTCGTTCCGCCCGGCGGGTGTCCGGCCGTGCCCTGTCTCTCGGCTGTCTCTCGGCTGTCTCGTCTCTTCCCGCTCCTCACCGGACGCCGTGCGCCTCGGCGTCGGCCCGCCGTGCCGCCGCCCTGGTGATGCGCTCCAGCATGATCCCGAGTACGACGATCGCCACGCCCGCCGCGAGCCCCTTGCCCCGCAGCTGAAGCTGGGAGAAGCCCGCCACCACGTCGTAGCCGAGCGCTCCGGCGCCGACGAGACCGCCCACGACGACCATGGCGAGCACGTAGATGAGCCCCTGGCCGGCGGCGAGGGTGAGCGCGGCGCGCGCCATCGGCAGCTGCACCTTGGTGATGAGCTGCCAGGTGCTGGAACCCGCGGCCGTGGCGGCCTCCACCGCGCTCGGCGCCACGCCGCGGATGCCGTCCGCGGTGAGCTTGACCGCCACCGGCGCCGCGTAGACGACCGCGGCGATGATCGCGGTGATCCGGGTGGCGCCGAACAGGCCGAGGATCGGCACCAGGTAGACGAACGGCGGCATGGTCTGCCCCGCGTCGAGGACCGGCCGCACCAGCTGGTCGACGCGGTCGCTGCGTCCCATCCAGACGCCGAAAACCACCCCCAGGCCCATCACCAGGACGGTGGCCACCAGCGTGGAGGCGAGTGTCACCATGCTGTCCTGCCACAGGCCGAGCACGACGAGCAGGGCGACGCAGACCGCGGTGACGAGCACGACCCTGACATTCGTCAGGATCGCGGCGAACGCGATCAGCACCGCGCCGACCAGCCACCACGGCGAGTCGGTGAGCAGCGCCTCGAACGGGTTGAGCAGGCCGTAGGAGACCGCGTTCCTGAACGCGCCGGTGTAGACGGCGAGATTGTCCTGCGCCCACAGGGTGGCCGCGTCGACGCCCTGGCGGACGTACCGTCCGACGTTCGCCTCGCCGGGGAACTCCGCGGCCCACACGTAGACATGGGAGAGGTAGACCAGCACGCCGGTGACCGCGAGGACCGCGCCGATCTCCGTGCGGCGGCGGCCCGCCCCACGCGAGAGTCCGGCCCGGTTCCTGGCCTCGACGCGGCGACCCGCGGCGGAGGTGACCCGGTCGAGCACGATGGCCATCACGACGATCGCCAAACCCGCGTTGAAGGCGCCGCCGACGTCGAGGGTCTCCAGCGCCTTGACGACGGTCTTGCCCAGGCCGGGGGCGTCGATCAGCGCGGCGATGGTGACCATGCACAGCGCGGCCATGATGGTCTGGTTGACGCCGACGACGATGGTCCGCTTGGCCAGCGGGAGCCGTACCTTCCTCAGGGACTGCCAGGCGGTCGCGCCCAGGGAGGTGCTCGCCTCCAGCGTCGCGGGCCGCACCTCGCGGATGCCGTGCGCGGTGATGCGGATCGCGGGCGGGACGGCGTAGACGACGGTCGCCACGGTCGCGCTCGCCGGGCCGATGAGGAAGAACAGGGTGAGCGGCGCGAGGTAGACGAACGTCGGCATCGTCTGCATGAAGTCGAGCAGCGGGGTGACCAGGCGGTCGAACCGGTCGCTCACCCCGGCCCAGACACCGAGCGGGATGCCGATGAGCAGCGAGATCGCGACGGCGGCCAGGGTGAGGGCGAGGGTGTCCATGCTCTCCTCCCACAGCCCCAGCAGGCCGAAGGAGGCGAAGCCGATCGCGGTCAGCAGGGCGACCCTGAGGTTGCCCCACAGCAGCGCGACCGCCGTGGCGACCGCGACCACGCCCAGCCAGCCGACGACCGGCAGCGGGCGCCCGAAGGACGGCCGGCTGATCAGCGCCTGGACGAACGTGACGAACTCATCGAGGAAGAGCCGGATGTAGTTGATGAAGTACAGGAAGAACGGGTTCTCGTTCCTGCTGTTGTCGATGACCTCGCTCGCCTCGTTGACCCGTACGTGCAGCGGGGTCAACTCCGCGCCGCCGAGCTGGAAGGTGTCGCGGCCCTGGAGGAAGACCCAGAGCAGCACCCAGGCCGCGACGACGGCGGCGATCAGATAGCGGCGGGGCCAGGCGGGCAGGAGCCGCAGGCCACCGGCCGGGGTGGCCCTGACGGCCATCAGCCCTGCTCCCCTGACCTGCCCGGCCCGGCGACGGGCTCTGCGGACTCGGTGGAGGCTCTGTCCGGAGACCGCCCGGCGGCTCCGACGGCTCCGACGGCTTCGGCGGCTTCGGCGGGTTCGGCGGAGGTTCTGGCCGAAGACGGCCCGGCGGCTCCAGCAGGTTCTGCGAGTGTGGCCGGTTTGGCGGTGGTCCCCTCGGGAGACGGCTCGGCGAGCACGCCGAGGACCTCCTCGGCGGTGACGACCCCCAACAGCTCACCGTCCTCGACGACCTTGACCGGGCGCGTCGCGCGCAGGACCGTGTGCACGACGTCGCGTACGACGACGTCCGGCCCGGCCTCCGGACCGTCCAGCGGTTCGTCCGGCCGGGGCGGGCGCATGATCCAGCGGGTGGTGAGCACGTTCGAGCGGGGCACGTCCCTGACGAACTCGCGCACGTAGTCGTCCACGGGCGCCCCGACGACCTCGTCCGGCGTGCCCATCTGGACGAGCTCGCCGTCACGCATGATGAGGATGCGGTCGCCGAGCTTGAGCGCCTCGCTCAGGTCGTGCGTGATGAAGATCATCGTTTTCCCGACCTCGCGGTGCAGGCGGATGACCTCGTTCTGCATGTCCCGCCTGATCATCGGGTCGAGCGCGGAGAACGGCTCGTCGAAGAAGAGCACGTCCGGGTCCACCGCGAGGGCCCTGGCCAGCCCGACGCGCTGCTGCATGCCGCCTGAAAGCTGGTCGGGGTAGGAGTCCTCCGAGCCCGACAGGCCGACGAGCTCGACCATCTCCCTGGCCCGCTCGTAGCGGGCCTCCTTCCGCATGCCGCGGATCTCCAGCCCGTAGGCCACGTTGTCCAGCACCCGCCGGTGCGGCAGCAACCCGAAGTTCTGGAAGACCATCGCGAAGCGGTGGCGCCGCAGCTCGCGCAGCCGCCGGTCGCCCGCCTCGCGGATGTCCTCGCCGTCGAACAGCACCTGTCCCGCTGTCGGCTCGACGAGCCGGGTCAGGCAGCGGACGAGGGTGGACTTGCCGGAGCCGGACAGTCCCATCACGACGAAGACCTCCTGGGACCGCACGGTGAAGGAGACGTCGCGGACGGCGGTCACGCAGCCCGTCCTCGCCCTCAGCTCGCTTCGCGAGAGCTCCGCGAGCGGGGTCCCGACGACCCGGTCCGGGCGCGGGCCGAAGACCTTCCAGAGACCTCGCACGTCGAGGACGGCCCGGTCCTCGCGTCGCGTGGCGGCTTCCGGCCGCACCTGCTGGGTCGGTGACGTCATGGTCGTGACCACCTCACGGGTCGTCTGGGGACGAGGGTCGGTCCGTCAGCCGCGGAACCACCGCTGCGGGCGGGGGCGGACGTTCCGCCGCACGTGCTTGGTCTCCCGATACTCGGCCGGACCCGCCTGGCCCGGCTCGCGGCCTATCCCCGACCGCCTGGAACCGTCCCACTCCGCCCGGGGGGCGTAAGGGCTGTGGTCGTCGATCCGGACGGTCCCGCGCCGGAGCCGCCCGTTCACCTTCCAGCAGGCCCGCAGCAGCACGAACGGCCGTCCTTCCGTTACCGCATGATCCGCTGCGCATAACGCAGTTGCGTATGACGCATCGGAATGCTTAACGAGGAACAGAATCGTCCTTTTTCGCTCACGCAGTCAAGGGTTTGCGGTCTTCATTCCCGTACCAGCCCAATCGTGAGGAGACCTCGGCCGCGGCCGCCATCACCTGCTCGGCCACCGCGGGGAGGCGCTCGGACGGCAGCCGGAAGGTCGGACCGGACACGCTCATCGAGGCGACGACCGCACCCTCGACGTTGAAGATCGGCGCCGCCACCGCGGTCAGGCCGAGCTCCAGCTCGTCGACGGCGGTGGCGTAGCCGCGCCTGCGGACGGTGTCGAGTTCCTCGCGCAGCAGCCCGGCATCGGTGACGGTCAGGTCGGTGAACGGGCGCAGCGACCCGGCGGCGAGTCGCTCGAACCGCTCTTCAGGGGCGTGGGCGAGCAGTACCTTGCCGTTGGACGTCGCGTGCAGCGCCACCCGCCGCCCCGCCCAGTTGTAGGCCTGCAGGGCCGAGGGCCCCGCCATCTGGTCGACGTACAGGGCCTCGTCGCGATCGAGGATCGCCACGTTGACGGTCTCGCCGACCGCCGCCGCGAGCCGCTCTCCGCTCGCACGGCTCTCCCGCACCACGTCGAGCCGCACGGTCGCGGCGCCCGCGAGCCGGACGATCCCCACCCCCAGCCGGTACTTCCCCCGGTCGGCGGTCTGCTCGACGAGCTCGTGCAGCTCCAGCGTCATGACGAGACGGAACGCCGTGGAACGGTGCACCCCCAGCTCCGCGGCGATATCGCTGACGCCGAGGTCACCGTGGCGGGCGAGCAGCCGCAGGACGGACAGCGCGCGGTCGACGGACTGCACCGCAGCGCCATCTCTCTCCAGATCGTTGCTCATGACACAACTGTAAGCGGATCGCGCACAAGCACGGCCTACGGAAAGCCCCTCACCACCGTCCACGGGAGAAGGCCCCGACGACGGAGGTGGCCTCCGCCCATGCCGGAGACCGCGCGAGACGCGGCGGACGGACGGGCACGGTCAGCGGACGGGCACGGTCGGCGGGGGCGGCCGGCGCACGGCCGACGGGCGCACGGTCAGCGGGTGAATGGTCAGCGGGTGAACGGTCAGCGGGTGAACGACCGGCGGGCGCGGTCAGCGAGGGGAACCGTCGCGGTGCCGGTAGAAGTCGGCGTGCTCGGCGGCGAGCGGAGTGTTACCCAGGATCAGGTCGGCCGCCTTCTCCGCCACCATCATGACCGGCGCGTAGATGTTGCCGTTGGTCACGTACGGCATCACCGAGGCGTCCACCACGCGCAATCCGTCGAGGCCGTGGACCCGCATGGACAGCGGGTCCACCACGGACATGGGGTCGACGCCCATCCGCGCGGTGCACGAGGGGTGCAGCGCGGTCTCGCCGTCCCTCGCCACCCAGTCGAGGATCTCCTCGTCGGTCTCGACCCCGGGGCCCGGCGACAGCTCACCGGCGTTGAACGCGTCCATCGCGGGCTGGTTCAGGATGTCGCGGGCGACCCGGACGGCCTCCACCCACTCGCGCCGGTCCTGCTCGGTGGACAGGTAGTTGAAGCGCAGCGCCGGGTGGACGCGGGGATCGGTGCTCTTGATCTTCACCGAGCCGCGCGAGTCGGAGTACATCGGCCCGATGTGCACCTGGTAGCCGTGCCCGCCGGCGGGCGCAGAGCCGTCGTAGCGGACCGCGATGGGCAGGAAGTGGAACATCAGGTTGGGGTAGTCGACGTCGTCGTTGCTCCGGGTGAAGCCGCCCGCCTCGAAGTGGTTGGTCGCGCCGGGGCCGCTGCGCAGGAAGAGCCACCGCGCGCCGATGAGCGGCCGGTTGCGCCACTTCATCGCGGGCTGCATCGACACCGGCTGCTTGCAGCCGTACTGGATGTAGACCTCCAGGTGGTCCTGGAGGTTCTCGCCGACGCCCGGCAGGTCGTGCACGACGTCGACGCCGAGGGCGTCCAGCTCGGCGGCGTTGCCCACCCCGGAGAGCTGGAGCAGCTGCGGGGAGTTGATCGCGCCGCCGCACAGGATCACCTCGCCCGCGTGGACCGTCCGGCCGTCGTACTCGACGCCGACCGCGCGCCCGCCCTCGAAGAGGATCCGGGTGACGTGCGCCCGCGTCCTGACCTCCAGGTTGGGGCGGTTCATCACGGGGTGCAGGTAGGCGCGGGCGGCCGACAGGCGGCGTCCCCTGCTGATGTTGCGGTCGAAGCGGGCGAAGCCCTCCTGACGGTAGCCGTTGACGTCGTCGGTCAACGGGTATCCGGCCTGCTGCACCGCCTCGAAGAAGGCGCCGAACAGCGGGTTGCGCACCGGCCCGCGCTCCAGCACCAGGGGACCGCCCCTCCCCCGCCAGGAGTCGGCGGGGTCGGCGGCCAGGCAGTTCTCCATGCGCTTGAAGTAGGGCAGGCAGTGGGCGAAGT
Organism: Streptosporangium sp. NPDC049078; assembly: GCF_040648855.1. Taxonomy (NCBI): domain Bacteria; kingdom Bacillati; phylum Actinomycetota; class Actinomycetes; order Streptosporangiales; family Streptosporangiaceae; genus Streptosporangium; species Streptosporangium sp. NPDC049078. Next base: position 277,827 of record NZ_JBEZEL010000004.1, read on the forward strand.
CCCAGGTCTTCATGCCCTCGTCGGCGCCCCAGCGCTCGTAGTCCATGGGGTTGCCGCGCTGGAAGATCATCCCATTGATGCTGCTGGAGCCGCCGAGCACCTTGCCCCTGGCGTGGTAGATCCGGCGGCCGTTCATGTGCGGCTCGGGCTCGGAGGTGTACTTCCAGTCGTAGAAGCGGTTCCCGATGGGAAAGGGCAGCGCGGCGGGCATGTGGATGAAGACGTCCCACGGATAGTCCGGGCGGCCCGCCTCCAGCACCAGCACCCGGTTGGCGGGGTCGGCCGACAGCCGGTTCGCGAGGGCGCTTCCCGCAGAACCGCCCCCGACGATGACGAAGTCGTACATGTCTGCCTCGCCTCGCTCAAGCTGGAGGTAATGCCGGAAATTGTAGCGAATGGCGCAATGGGCTGCACTATTCGCAACGGCGATTGTTCCCGCGATGGCATTCGTTGTCCCCAGCGCCTACAGTCCCTGGCTATGGGCAACGATCCCCTCGGCGGCCGTACCGCCGACAGCAGTGGCGGAGTCCAGTCCGTCGACCGGGCCATCGCCATCCTGGAGATCCTCTCCGAGCGCCGCGAGGCCGGGGTGAGCGAGATAGCCCAGGAGATATCGGTCCACAAGTCGACGGCGTTCCGGCTGCTGGGGGCGCTGGAGTCGCGCGGCCTGGTCGAGCAGGCCGAGGAGCGGGGAAAGTACCGCCTCAGTTTCGGGATCATCCGCCTCGCGGGCGGGGTCGCCTCCCGGCTCGACCTCACCCAGCAGAGCCGCCCCGTCTGCCGCCGCCTCGCCGAGGAGATCGGCGAGACGGTCAACATCGCCGTCCTGCGCTCCCACTACGCGATCAACCTCGACCAGGTACGCGGCCCGGCGGCGGTCACCACCCACAACTGGGTCGGCGAGCTCACCCCGCTGCACGCCACCTCCAGCGGCAAGATCCTGCTCGCCCACCTCGACGACCTGCACCGGGTCCAGCTGGTCACCGCGAGCGGGCTGAGGACGTACACCCCGAACACGATCACCTCGGCCGACGCGCTGGAGAAACAGCTTCTCCAGGCCCGCGAGCGGGGCTACGCCGTCACCGTCGAGGAGTACGAGATCGGCCTGAACGCCGTCGCCGCGCCCATCCGCTCCCACGACGGCGAGATCGTCGCCGCCGTCAGCGCGTCCGGCCCGGCCTACCGCTTCGGCGAGGAGCGGCTGCACGAGCTGGCGCCGGTCGTGATCGCCGGAGCCCTGGACATCAGTCACCGCCTCGGCCACACCGAACGAGCCTGAGCGCCACGGTCCTCGCCGCAACGCCCCCGGCCTCGTACATGGCGACCGGCAGCCCCGCGCCGATCGCGGATCGTGCGCCGGAAGCGCCGGAAGCGCCGCCCTCCGGCCCAAAAGCGTTCGCCTCGCGCTCCGTGGGCGGACTAGCGTTGGCCTCCCTCACGCGCGGGAGGACGCGCCCGCCCCGCGCCCGCGAGCAGGCGAATTGGAGAAGCCATATGACCGCTCAGCTCGTAGCGCTCTGCTTCGACGCGAACGACCCGCTCCGTCTCGCGCGCTTCTGGGCCGGAGTCCTGGGCTGGGAGACGGCCGACGACGCCCGCGACGGCGTCACCCTCCTGCCGAGCGACGACACCGGATTCCGGATCCGGTGTCTGCCGACCCCGGAGAAGAAGACCCGCCAGAATCAGATGCACTTCGATCTGACGAGCACCTCCCTTGAGGACCAGCGGCGCACGGTGGCCAGATCGCTCGAACTCGGCGCGCGGCACATCGACATCGGGCAACGCCCCGAGGAGGGGCATGTGGTGCTCGCCGACCCCGAGGGCAACGAGTTCTGCGTCATCGGGCCGGGCAACAACTTTCTCGCCGACTGCGGATTCGTCGGAGCGCTCGCGTGCGACGGCTCGCAGGAGGTCGGATACTTCTGGAGCGAGGCGCTGGGCTGGCCGCTGGTCTGGGACCAGGACCAGGAGACCGCGATCCGCTCGCCGCACGGCGGACCGAAGATCACGTGGGGCGGCCCCCCGGTGGCACCGAAGACCGGGAAGAACAGATTGCACTTCGACCTCGCCCCACCCGCGCACGGTGATCATCAGGCGGAGGTCGAGCGTCTCGTCTCCCTCGGCGCGACCCTGATCGAGAGCGGTCCGCGCGGGACCGGCCGGGTGCTGATGGCCGACCCCGACGGCAACGAGTTCAGCGTGTCGCCCCCGCCGACAGCGTGACCGGCCCCGGCGGATCGACGCCGAGCCGGCTGGGAGACCCAGGTCACGTTCGCCCGATGTCACAGGGAGCCGGGCTGCCTCGTCTTAGGGGGTGTAGCCATCGACGAACACGAAGGGGCACACCATGGACGCACGACTCGACTACTTCACCGACCCGACCGCAGGGAAGATCATCAAGCGCTTCATGGCGGCGGGCAAGGCGATCAAGGAATCACCGCTGCCGGCCGCCACACAGGAGCTGGTGGCGCTTCGCGTGAGCCAGATCAACGCCTGCGCCGTCTGCGTCGACATGCACACCAAGGAGGCCGCCGCCGCCGGCGAGACCTCGGTCCGGCTGAACCTGGTCGCGGCGTGGCGGGAGGCCACGGTCTTCACCGAGGCCGAACGTGCCGCGCTGGAGCTGGCGGAGGAGGGGACCCGGATCGCGGACGCGGCCGGTGGGGTCGGCGACGAGGTGTGGGCGCACGCCGCCAAGCACTACGACAGTGAGCAGCTCACCGCCCTGGTGCTCCTGATCTCCTTCATGAACGCGGCGAACCGAATGAACGTCATCAGCCGGCAGCCGGCCGGCGACTACGAGCCCGGCCGGTTCCACTGAGAGGGCGGGGATCAGGTGTGAGCGAGGTCGAGGAGTTCGAGGAGCTGCGGCCGCTGCTGTTCTCGATCGCCTACCGGATCCTGGGCAGTGTCGGCGAAGCCGAGGACGCGGTGCAGGAGACGTGGCTGCGCTTCGACGGCTCGGCGACCCGGCCAACGTCGGTCAAGGCCTTTCTGTCGGCCACGGTCACCCGGATCTCCATCGACGTACTGCGCTCGGCGCGGGTGCGGCGGGAGGAGTACGTCGGCCCGTGGTTCCCCGAGCCGCTGCTGAGCGATCCGTACCAGGATCCGGCGCGGGCGGCGGAGCTGGCCGACTCGGTGTCGATGGCGGCGTTGCTGCTGCTGGAGCGGCTCAGCCCGCTGGAGCGGGCGGTCTTCGTGCTGCGACAGGTGTTCGGCTTCGGGTTCGACGAGGTCGCCACGGCGGTGGGGCGTTCGGAGGCGGCGTGCCGGCAACTGCTGGTGCGGGCGCGGCGTCACATGGAGGCCGGGCGTCCACGTTTCGAGACGGTACGCGCGGAGTGGGAGGAACTGGCGTCACGGTTCTTCGACGCCTTCCACGAAGGTGACGTCGCCGGTCTGCGAGAGCTGCTCGCCGCCGACGTCTCGATGGTCGGCGACGGCGGCGGCAAGGCCCCTCAGCTGGCCAGGGCGGTCATCGGCGCCGAGTCCGTGGCCCGGCTGCTCGCCTCCCTCTCCATCAAGCTGGTCCGCATCGACGTGACGTTCGAGCCGCACGAGGTCAACGGCGGGCCGGGCGCGATCTTCCACGACCGGGACGGCAAGGTACTCTACGCCCTGGTGCTCGATGTGCTCGACGGGCGGATCCAGACGATCCGCACGGTGATCAACCCCGACAAACTCGGGCACGTGGGCCCGGTAGCGGATGCCTGGGCGATCACCCGCGAGATAAAACAGGCACGCCGACCCGAGGAATGATCGCGCCGGGGGCGGGGTCCTTCGGTCTGAAGGCCCCCGCCCCTCGGCTTGGGTGATCGGTGGCGGGCGGTGCGAACCATCCGCCACCAGCGATGCGGGCCGGCGCTCCGGCCTTCAGGCCGGGGAGCGCGTCAAGAGGCGTAGGTCTCGAACTCCGCGACCTGTGGCGTGGCGGTCGCCCCGGTGATCCTGAAGGTGATCTTGCTCAGCGAGGTGGCGGTGAAGGTGATGGTGCCCGCCCCGCTGCCGGACTTCAGCACGGCGCCGTTGGCGGCGTTGAGTACCTGCCAGGACCCGATGGCGCCCGTGGCGCCCGACGCCTCACGGATGATGATCCTGGAGATCGTCTTGGCGGAACTCCACTTAATCGAGATGTCACCGGTCGCCCCGGACGGCGACCAGTAGGTGCTCAGGTTGCCGTCGCGCACGTTGCCGTAGCTGGTCCCGCCGCCCTTGCTGGAGCCGTCGGAATCGGCCCCGATGCTGAGGTTGGTCCCGCCGGACGGAGGGGTCGACGGTGTGGGGGTGGGAGTGGGGCTGGTGGTCGGCGGCGGCGTCTGCGGTGAGCAGCTGCCGTTCGACACCTTTATCCCCTTGTTGGCACCGGCCGTCTGGCTGACGATGTTCGGCACGCAGCTCGCCCCGTCGAGGGTGTAGGAGTACAGGACGCTGACGGTGGTGTTGGACTGCGGGTTGGGACCCGCCGGGTTGTTGTCGCCGCTGCGGCTTGACCAGGTCACGTTGTCGAAGATGTTGCCCGCGACCTGCCAGTAACCGGCCTCGCTGGTGTAGAAGGTGCCCAGGACGTCCTTGGAGTTCCTGAAGTAGTTGTTCTCCACCTTCGCGCGGGCCCCGGCCCGGGAGTTGATGCCGGACTCCCGGAGGTTCACGTAGGAGTTGTTGTAGATGTGGGCCACGCCGCCACGCAGCAGGGGCGTGCGGGAGTCGATGTTCTCGTACAGGTTGTGGTGGAAGGTGATGAAGCCGTTCGATCGGTCGCTCTCGCTGGAGCCGATGAGCCCGCCGCGGCCGGAGTTGCGCAGGGTGCTGTAGGACAGGGTGACGTACTGGGTGTCGTCCTTCATGTCGAAGAGGCCGTCGAAGCCCTCCGACTCCCCGCCCGAGGCCTCCAGGGTGACGTGATCGACCCAGACGTTGCGGACGCCGCTCTCCATGCCGATGGCGTCACCGCCGTTGGACGTGGGCGAGCCCGACTTCTTCACGTTCCGGATGGTGACGTTCTGGATGATGATGTTGCGGGCCTCGCGGATGTGGATGCCCAGCTGGTCGAAGACGGCACCGTTGCCGACCCCGATGATCGTGACGTTGCTGATCTGCTTGAGCTCGATCACACCGGCGGCGGTGTTGCAGCTCCCGCCCGACACCTTGGTGGTGTTGCCGTGGTTGATGGTCCCCTCGACCTGGATGGTGATCGGGGTACTGCTGCTGGCCCGGCCGCACAGGGCCGCGTGGATCGCGGTCCCCGTGGTGGCCCGCACCGTCTGCCCGCCCGCGCCGCCGGTGGTCCCGCCGTTGGCGGTCGCGTAACCGGTGGCGCTGCCGACCGCCGCCGACGCCTGGAACGTCGGCAGAACCACACCGACCGCGGCCACGGTGGCCGCCGCGGCCAGCGCCGCCTGGAGTCGCAACGCGACTGCTCGTCTCATCTTCGTCTCACTTTCGTCGCTGGGGAGGGGGCCCGCGAATCCATGCAGGTCGAATCCGTGCAGGTCGAATCCATGCAGGTCGAATCCGTGCAGGTCGAATCCGTGCAGGTCGAATCCGTGCAGGTCGAATCCGTGCAGGTCGAATCCGTGCAGGTCGATACGGAAAGCGCTTTCCCATCGCTTGCACGATAACGTCGGCCGTCAAAAGGCGTCAATGGCGACGGTGAAACCTGCAACAAAGCTGCACACGCACCTGTGAGCTCCACGTAACGCGCCACCTCCACCCAGCGGCCGAGGACGACCATGAGGTTCCGGGGGCCGGCCGGGGATCGCGGACCCACCCCTCGAACGCCGAAGACCTCTATCTTTCCGAGGTCGAATGATCGGCACTCCCCGACGAATCCAGAGCGGTGGTTGTACGACCGGAATCGAGACACGAATCCCCTGCCGCATCCGGCCGCGCAGCGGGAAAGGCCCCGACGCACACTCCAGAAGTTCGAGCCTGACGTAAATCCCGGTTTCGTTCAAGAAAGAAACGGAGACGTTCGGTTTGTTCGGGCAGGCATCGGCCCGGACGTCTCCACCGGGAAGGATTTCATCCCGGAAAGGGCCGCCCCCTCCCCCTTTCGGCTTCGGCGATTCGATGGCGGAATCACGACGAGAGACGGGACTTCCCGACGAGGCGTCAGCCCTTGGCAGGGTGGCCGCTATACCGCGATACCATCCCCAGGTCAACCCACCTCATGCGCGTTTCTCGCGAACCCCGGCCATTGGATTGACAGAGATTCGAAAAAAGTCGCCGCGTCTCGATTATCGGCGAGCTCACAACGCTTTTATGGTCGACGACAAACTCTTGGCCCGTCGGCCCGAATTTTACGTGCAATAAAAAGTGTCATTAATATTGAAAGTCCGGTCACAGCGGCACACACTCGGCATTGAGAAGGCCCACCCCCCAGCTTTTGGAGCCTCAATGGACCGAGCCGTAACCGGAATTCACGGACGCAGAAAAACGACGCTCCGGCGCCTCGTATCCGCCGTCGTCGCGACCCTCGCCGTGGCATTCCTCTGTGTGCCGTCCGCCAGCGCCGTCTCGCTGCCGACACCGAAGGATCTGACCGCCTTCCTCGATCTCGAATGCTTCAAGACCGACCCGTACCAGCCGCCCCCCACCACGCTCACGCTGCGGCACCTCAACCCGGTGCTCGGCAACCTGCCCATCGAGACCGTCACCCTCGGCCAGCGTGAGCAGTTGTGCGTCCCGGTCGCCAAGAACAACCAGGCGCCGCCGTCGCCCGCGCTCGACTTCATCAGGTTCATCGACCTGGCCTGCTACAAGATCTCCGGCGTCACCGTGAACACGGGTCTCGTGCTCAGCCACCTCAACCCGTTGCTCCAGGGCCTGCCACGCACCCAGATCTCCATGACCACCCCGCAGCAGCTGTGCGTGCCGGTCATCAAGAACGACGCGGTCCCACCCGCGGAGATCCTGGCGTTCGTCCGCCACATCGACCTCAAGTGCTACGCCATCACCCCCAACGTCTCGCTGAACCAGCAACTAGCCCTGCGTCAGCTCAACCCCGTGCTGACCCCGATCATCCCCACACACGGCGTGCAGGTGCTCAACGCCCGCCAGCTGTGCGTCCCGGTGCAGAAAGCCGGCGACAACATCCCGGGCGAAGTACTCAACATCGTCCGATGGATCGACCTGGAGAAGTTCGACCTCGCCGCCCCGGCCCTGCCCACGGTCTCGTTGACCCTGCGGCACATCAACCCCGTCCTCGCCGGCCTCCCCGCCGAGAAGGCCGTACTCAGCGGCGCCAGCCAGATCGCCCTGCCCGTCGCCAAGAACGGCAACCTCCCACCGGGCTGACCCCCCTGACCCGCAATCCCTGACACGGAGCCCTTCCGCCTGCACCGGCGGAAGGGCTCCCCCGTTACCCGGCCCCCGACAAGGCAGGGCGCGCCGAAGCCGTTCACCGATCACCGATCACCCGGCACTTCGGCGAACGTGGCGCCGATCTCCGTCATCCGCTCGACCGCGTAGCCGGGGTCGATCAACGCCTCGGGGGTGTGCAGGCCCGGCGCCACGGCTTCGCCGCGCAGGCCGAGCAGTCGTTCGACACCGAGGGCGACGGCGAGCGCGGTCAGGTCGCGCTGTCCTTCCGGGTGGCGGAGGTGGCGTCTCCTCCTGAGCGGTGCACCCCGGTGATCCTCTCCTTCGAGATCGATCCCGACCACGCTGGAGGCGGGCTCACCTCGGTGCCTGTCCTCGGCGGACACACCGGCTGCGAACGCGAAGCGGACGTTCGGCGCTCCCGTCGCGAGGGCGAGGCTCGGAACATCGAGGGTGGCCGTGATCTGGCCGGGCAGGACGGCGCCGTCGGCGCCGGAGACCTCCACCCGCGCGTCGGGGCCGTCGACCCAGCTGAAGACGCCGTCGCGGCGGACGAGACCCGCCGAGGTGGCGGCCGTCAGGCGTTCCATGTCCGCCGCCGCCGCGGGCCCGCCGATGTCCGGTTCGTCCAGTACGGCACCGACCCTGATTGTGTCGATCCGGCCGAACTCCCTGGCGAGGTCCAGTGTCGCGAGGACGACGAGACCGGCGTACCAGTGGCTGGCCAGCAGGACCGACGCGGCGCCGGCCCGCTGCCCGCCCGCGACGACCTCGGGGGCGATGTCCGTCAGTCCGCTGGAGAGGCTGACGTACGGCAGCCCTCGGTCCTGGGCGTAGCGCAGTCCGTTCAGGTGGCTGTCCCACAGTGCCGCGACGACCGCCGAGTGCTCATGGCCTGCGGGGAGGCCGAGGTCGTCGCGTCGCAGATCGACGGTCACCGCCGTCGCGTCGCCGAGGTCGTCGGCGACACGCCTCGCGCGCTCCAGGTCGCGGCCCGCGATCGTGAGCGGCAGCGTCGGGTACCACCGGCGCAGGATGGCCGCGATCCCCGCGCCCGTCTGGCCGGATCCTCCCATGATCAGTACTGATTTCGCGTGCTCCATCGTGCTCTCCTCTCCCGTCTCCATTAACCTACATTTTGTAACCTACACTTTGTAGCCTAGGCTGGGCGGCAACGCAAGGGAGGACGATGGCCCCGGTATCGACCCGCCTGTCCAAGCAGGCCAGGCGGGAGCAGCTGCTCGACACGGCCCTGAAGATCGTGCGCGACCAGGGCGCCGACGGCCTCACCCTGCTCACCCTCGCCGAAGCCGCCGGAGTGAGCAGGCCGATCGTCTACGACCACTTCGGCACCCGCCCCGGCCTGCTGCTCGCGCTCTACCAGCGGCTCGACGAACGCCACAGGACCGCGTCGGAACAGGCGTTACGGGAGGCCGAGCCCACCCTTCGCGAGACGGCGCGCGTCCTGAGCGACGCGTACTTCGTGTGCTCCACCGACATGCCGGAGTGGAACGCCGTCTCCGCCGCACTGAGGGGAAACCCGCGGATGGAGGCGGTCGAGCGCGAGATGTTCGACAGCTTCACCGACCTGATGGCCTCGGCGTTGCTGCCGTACTCCGGCCTCACACCGGAGGCCCTTCGGCTGCGCTGCGTCGGCGCGCTGGGCGCGGCCGAGGCGATCGCCGCGGAGCTGAACCGAGGGCGGACCACCGTCTCCGACGCGGTCGCCGCGCTCACCGACCTGATCGTCGGCGGCATCGACACCGGGACCGGCCGATCGGCGACCGACGGTTCATCGCGGTAGCCCACGGCGCGGACAGGCTGGAATTCCGTCCGCCCGTTGAACGGCGCGTACGAAACCGGCCGATTCGCTTCCGCCCTACGGCCAGGCGGCCAACTGAAACCAGACCGACTTGCCGTACGGGTTGAGGGTCCAGCCCCAGTTGTGGGAGAGGTCCTGGACGATGGCGAGACCACGACCCGAGACCTCCAGGTCGTCGGCCCTCCTCAGGCGCGGGATCGCGATGCAGGCATCGTAGACGTCCACGGTCAGCAACTCCTTCTCCTTACCGACCGTGACACGGACAGGACTCATGGGAGAAACGTCCGACGAGCCGTACGCCAGCGCGTTGGTGACGAGTTCCGAGGCGAGGAGTTCGGCGATTTCCGGGATTTCTCCGGTCGCCTTCCAGTCGGTCGCGACATCGCGCACGAACCGGCGGGCGGACGCGACACTCGCCGGTTCGCGCGGTATCCACTTCTCCCCCAGCGGAGAAAGTCCGGGATTCATCGCGTAGCGATATTCGGTCAGCGCCGCACTCGCCTTGAGGACCTCTTCCATGATTTTCTCTCTCCGTCTCGGATTTCGTATGTTCAGCCTGCCGAGACGTGGCTACGCTTGGTAGCCGAACGGTTACCAAGGCGGCGAGCTGGAGTTCGTCGGCCTTTTGTTGAACTCCGACAAGGAGGGCATCATCTCCAATCTCTATACGCCTCAGGCGATCTGGGGCAGAGAGCTGCGCCACCACCGCAAGGCCGCGGGCCTCACCCAGAGCCAGCTCGCCGAGCGGATCCACTACAGCGAGTCCCTGATCAGCGGGATCGAGACGGGCCAGATCCCGTCCGGACCGGATTTCGCCGAACGCTGCGACGAACTCCTCGAAACAGGCGGCCTCCTGTCCCGCCTCCTCGACTGGCGCAAGGGCCAGGTCTTCCCCTCCTGGTTCGGGAAGTGGCACGAAAAAGAACAGGTCGCGGTCACCCTCCGGACCTATCAACCTCTGGTGATCCCCGGCCTGCTTCAGACGGAGGCATACGCCCGCGTAGTGCTGCGCGGAGACGAGGCGGCGGTAGAGGCTCGCATGCACCGCCAAGCCATCCTTGTCCGCGAGGACCCACAACCTCCGACCTATCGATGTGTAATCGATGAAGGAGTTCTTCATCGACCAATCGGTGACGCCAAGACAATGAAAGGCCAGCTAGAACACCTGATTTCAGTGATCAATCCACGACTGAGCGTTCAGGTTATCCCCCATGGCATGCATTCGGGCTTGATGGGCGGGTTCGTAATCGCGACTCTGGAAGGAGGAGACGACGTACTCTATGCAGAGACAGCCGTTCGAGGTCTCACCACAAGCGATCACGAAGATATCGCAGCGGCCGTGGAACGTTTCGAGGCCATCCGCACCGAAGCGCTACCACTAAACATGTCCATCGAACTCATACAAAGGACGGTAGAGGAAAAATGGACCTGAGCAACGCCACGTGGGTCAAATCAAGCCTCTCAGGAGACAACGGCGGCGACTGTGTCGAGGTCGCGAGGCTCGAAGACACCACCAACCACCCCCACCTGATCGCCCTGCGCGACTCCAAAGACCCCGACGGCCCCAAACTCCTCCTCACCCCCACCACATGGACCACCTTCCTCAACCACATAAAAACCGACAAACTCACCATCGGCTGAGACCATGCATCAGCCAGCGTCCGCCTCGCGATGGCAGCTCTGGGGATCTCATCCAGAAAGCGGTATCGGAAAAATGGACCTGAGCAACGCCACGTGGGTCAAATCAAGCCTCTCAGGAGACAACGGCGGAAACTGCGTCGAGGTCGCGAAGCTCAAGGACACCACCAACCACCCCCACCTGATCGCCGTACGCGACTCCAAAGACCCCAACGGCCCCAAACTCCTCCTCACCCCCACCACATGGACCACCTTCCTCAACCACCTGAAAGCCGACAGGCTCACCATCGGCTGAGGTCTCGCGTCAGGAGCGGTCCGGGGACGGGGAGCGGCGGAGGAGTCTGATGACGACGCTCTTGGAGGTGGGGGTGTTGGAGGTCTCCGCGACCGAGTCCAGGGGCACCAGGACGTTGGTCTCGGGGAAGTAGGCGGCGCAGCAGCCTCGGGCGGTGGGGTAGGCGACAGCGCGGAAGCCCTCGGCCCTGCGCTCGCCGTCGGGCCACTCGCTGACCAGGTCCACCATGTCGCCGTCGGCCAGGCCCCGCTCGGCGAGGTCGTCGGCGTGGACGAAGACGACCCGGCGGCCGTTGCGGATGCCCCGGTAGCGGTCGTCCATGCCGTAGATCGTGGTGTTGTACTGGTCGTGGCTGCGGACCGTCTGCAGCAGCAGCCGCCCCGGTGGGACCCGCAGCACCTCCAGGGGGTTGACGGTGAAGTTCGCCTTTCCCGTCGCGGTCGGGAAGCGGCGCTCGTCGCGGGGCGCGTTGGGCAGGGCGAAGCCGTCCGGGAGGCGGGCGCGGGCGTTGAAGTCCTCGAATCCGGGGATCACCCGGGAGATGTGGTGGCGGATCACGTCGTAGTCGGCCGCGAACCGCTCCCAGGGCACCTGCGGGTCGGCGCCGAACAGTTCCTTCGCCAGGCGGCAGACGATGTCGACCTCGGAGATCAGGTCGCCGGAGGCGGGCGGCAGGTTGCCCCGCGAGGCGTGGACGAGGCCCATGGAGTCCTCGACCGTGACGAAGCGGCCCGCGCCGCCGTCGGGGGCGGCGTCGCGTTCGGTGCGTCCCAGGGTGGGCAGGATGAGCGCCTCGCGCCCGCACACCGCGTGGGAGCGGTTGAGCTTGGTCGACACCTGCACGGTGAGCCGGGCGCGGCGCATCGCCTCCTCGGTCACCGCGGTGTCGGGGGTCGCGGCCACGAAGTTTCCGCCCATCGCGACGAAGACCTTCGCCTGCTCGGAGCGCAGGGCACGGATCGCCTCCACGGTGTCGAAGCCGTGCTCGCGGGGCGGCTCGAAGCCGAACTCGTCGCGCAGGGCGTCGAGGAACCACGCCGGGGGTTTCTCGTTGATGCCCATGGTGCGGTCGCCCTGGACGTTGGAATGGCCCCGGACCGGGCACACGCCCGCTCCTGGGCGGCCCACGTTGCCGCGCAGCAGCAGGAAGTTGACGACCTCCCTGATGGTGGCGACGGAGTTCTTGTGCTGGGTGAGCCCCATCGCCCAGCAGACGATGACCGACTTCGCGCCGAGCACCTCCCGTACGGCGTCCTCGACGGCCGGGCGGTCCAGCCCGGTCGCCTCCTCGACCTCGGCCCAGTCCAGGGAGCGCAGGTCCTCGGCCCACTTGTCGAAGCCGTGGGTGTGGGCCTCGACGAAGTCGCGGTCGACCACGGTGCCGGGGGCGGCGTCCTCGGCTTCGAGCAGGAGCAGCGACATCGCCTGGAAGAGCGCGAGGTCGCCGTTGAGGCGGATCTGCAGGAACCGGTCGGCCAGCGTGGTGCCCTTGCCCACCAGCCCGGAGGCCCGCTGCGGGTTCTTGAAGCGGAGCAGCCCGGCCTCGGGCAGCGGGTTGACCGCGATGATCCTGGCGCCGCCGCGCTTGGCCCGCTCCAGCGCCGACAGCATGCGCGGGTGGTTGGTGCCGGGGTTCTGGCCGACCACGAAGACGAGGTCGGCCCGGTGCAGGTCCTCCAGCGAGACCGTGCCCTTGCCGATGCCGAGGGTCTCGTTGAGCGCCGAGCCGCTGGACTCGTGGCACATGTTGGAGCAGTCGGGCAGGTTGTTGGTGCCGAACCTGCGCACCAGGAGCTGGTAGGCGAACGCGGCCTCGTTCGAGGTGCGGCCCGAGGTGTAGAAGAGCGCCTCGTCGGGGCTGTCGAGGGCACGCAGCTCGCGGGCGATGATGGCGAACGCGTCGTCCCAGGTCACCGGCACGTAGTGGTCGGAGCCCTGGGGGCGGTGCATCGGCTCGGTGAGCCGTCCCTGCTGGCCGAGCCAGTAGTCGGTGTGCCTGGCCAGGTCGTCCACGGTGTGGCGGGCGAAGAAGTCGCGGGTGACCCTGCGGACGGTGGCCTCCTCGGCGACCGCCTTGGCGCCGTTCTCGCAGAACTCCGCGGGGCTGCGGTGCCCGCCCTCGGGCCAGGCGCAGCCGGGACAGTCGAAGCCGTCCTTCTGGTTGATCACGGCGAGGGTGCGCAGGGTGCGGCCGACGCCCATCTGGGCGTTCGCGGCCCGCAGTGACCGGGTCACCCCTGGGATGCCGGCGGCCCACTCCTTGGGCGGGCCGACCTCGATGGCGTCCTCGTTGACGTCGTCGCGCGGAGCCTTTTTGGCCATCCTCGCGCCTCCTTCCGGCCGGTCATCCCGTCAAAGCGCACTATAGGCGCTCGCCCGGCCCTTGGCCGGGCCGGGTCCCCAGCCTGTCGAGCACCCAGTCGTGGAAGGCCCCGATGTGGTGCTCGCTGGGCACCAGGACCCCGCCTTGAGCGTACGCCCGGGAGTTCATCGCGGGCTGGCACCTCTCGCAGGCCTCGAAGTCCTGCACGTTGACGCGGTGGAAGAGCTCGACGGACGGGCCCAGGTCCCTGCCCGAGTCCACGACGTCGCCCACGAAGAGCCAGTCGCACTCCACGATCGTCCGGTCGGCCGCCAGCGGGAACATCCGGTGCAGGATCACGTGGTCGGGCACGAGGTTGACGAAGACCTGCGGTTTGATGGTGATCGCGTAGTAGCGGCGGTCCTGGTCCTCACCGATCCCCGGGATGCGGTCGACGCCCTCGGAGCCGTCGACGGTGAACCCCCGGATCTCCTCGCCGAACTCGGCCCCGTGCCCGACGAAGGACTGCGCGGCGTACCCGTCGGCGAACTCCGGCAGCACCTCGGTGAGCTCGGGGTGGATGGTGGCGCAGTGGTAGCACTCCATGAAGTTCTCGACGATGAGCTTCCAGTTCGCCTTCACGTCGTAGACGATCCTGCGGCCCACCCGGAGGTTGGCGATGTCGTAGTTCTCGATGGACCTCTCGTCGCCCAGCCGGTGCGTCGCCTCGGCGATCACGTCCGCCTCGAACGACGGCGGCTCGTCGGCCAGGCACACCCACACGTACCCGATCCACTCGCGCACGTGCACGTTGATCAGTCCGTACTCCACCCGGTCGATGTCGGGCATCCTGGTGAGGTTCGGCGCCGCGATCAGCTTGCCGTCGAGGTCGTAGGTCCACGCGTGGTACGGGCACTGGAAGGACCGTTTGACCTCGCCGGACTCCTCGGTGCGTATCCGGGCGCCCCGGTGGCGGCACACGTTGAGGAAGGCCCGGATCGAGCCGTCTCTGGCCCGGGTGACGAGGACGCTCTCGCGGCCCACCTGGACGGTCCTGAAGGCTCCGGGTTTGCCGAGGTCGGACGCGCGGGCGACGCAGAACCACATCGTCTCGAAGACGCGGGCCTGCTCTGCGGCGAAGATGTTCTCGTCGGTGTAGTAGCCGCCCGGCAGGGTGGCGATCACGCTGGGGGGCAGGCTTCTCGCGGTCACGATCGCTCCTCTTCACGCGGTGCTCGCGTCTTCACGGTGCTCGCTTTTTCTGCATGGCCCTCGGGGCGGCACCCTCGCCTACGCGGTGCTCGCGTTCTCACGCGGCGCCCCGGCCTACGCGTTCTCGCGCGATCTTTTACGCGGTGCTCGTGCGGACGCCGGGCGGCAGGTTCGGCGGCTCGGAGGAGGGGATGACGTAGACGGTGTCGTCCTCGACCACCACCCGGTGGGTGCGCAGGGGCAGCTTGGCGGGAGGAGAGTTCGGCCGTCCCGTCCGCAGGTCGAAACTCGACGAGTGCAGGGGGCACTCGATCTCGCAGCCCTCCAGCCACCCGTCGGACAGGGAGGCGTCCTGGTGGGTGCAGGTGTCGTCCACGGCGTAGAGCTCGCCGTCCTCGGTGTGGAAGACGGCGATCGGCGGGTCGACGTCGAGTCGGTGGGCCTCACCCGGTGGAAGAGCCGCGAGGGGACAGGCAGGGATCATCGCAACAAACCCCGGTTTCGTAAGGCGGAACAGGCAGCGCTATACGCAACAGCGTGACCTCAGGGAATCCCGATGTCAAGGGTCGTCCCAGGGCTTCGGCGGCCGGGTTCACCCTGGTGACCGGCACGTCACATCACCGTCACACGAAGGGCTCACGCGTAGGCGTCGAGGCCGAGTTTGATCGCGACGATCAGGCCGCAGGTGGCGGTGCCGAGCCGGAGCGCGCGGCCTGGCAGGCGGCGGGCGAGCGGCGGCCCGAGCAGGCCGCCCAGGAAGAATCCCAGCGCGAGCGGCGCCACCGCCGACCACTGCACCGGGCCGAAGAGGGCGAAGCCGATCGTGGCCACCGCGTTCGCCAGCGAGGACACGACGGACTTGATCGCGTTGACCCTGACCGGCGCCTGGTCGAGCACGGCCGAGAGCACCGCGAACATGAGGATCCCGCCCGCGGCACCGAAGTAGCCGATGTAGACCGCGACGACGAAGAGCGCGGCGCGCGCCGTCCATCCGTTCTCGTCCCCGGAGCCTCCCTCCGCCCTGGGCGGGCGGACCAGCAGCAGCGAGGCGACCGCGATCAGCCACGGTGCGATCGCCTCGAACGTGTCGGAAGGGGTCATCAGCAGCAGCGCCGACCCCACCGCCCCGCCGATCAGGGTCATCACGCCGAGCCGCAGGACCCTGCCGCCCTGCCCGGCGAGCTCGGGTCTCGAACCGAGCGCCGCACCCACGCCGTGGAAGGTGAGCGCCACCGTGTTCGTGACGTTCGCGGCCAGCGGCGGCAGGCCGAACGCGAGCAGCGCCGGGTAGGAGACGATCGACGCCAGGCTCACCACCGTGCCGACCACCCCGGCCAGCGTCCCGGCGCCCAACAGTCCCAGCATCTCGGCCATGTCCACGGGGTCACAGCCAATCACACGCCCACGCGCGACGTTCCCGGACCCCCCAGCCCCACCTCCTTGTCGGTCGGTACGGGGTCCGCGGGGAGCAGGACGGTGAACACCGCCCCGGCTCCCGGGTGCCCGTCCGCGGTGACGGTCCCGCCGTGGCCGTCCACCACCTCGCGCACGAGGGCGAGACCGAGACCCAGGCCCCCGCTGCGGGACCCGCCGACGAACCGGGTGAAGAGACGTTCGGCGTCGCGGGGGTCGAGGCCCGCGCCGTCGTCGCGGACGTCGAGCCTGACCGTCTCCGGGTCGCCGGAGAGGACCACCCAGATGTGGCCGCCCGCCCGGGTGTGGGTGAGCGCGTTGTCCAGGAGCGCGGAGATCACCCTGCGTAGCGCGGACTGCGCCCCGCGCACGACGTGGCCGCCCGGCCCCTGGCACCGTACCTCGATCGTCACGCCGCGCGCCTGGGCACGAGCCGTCTCGGCCAGGACGAGCTCCTCGGCCAGCGCGGCGAGGTCGACCGGACCGAACGGCTTGCGCAGCTGCCCGAACTGGGCCGTCAGCAGCAGGTCCTCGACCACGTCGCCCAGCTGCCGGGTGCCGTTCACCAGCTGGTCGACCTCGGCCGCGGCGAGGAGCGGGTCGGTCTCCCGCCGCAACCCGCGGGCGACGATCTGGGCGCGGACGTGCAGGCGGGTGAGCGGGGTACGCAGCTCGTGGCTGACGTCCGCGGCAAATTGGCGCTGGCGGGCCAGGGCCTCGCCCAGCGGCGCGATCGCCCTTCGGGCGACGACCTGACCGATCATCAACGCGGCCAGCAGGCCGGTGAGCTCGGCGACGGCGAGTGTGCGCAGCAACCGGCGCCGCTCCGCGGCCTGGTAGCGAAGGTCCATCGCCGCCTGGACCGTCACGTCACCACGCCGCTGGGTGCGGATGAGATAGGACTGCCCGGCGAGCTCGACCTGGGCGACCTGGGGCTCGCCTCCGGCCGCGACCCGGTGCAGCGCGGTGCGCACCGGCAGCACCGTCGGTGCGCCGGGAGAGCTCAGCACGGCGCCGTCCCGCAGTTCGAACAGCCAGACGCAGGGCGGGGGCTGCGACAGGGGGGCGCGCTGGGCCGCGACGGTGAGGTCACGCCGCGCGGAGTCCTCCTGGTCGCTCACGATGACGCAGTACGCCAGCCATCCGACGAGCACCAGCATCACGGAGATCGCGCCCGCCACCTGCGCGGTGATCCGGCGGCGGGCCCGGGCCAGCAGGTGGCGCTCCGGCTCGTGGGGCGGACGCCTTCTCACAGCCCGCCCAGGCGGTATCCCACACCTCGCACGGTGCGTACGACGTCCGCCCCCAGCTTGGCGCGCAGATAGTAGACGTAGGTGTCCACGATCGACTCCGTCCGGGCGCCGTCGAAGACGCGATGGCGCAGCGAGGCGCGCGTGTGCACCTGCCGCGGCCGGGTCGCCAGCGCGCACAGCAGCCGGCACTCCTGCCCCGACAGCGTCACCTGCCCACCGGTCGGCAGCTCCACGACGTGGGACTCGGGGTCCAGCCAGCCCGCGCCGAGCGGCAGCAGCCTGGCGTGGTCGAGGTTCCTGCGATGCAGCGCCCGCACCCTCGCCAGCAGCTCCTCGATCTCGAATGGTTTGACCAGGTAGTCCTCGGCGCCCGCGTCGAGCCCGGTGACCCGGTCGGCGACCGTGCCGAAGGCGCTCAGCACGAGCACCGGCACGGTGACGGCCCGCCGTCGCAGCCGGGTCAGCAACTCGATGCCGTCGACCGCCGGCAGGCCCCGGTCGACGACCATCACGTCGTAGGGGCGGCTCAGGCCCAGGTGCAGGCCGCGCTGTCCCTCCAAGGCCAGGTCGACCCTGTATCCCTGCTCGGTGAACAATCCGAACAGCATGGACCCGAGCTCGCGGTCGTCCTCGACGAGGAGCAACCGGCCAGCGGACGGGCTGGATATCGCCGATGTCGCAGCCACGAAGCAACCGTAGACATTCCTCCCACCGAATTACCAGTTTTCCCGAAATTGTTGAAACTTACATGACAATGTCCGCAGCGTGTTCAGATGATCACAAAGCGATATTTATCATGCATTTGGGGCATTCAACGCATCTGAGCTATTCGGACGGTCACGAGGAAAGAGATTTCTCGACCTGTTCCTCCGAGGAGCGCGGATCCCGGTCGGCGGGCACGGATCCGTGGGCGCGTTCGTGGCGCTCCGGCAGTGCCAGTTTGTACAGCGGCATGGCTCCCGCGGTGGTGACGATGGCCACCAGCACGAGAATGGCGAAGAGCTCCTCGGTGATCATGCCCTGTGCCAGGCCGATGTTGATGAAAATGAGGATCATCAGCCCTCGCGCGTTCATGAGCGCCCCCACCGCGTAGGACTCGCGCCAACCGAATCCCAGTGCCCTCATCGACAATGAGCAGCCGAAGTACTTCCCGCAGAAACCCGCGGCGAGGATCGCGGCGAACGCCAGGAGCATGGGACCGCCGGCGATGCCGTCGAGATGGGTGTTCAGCCCGGAGAAGGCGAAGAAGACCGGCAGCAGCAGCGTCGAGACGACGTCCATCATGCGGCCGTGCAGCGCCTGGCGGAACGCCGGGTCGCGGGGCATCGCCAGCCCGGCGATGAAACCGCCGAAGACCGCGTAGACCCCGATCCAGTCGGTGAGCCAGCCCGCGGTGAGCGGGACGATGACGACGACGTACATCGCGCCGGGGCCGATCCTTCCGGTCCGCGCGACGCCCTCGCCCAGGGGCCGCAGCAGCGGCGCGACCACCTTCAGCATCACCACCGCGAACAGCGCCGCCAGGGCGATGGTGCGCGCCGCGTCGCCGGTCCCCGCGTTGAGGTGCATCGCCGACAGCACGGCGAGGATGCACCAGGCGAGGGCGTCGTCGATAGAGGCCGCCACCAGGGTGAGCCTTCCGAGGGGGGAGTTCTCCAGCCCTCGCTCGTACAGGATCCTGGCCAGCATGGGGAACGCGGTCAGCGAGAGCGCTCCCCCGACGAACAGGGCGAACTCCCACCGGCTGACGTCGGGGCGCGAGAGCATCTCCCACAGGAGCAGGCCGACGCAGGAGCCGAGAATGAGGGCGGGGACGATGCCGGCGAGCGCCAGCGTCGCCGCCCGGCGGCCCTGACCTGGCTCCTCCGCGCCGTGCCCGAGCCCGGCCCCCACCAGGAACATGTACAGCGTCAGCCCGATGGTGCTCAACACGTACAGGACCGGCCTGACCTCGGCGGGGAACACGGCCGCCTGCGCCTCGGGAAACAACTGGCCGAACAGCGTCGGGCCGAGGAGGACACCGGCGACCATCTCGCCGAGGACGCGCGGCTGCATCATCATGAGCGCCAGCCGGCCGCATATCGCCGCGGCCACCAGGATGACGACCAGCGCGGGCAGGACCTTGAGGATCAGTTCGAGGTTCGGGTCACCGGCGGCGACCTGTGCCAGGGTGGGCATACCGTTTCTCCGCTCGTGGTCCGGGTGATCATCTGCTCTCTGCGGCGGCCAGGCGGTCGGCCTCCGCGAAGTGGCGCTCACACAGCCGTTGCTCGCGCGCGTCCCAGACCATGTAGGTGCCGAGGACGAGTTGCACCAGGCTGCGCCAGACGTCCTCCCAGCGGTCGCGGAACCGCACGAACACCAGCGTCGCCCGATGGGCCGCCCCCCTTCGGGCGCCCCTCGGAACGAGCAGGCACGGTCCCCGGTTCGGCATCGAGCGGGTGTGGGAGGCGGAGGTGTCGAGGGCGTACGCGCGCAGGACCTCCCGCACCGCGACCCGCATGGTGATCGGCGCCAGCCGCCAGGCGGGGCAGGGACGGTTCGCGGCGATGCCGAACGGGATGTGGTTGAGCTCCCGGACCGCGGGCCGGTCCGGGCGGGCACGGCCCGAGACGGGACAGCCGGGGGCCGGGAGGTCCGGGGCGGGGCCGCTCCCGTCCGAGTGGCCCGGCCGGTCGCCCCGCCCCGAGCGGTCCGGCCGGCCGCCTCGGCCCGGGCGGTCCGGTTCCGGAGGGACCTGGCCTGAGCGGTCCAGGTGCGAGTAGTTCGCGTGCGAGCGGTCCGTGGCGAAACGGCCGGGGTCGAAACGATCGGGATCGGAGAAGCCCTCGCGGTGGAAGGCGGGATAGTCGAAGCACAGTACCGAGCCGGTCGGGATCGTCGTGCCCTCGTCGAGGGAGATGTCGCCGGTGGTGACACGGTGGGCGACGCCGAAGAGCGGGTAGCGCCGCAGCGTCTCGGAGATGACGCGGTCGAGGTGGCGATCGTCGCCCACGAGCACCTCGGCCTGGATCTCCGGGTGCTGGGCGAGGACCATCAGCAGGTGGGCCGTCGCCTCCGACATCTGGACGACCGCGGTGTTGAAGAAGGTCCCCTGCAGATAGAGGGCCTGCTCCCTGGCCGACAGCCCCGCGGGGAGCCGGTCTCGCACCCGGGGCAGCAGGCCGGTGAGATACCGGGTCAGCCGGTCGCGCCGGTCCATGTGCCGCAGCCCGCAGCACTTGAGCGCGGTGACGACGTCGTCCGCGTTGGCCACGATCAGGTCGCGCGCCGTCGGCGGGCACGGCTCGCCGAAGACGAGTTCGTAGTAGAACTCCGCCC
This sequence comes from Streptosporangium sp. NPDC049078, assembly GCF_040648855.1. Classification (NCBI taxonomy): domain Bacteria; kingdom Bacillati; phylum Actinomycetota; class Actinomycetes; order Streptosporangiales; family Streptosporangiaceae; genus Streptosporangium; species Streptosporangium sp. NPDC049078. The sequence continues at coordinate 298,406 of NZ_JBEZEL010000004.1, forward strand.
AGACCGGCATCATCAGGTCGCGCAGCCGGACCAGTCCACCCGCGTCCCGCAGCGTCCGGGCGACGCAGCGTCGGGTGAGCTCCTCGGCCGCCACGCGCGGCACGGAGAGGAAGCCGCGCGTGGCACGGGCGACCGCGTCGTAGCGCTCTCCCTCCTCGAGGTGTTCCTGGTGCAGCTCGGCGCCGGGCGAGAGCCAGTACCAGAACAGGTCCGACAGCGCGGCTCCCCTGCTGCGGCCGTTCGCGGCCGGGTGGGAGTAGATCTCCCTGAACCTCTCGACGCCGACCAGGTCCCCGGGGACGGTGATCCCCTCCTCCCCGTTGATCCGGGCGAAGACCCGCGTCCGCAACGCCACCACCTTGGCCGGGAGCCATCGGGGCAGGCTCAGCACGGCGACGGCACCGGCCGCGATCACCGCCGCCCTGACCGGCGCGGTCACCGGCATGACCGTCGCACCATGCCCGGATCGAGGTCGTGGACCGACGCGCAGCCGCACAGGGTGAGCGCGTGCTCCACCTCCGAGCGGAGGAGGTCGAGCACGCGGGTCACGCCGCGCTCGCCGTCCGCGGCCAGACCCCAGATCACCGGACGGCCGACCGCGACCGCGCCGGCGCCCAGCGCCATCGCCTTCAGCACGTCGGTGCCGCGCCGTACGCCTCCGTCCATCAGCACCGGGACGGCCCCGCCGACGGTGGCCACGATCTCGGGCAGCAGGTCGACGGCGGCCGGGATCGTGTCGAGCTGGCGGCCGCCGTGGTTGGACACCATCAGCCCCGAGACCCCGTGGTCGAGCGCGAGGCGCGCGTCGGCGGGGTGCGCGACCCCTTTGAGGACGATCGGGAGCGCCGTCATCTCCCTGAGCCGGTCGATGTGCTCCCAGGAGATCTCCGGCGACATGACGATCGGCCGTACCCGCCCGCCGTCGCGCAGGTTCTCGCAGGCCATCCCCTCCGGCAGGTCGTGGAAGCCGTGCTGCCGCTCCCGGTCCCGCAGGCCACGGGCCGGTGAGTCCACCGTGACGACCAGCGCCCGGCACCCGGCCGCCTCGGCGCGCCGCACGAGCGTCTCGGTGAAGGCCATGTCCGGCTGGACGTAGAGCTGGAACCACAGGGTGGCCTCCGGCGCCGCCGCGGCCACCTCTCCGACGGCGACGGTGGAGGCCATGCTCACGATCATGATCGTCCCGGTGCGGGCCGCCGCCCGCGCGGTGGCCCGCTCGCCCTCGGGGTCGGCGAGCCGGTGGAACGCGGTCGGCGCCACCAGCACGGGCATCGCCGCCCGGCCGCCGGGCAGGGTGACGTCGGTCCTGGGCCTCCCCGCGCCGCGCAGCACCCGAGGCACCAGGGAGAGCCTGTCGAAGGCGGCCTCGTTCGCCCGTACGGTGACCTCGTCCCCCGCGCCGCCCGCGAAGTAGTCGTAGTGCTCGGGGGCGAGGCGCGCACGGGCCGCGGCCTCGAACTCGCGCGGGGTCCACGGGGCCGCCGGGTCCGCCGGGTCCGCCGGGTCCGTCGGGGTCGTCGGGGTCGTCGGGGTCGTCGGGGTCGTCGGGGTCACAGTCGACCGTGTGCTCCCGTCCGCCAGGGGCGGGAGGCGCTCATCCGCCACGTCCGGCGCCCTCGCGTCCGCCGCGTGCGGGACCACGTCCGGCACGTGCGGGAAGGGATCATCCGCCACGTCCCTCCTCCCCACGCCCATCAGGTGCATCAGGTGCGGGACCATGTCCGGCGTCCTCACGTTCGTCACGCCGGTACCGAGGCGGTCTGGCGGGCGAAGAACGCGCGGAGCGGTTCGACATGGACCTCCCTGGAGGTCCACTCGTTCTCCAGGTTCTCGGTGACGTGGTGGACGGCCGGCGGCGCGCCGGCCCGGTGGTGGCGCACGACCGGGTGCAGATAGTGCCCCTCGGCGGCGCGCTCGGCGTCGTTCTGCCGGATCCGGCCCACCGCGATGTCGAAAGGGTCGACCTTGTCGTGCTCGGGCCCGTACTCCAAGGTGATCGTGAAGTGGCCGCCGTCGCCGATCGGCGGACCTTCCAGGTCGACCGGCAGCTCCTCCATGTAGCGCGCCCCGCCCTGGCCGTCGAGGACGATGACGTCGCCCAGCAGCCCGAACTGCTGCCACAGCGCCGAACTGCGGTTGACCCGTTCGAGCACCGCCTCCGCGAGCGCCTCCGGCTCGGCCGGGAGCTCACGGCCGGGCCACGGGGCATCGTGGTACCTGTTCTCCAGGACGCGGTGCAGTGCCCGGGTGCCGTACCGGAAGCCGTGGATGAACCCGCTGGTGCCGCGCTTGAAGTCGCGGGACTGCGTCAGGGTCCCCGCGAAGTAGAGGTCGGGCACGTTGACCGACTCGTAGGAGGGGGTGAGCGCGGGAAACCTGTCGTTGATCATCAGGTCCGGGCGGCACTCGTCGGAGAAGATCGAGGCGTCGATCCGGAAGCCGGTGCAGACGATGACCCTGTCGTACGGGATGTCCTTGGTGACCTCGTCGGCGCGGACGAAACTCACCGTCACCAGGTACGAGCCGTCGGCCTGGCGCTCGATCCGCTTGACGTCACCGTCCAGCAGCGCGTTCTGGGACTTGAGCTGGTAGGTGTCGAGGAAGTTGTTGTTGACCGCGCGCAGGTTCCCGACGAAATGGGTGCGCCACGCCATCCGGACGGAGTTCGGCCCGGAGACGTGGATCACCGCGGCCGTCTCGACCAGGCTGTCGGCCGTCTCGAACGCCGAGTTGCCCTTGCCGATGACGAGCACCCGCTGGTTTATGTATTCGGACGGGTCGGTGGAGACGGTGCCGTAGGGTTCGGCCGTCTCGATGCCCGGTATCGGCGGGATGTTGGAACGGCTGACCCCGGTCGCGACGACCAGCCGTCTGGCCTCGTAGGTCCGGCCGCGCTCGTCGGTCACCAGGAAGTGGCCGTTGCCGGAGGCGCGGGTGACCTGGGTGACGCGGGCGTCGTAGGTGACGCGCAGGTCGCAGGCGGCGGCGAAGTCGGCGAGATAGCGGACCATGTCGTCGGCGTGCGGGAAGTAGCGGTCGCTGTAGCGGGTGAACAGCAGGCCGGGGTCGTCCGACAGCAGCGAGTTCCAGTCCATCCGGAGGTTGAGCTCTGGATCGTCGGAACCGGTGTACTTCTTGTTGATCGAGATGAGCTGGCGGTGGCGCGGGAAGGTCTGGAAGAACGTGCCCGGCGTGGGGCCCGCCTCCAGGATCAGATAGTTCCGTCCCGCCTTGGCGAGAAGGTATCCCAGCTGCAGCCCCGCGGGTCCTGCACCGATCACCACGTAGTCCAGGGCATTGTCCGGCACGTACAACCTCCGTCACAGCGATCTGGTCGAACGGACGCCATCAGTGTTGGCGGGCAATTCTCAGAGAAGGATCAGAGAGCCCGCCGGTCGAGCAGGTCCAGCAGCGCGCGCTTGTCGGGCTTGCCGCTCGCGGCGACCGGGACGGAGGACAGCGTCGTGATCGTCCAGGGGACGCTGTTCTCGCCGAGTTCGTCGCCCACCAGCGCGGCCAGCGCGTCGCAGTCGGGGACCCGGCCCTCGGCCGGCACGATGAACGCGTGGACCGCCTCTCCCGTCACCTCGTCCGGGGCCCCGGCCACGTACGCCTCGGCGACGTCGGGGTGGCCGGCCAGCACCCGCTCGATGGGCCCCGCGTACACCACCATCGCGTTGACCAGGATCACGTCGCGGGTGCGGCCGACGAGGTGCAGGAAACCCCTCTCGTCCAGGTTGCCGAGGTCCCGGGTGCGCACCCAACCGTCCCGCAGGGTGTCTTCGGTCTCCTTCGGATCCTCCCAGTAACCCGACATCAGGTACGGGGTGCGCACGTAGATCTCACCGGTGCGCCCCGCGGCCACCTCACGGTCTTCCTCGTCGCGCACGCTGATCTCGACACCCGAGTACGGTCGGCCGACCGAGGGCAGGGCGTAGGCCGGGAACGCGGCGATGTCCGCGGGAGTGAGCACCGAGATCAGGCCCACCTCGGTCTGCCCGTACCCCTGGTAGACCACGGGCCCGAGCCGGTCCACCGCCTCCGCCAGCCGCCCGGGGCCGATCGGCGATCCGGCCACCATCAGCGCGCGCAGGGAGCCGACGTCGACCGGCTCGTCCCTGAGCAGGTCGAGCATCTGGTACAGCCGGGGCACGGTGATGATGGAGCCGGTGATCCGGTGGCGTTCGATCGCGTACGGGAACAGGGGCTTGCCGTCGTCCTCGGGGATCACCGCGGTGCCCCCGCCCAGCAGGCACAGCCCCAGGAAGTCCAGGACCACCATGCTGGAAATGGTGCCGAACAGCAGGTAGCGCTCGAAGGCTCCCGCGAGCTCGTTCGTGAGCGGGGACCACACGCGGGGCTGCCACGACCAGTGCTCGCCGAGCGCGCGGTAGGTGATCGCGCAGCCTTTGGGGCGGCCGGTGCTGCCGCTGGTGAAGCTCAGGGCGGCCACGTCGTCCGGACGCGCCGCGGCGACGAGGGGTCGCTTCTCGTCGGCGCCGGTGTCGGCGAGCAGGTCGATCGCCGCAAGGGGAGAGCGCCCGCCCGGCGCGGGGCACGGCCCGAGCGAGAGCAGCGTGATGGGGCCCGCGGCCCCGAGCAGATCCGGCGTCACGGTGGACCGGTCGACGAGGAGGGCGTCGACTCCCATCCCGAGCACATGGGCGAGCTGGGCCGCCGGGTAACCGGGCCGGACTCCCACCACCCGGCAGCCCAGGGTGTAGGCGGCGATGTGGGCGGCGAACGCCTCGGGGGTGACGCCCGTGCTGACGGCGACGGCCTTGCCCGGGCCCAGCCCGGCATCGAGCATCGCCCCCGCCAGCCGCCGGATGATCTCCAGCAGCTCACCTCGCGAAACGATCCTGTCCCCCTGCTCGAAGGCCGGGGCGCCGGGCGAGTTCCGCAGCGCTTCGAGAAGGGGGTACGGGAACGGCGGCTCGGCGGGAACACTCATGCTCGGCTCCTCTGGTCTCACGCGGGTCACCGCGGCGTCTTCTCGATTCCGGATCTCTCCGGGATCTTCGCCGGGGTTCTTCCGGGGGCGTTTCCCGGACCCTCGTGGGTCCCTGCGGTGGCTTTCCGCCCCCTGAGGCGGCATGCCGTCGTACGGTCGGCATGCCGCCCATCACGAAGCTAGACAGCGCAGATCAGAGAATCATCAGAGCCCTCGCCCGCCGGTCTCCGGTCTCCGGTCTCCGGTCTCCGGGCGGGCCCCGGAAATCCGGCGTCACGGAAACCCGGTAGGAATCGTGACCTCAAAGTGAATCTGACCGCGCCCGACCGATCGAATGACCGTCCATGGGGCACAGCCATCAGATGAGCAGCGGACGATCCGGGCACGACGCGGTGCGGGAGCGGCCTTCGCCGGTGAGAGCGCGGGCAGGCGCGGCGAGCGCGATCGGCACGGCGCTGCTGGGCGCGATGCTCGTCGCGCAGGTCGCCACGGGACTGCAGACCCGGCCGATCCTGCTGACCAGCGTCGTCGTCCTGCTGCTCGCGGCGAGCGCGCTCGCCTTCGCCTGCGCGACCCACTCCCCCGCCAGGGTCTTCGCGGCGTTCGCGGCCGTGGTCGCGACCGGGTACGCCGCCGAGTGGATCGGGATCAGGACGGGCGTGCCGTTCGGCGCCTACCACTACACCGACGTTCTCCAGCCCGCGCTCGGCGGGGTGCCGGTGATCGTGGCGGTGGCGTGGGGTGGCATGGGGCTCGCGGCCCACGCCGTGGCCGCCGCCATCGCGCCGGGGAGCAGGGCCGCGCGGATCGTCACGGGGGCGCTCGCCCTCACCGCCTGGGACCTGTTCCTGGACCCGCAGATGATGCGGCTGGACCTGTGGGTCTGGCATGACCCCGGTCCCTACCGGGACGTCCCCATCAGCAACTTCGTGGGCTGGTTCGTCGTCTCCCTGCTGGTCATGGCCCTGCTGGAGGGCGTACTCACCGAACCGGCGACGTGGAACGCCGGGCTGGTGTCGGTCTACACGGTGATGGCGGTCATGGAGACGATCGGCTTCGCGTTCGTCTTCGACCCGACGGACCCGCTGGTGGCCACGGCCGGTGGCCTCTCGATGGGCCTGTTCACCCTGCTCGCCTGGAGGCGCGGACGCCGCGGAAGGCCTGATTCCGAGGCGGGCCGGGCATGACACCGCACCCATCGACCCCATCGGATTCATCGGACTCGCCGGAAGGGGGCACGAATGCCTGAGACAACGGTGATAGGCGGCGGCGTCGGCGGCATGGTCTCCGCGCTGCTACTGGCCGAACAGGGGCATCGGGTGCGTCTGTACGAGCGGCTCCCCCGGCTGGGCGGCAAGCTCGCCGAGCACACCAGGGACGGCTTCACCTTCTCCATCGGCCCCTCCCTGCTCACCCTGCCCGGCGTCTTCACCGACCTCGGGCTGGAGCTCGACCTGGTGGAGCTCGACGAGCTGTGCCGCTACCGCTTCGCCGACGGCTCGACGCTGGCGGCGTACCGCGACCCGGCGCGGATGGCCGCCGAGGTCGACCGGCTCGCGCCCGGCGAGGGTCGCGCCTGGCTCGCCTTCCACGACTGGGCGCGAGGCTGCTTCGACGCCTCGCGTCGCACCTTCTTCACCGGACCGCTCACCCAACCACCTACCGAGGCCCGCCTGTCCGACCTGCTCGCGGTGGCACCCGGCCGGACCCTCGACGGCCTGGCCCGTCGTTTCTTCACCGACCCGCGCCTGCGCCAGTACGTCGGCCGTTACGCGACCTACGCGGGCTCCGACCCGTACCGTGCCCCGGCCGCGCTGGGGTGCGTCCCGGCGATCGAGCACGGCGAGGGCGGCTGGTACGTTCCCGGAGGGCTGCCCCGCATCGCCGACGCCCTGGTCCCGCTGCTGGAGAAGGCCGGGGTGGAGGTCGTCCTGGGCGCGGAGGTGACCCGGGTGCTCACCGACGGCGAACGGGTCACGGGGGTGCGGCTCGCCTCGGGCGAGCGTGAGCGCGCCGACATCGTGGTCGCCAACACCGACGCCGCCGCGCTGTACGGGCAACTGCTGCCCGACCGGCGGCGGCTGCGGCGCATCGCCGCGCTCGGCACCTCCTCCTCGGCGTTCCTGTTGCTGGCCGGGGTGGAGGGCAGGACAGAAGGGCTCGGCCACCACTCGATCGTCTTCTCCGGCGACTACGAGCGGGAGTTCGGTGACATCTTCCGGCGGCGCAGGCCACCGGAGGACCCGACCGTCTACATCGGCTGCTCGGTCGTGGACGACCCCTCGCAGGCCCCGCCGGGCACGGAGAACTGGGTCATGCTGGTCAACGTCCCCGCCCGCGACCCCGGCCGGTGGCCGATGTCCCCCGAGTCGTACCGGGACCTGGTGCTCGAACGCCTGGCGAGCAGGGGCCACGACCTGTCGGGACGGCTGCGTTTCGTGGACCTGTTCACCCCCGCCGACCTGCGCGACCGGTACGGCTCGTGGGGCGGCTCGATCTACGGCGGCGCCTACTCGGGCAGGCTCGCGCCCTTCCGCCGCCCGGGCAACCGAGGTCCCCGGCGCGGCCTGTACCTGGTGGGCGGCTCGGCGCATCCCGGCGGCGGGCTGCCGCTGGTCGCGATGGGCGCCCGCATCGTCGCCTCGCTCGTACGAAAGGACTTCCCCTCCGCCTCTCCCGAACGTCCCGGCGTGGAGGCCCGGCGATGAGAGTCCTCACCGCTCTGCAGGCCGCCGCCGCACTCGTCGTGGCGGTACGGCTGGCCAGAGGGCGGAAGCGCCTGCCCCCGCTCACCGTCACGCGAGACCGCCTGTCCGCGCCGACTCACGCCCAGGCGGCACGAGACCGCCTGCCTGGGCAGGCTCCCGCCCGGACGGCGCCGCCGCGCGTCTCGGTGGTGATCCCCGCCCGCGACGAGGAGGCCCGCATCGGCCCGTGCCTGTCGGCGCTGCTCGCCGATCCGGACGTCGCGGAGATCGTCGTCGTCGACGACGAGTCACGCGACGGCACCGCGTGCCTCGCGGCCGAACTCGGCGCGAAGGTCATCGCGGGAGCGCCGCTGCCCGAGGGCTGGGTGGGCAAGCAGTGGGCGCTGAAGCAGGGGGTCGAGGCCGCCGGAGGCGACGTCGTGGTGACCCTGGACGCCGACGCCAGACCCGCGCCGGGGCTCGTCGGCGCGCTCACCGCGGCCCTGGGAGAGTACGACCTGGTGAGCGCGGGACCCAGGTTCGTGTGCGAGGGAGTGGCCGAGCAGGCGCTGCACGCGTCGTTCCTCGCGACGCTCGTCTACCGTTTCGGCCCGATCGGTCCTTCGGCTCCCCCGGCCCCGCACCGCACGGTGGCCAACGGCCAGTGCACGGCCTTCCGTCGCACGGCGATGCTGGACGCCCGGGGATTCGCGCGGGTACGCGGGCACATGGCCGACGACGTGGCACTGGCCAGGACCCTCGCGGCGGACGGATGGTCCGTGGGATTCCTGGACGCCGGAGGGCTGCTGGAGGTCGACATGCACGATTCGGCCGGCGAGGTGTGGCGGGAGTGGGGGCGGTCGCTGTCGCTGCGCGACGTCACCGCGCCCGGCTGGCAGGCCGCCGACCTGGCCGTGGTCTGGCTCACCGCCGCGCTGCCCGTGCTGCGGCTGGTGACCGGCCGTCCCACCCGGCTCGACCTGGCCCTGCTGACCGTACGGTCGCTGCTCGCCGGTGCGCTGCGCGGCAGCTACACGCGGCCGGGTCCGGGCGTGCTGCTCTCCCCACTGCTCGACCCGCTGGCGGCCCTGCGGCTGACGCAGGCCACGCTGCGCCCGGTGCGCAGCTGGCGGGGCCGTACCTACCCGGCGACCACCACGGTCTCCCGCCTCGGCCAGGTCACGACGGGTACGCCGCCGGAGCAGGCCACGACGGGCGAACGTCCCGGACCGGACGCGACGACCATGCCGCCGGAGCGGGTCACGACGGCCACGCGTTCCCGGCCGGGTCCGACGGCCACGTGGCCGGGCCGGGTCACGAAGGGCGGGAACTCCGCGCCGCCTGACCGAAGCGCAGCCCGATGAGGCACATGAGCAACCCCGTCCCGGCCACGTACCCGATCGGCGCGAAGAGCAGTTGCAGCAGCGGAAGGCCGAAGACACCGACGCGCGCCCCGATCGCGAACGACCGCGTCGCCAGGGCGACCACGATCAGGGCGGCCACGCCGAGCAGGAAGCCCGGCGGGCAGATGACGGCGAAGCCGCCCGCGAAGGTGAGGATCGAGCGGCCGCCCCTGAACCCGGCGAAGACCGGCCAGGCGTGCCCGGCCATGGCCGCGGCCACCGCGAGATACACCGGCACCGTGCTGTCGCCGTTCACCCCGCCGGGCCAGGTGAGGTGCGTGCCACTGACCAACAGGGCGAGCAGGCCCGCGAGCGTGCCCTTGAGCATGTCGCCCGCGAAGACCGGTACGGCGGCCCGCCAGCCGAGCCGCTCCCTGACGTTCCAGAAGCCGGGGTTGCGGTCGCCGACCTCCCGGGGGTCGAACCCGTACGCGCGGGCGACCAGCACGGCGACCGGTACGGACCCGAGAAGGTAGCCGCCGATGACCGAGACGAGCAGAGGAACCATCGCTTCCTTCCACCTCACGAAATATGCGGATCTTAGGGCTATGCGCTACATGGCGTTCGACCGCCCGGTGCTGAGAAGAACGCCGGGGCTGGTGTTCTGGCGGCTGCTCGGCTCGGGGCGCGGAGCGTCGACAGGCATCGGGGCGGACCTGCGCCGCTGGGCCCTGCTCGCGGTGTGGCGCGACGAGCGGGCCCTGGACCGCTTCCTGGACGCGTCTCCGGTGGTGGCGCGCTGGCGGCGCGAGGCACGGGAGTCCTGGCAGGTGCGGCTCGCTCCCGTCGCCTCACGTGGCAGCTGGAACGGGGTGGAGCCGTTCGGCCCGCTTCCCGCGAGTACGCCAGGGATCGCCCCCGGCGGTCCCGGCGGTCCCCTCGCCGTGCTGACCCGCGCGTCGATCCGGCCCTCCCGGCTGACGGCGTTCCACCGCTCGGTTCCCGAGGTGGACCGCCTGCTGGCGGAGCAGGACGGCTGCCTCGCCTCGGTCGGCGTCGGCGAGTGGCCGCTGGCCAGGCAGGGCACGTTCTCGCTGTGGCGCGACGCCGCGGCGGTGCGGGACTTCGCCCACAAGGGGGCCGCGCACCGGCGCGTGATCGGCAGGACACGTGAGGAGGACTGGTATTCGGAGGAGTTGTTCGCCCGGTTCTCCCCCTACGCCAGCGAAGGCACCTGGGACGGCGCCGACCCCCTGGCCTGACCCACCCCGGCCCGTCCTGCCCCGGGACCGGGGTCCCTCCCCCGCCCGACGCGCGGACATCACCGTGAGACGCGCGCACCGCGAGCACGGGAGCACCCCCGCTCAACAGGTGGACACCATGGTGGGACGCCCGCATCGCGTCCGGGAACTCGGGAGCACCCGCCCGCCCGCCCCCGTTCACCGAGCGGGGCCCGCGGTGAGATGGTCGCCGAAGCGGGTGACGACCCCGCCCTCGGCGAGGTCGTGGGCCACCGCGCAGGCACGCGCGATCGTCGCCGCCCGCGAGGAGCCGTGCGCGACGACGACGGTGCCGCTCAGCCCGAGCAGCGCCGCCCCGCCGTGGGTCTCGGGGTCGTAGCGGTCGGCCACCGTCTTCAGTTCCTCGGCCCCGGCGATCCCCGAGCGCGCCACCAGCGTCAGCGCGGCCCGTACCGAACCCTCGACGTTCTTGAGCACCACGTTGCCGGTGAAGCCGTCGGTGGCGATCACGTCGACGGTGCCCGCGAGCACGTCGTGGCCCTCCACGTTGCCGTGGAAGCGGAACGGCAGTGCGGGAAGCAGCTCACCGGCCCTGCGGGTCAGCCGGTTGCCCTTGCCGGGCTCCGAGCCGATCGACAGCAGTCCCACCGACGGGTCGGCGACGCCGAGCACGAGTTGCGCGTAGGAGACCCCGAGCAGCGCGAACTGGGCGATCATCTCCGGGGTGGGGTCGGAGGTGGCTCCCGCGTCGATCAGCACGGTGGCGCCGCCGGTGACCGAGGGCAGCGCGATCGCCAGGGCCGGCCGCAGGACGCCCGGGGCGCGGCCGATGCCACGGATGGCACATGAGACGACCGCGCCCGTGGACCCTGCCGACACGAAGGCCGATGCCGCTCCTCGCCGTACGAGATCGCAGCCGACCGTGAGGCTCGTCGTGGTGGAGGAGACCGCTCCCGCGCCCCGTTCGGTCATCGGGACGACGTCCTCTGCGTGCACCACGCCGATCTCGGAGACGGCGCCGTGCCGGTCGAGCTCGGCACGGATGGCCCCCGCCCTGCCCACCAGCAGCACGGGGACCCCCAGCTCGCGATGGGCGGCCACCGCCCCGGCGACCGTCTCGACCGGTCCGTGGTCCCCGCCCATCGCGTCAACGACCACAGGCTCTGACATCACACTCTCCCAACGACAACGACAACGACAACGACAACGACAACAGCGACAGCGACAACAGCGGCGGCGAGAGAGGACGGCGCCGAACGGCCTCTCACCGGACGCCCTCGCGACCGACGGCCCCGAACCCGCACCCACTCCCCTCGACGGCCTCTCGTCGAACGACCTCACGACCGGAAAACTCGCGACACGTCCGACCGCCGGTTCAAGGAATCTCGACGATCACGCGGCGTTCGGCGCGGTCGGCCGCGGACGCCGCGAGCAGGTGCCGCGCGAAGATCGACAGTCGCCGTCGCCGGGGTACGGCGATCCTCGCGCCGAGGACGTCGTAGCGGGCGGCCTCGATCCGGTCGAGGATGCCTCCGTACAGCTCGAACGCCGCTCGGATGCACGGCCGGGAGGAGGGGGTCAGCATGGCGAACCCCTCCTCGGCCCGCGCGTAGTGGTCCCTGGTCCGCCGGGCCTGGAAGGCGAGCAGCTCGCGCAGTTCGGGGGTGGTGACGCCGCCCTCCAGATCGGCGACCTTCACCCCGAACCTGTCCAGGTCCTCCATCGGAAGATAGACCCGGCCGCGTTCCAGGTCCTCGGCGACGTCACGCAGGAAGTTGGTCAGCTGGAAGGCCAGCCCCAGCTGGCGAGCCGGTTCGCGGGCCTTCTCCTCCATGCCGGGCAGCGGTTCGAGAACGGGCAGCATCATGGTGCCGATCACCGCGGCCGAGCCCTCCATGTAGCCGAGCAGGTCGTCGTAGGTCGGGTAGCGGGCGACGGTCAGATCGGCCCGCATCGAGCTCAGGAACGCCTCGATGTCGCGGTGGTCGATGCCGAAGGAGCGCACGGTCTGCGCGAACGCGGGAAGCACCGGATCGCCGGTGGCCTCGCCCGCCAGAGCCGCGGTGAGCCGGGCGGACAGGTCGTCGAGCGCCCGCGCCCGGTCGCCGGTCATCGTGAAGGAGTCCACGATCTCGTCGGCGTAGCGCGCGAAACCGTACAGGGCGTGCACGTGCGGGCGTTTCCAGCCGGGGAGCAGCAGGGTCGCCAGGTAGTAGGAGCGGCCGTGCCGGGCGTTGAGCCTGCGGCAGAGTTCGTAACTGGCGGTCAGGGTCATCGGGGGGTCTCCAGTACGCGTTCCGCGGCGAGCCGGCCGGAGATCAGCACCGGTGGCACCCCGACCCCCGGCGCGGTGTACATCCCGGCGAAGTGCAGTCCCGGGACGCGTCTGGCCGCCCCCGCCGGCCGGAACCAGGCCGTCTGCGCGAAGCGGTGGTCCAGCGCGAACGGGGTGCCCGCCGAATGGCCGAGCCGCGCCCAGGCGGGCGGGTCGATGGTGAGCCTCGGCGCGGCGGACAGATCGCCGTAACCGAGGTCGGCGAGCCTGCCGAACAGCCGGTCCTCCAGTTTCGGGGTGAGCCGCTCCCAGTCGGCGCCGCCGCGCAGGTTCGCGGTCGGTTCCAGCACGGTGAGGGTGGCGTGGCCCGACGGCGCGGCGCCGGTGTCGGACTCGGGGTAGGTGACCAGCAGGTTCGGGTCGGGCTGTGGCCTCCCGGCGCGCAGCGCGTCGAAGGTGGCCTCCCACTGTCTGCCGAAGTGCAGGGTGTGGTGCGCCTGCCCGGCCAGGCGGCGGTCCAGACCGAAGTGCATGACCAGGCAGGAGGGCGAGTAGCGGGGCCGGCGGAGCCGCCAGTCGCCCGCGCCCTTCGGGAGCAGCCCGGTGTGGGCACGGGACAGGTCGCAGGCGACCACGACGTTGCCGGCCGCGAGGCGCTCCCCGGTGTCGAGCCTCACCCCGGAGACTCCGGAGGATCCGGACTCGACCTTCACGGCGCGGACACCGTACCGGATGCGCGCGCCCGTCTTCTCGGCGAGCGCCGCCAGGGCGACCGGGATGGCGTGCATCCCGCCGTCGCGCGGGAAGAAGACGCCCCCGACGGTGTCCATGTGGGCGATGACCGCGTAGATCCCGAGCGCCTGGCGGGGCGGCAGGCCCACGTACAGGGCCTGGAAGGTGTGCGCCTTGATCAGCCGGTGGTCGGTGAGGTGGCTCCTGACAAGGGCGTCCATGCTGCGAAAGCCGCCCAGGGCCGCGAGGCGCGCCAGGACGCGGGGCTGGGCGAGGTCGCGCAGCCTCGTCATGTCGCGGTCGATGAACGCGGGCCACTCGATGTCGAAGAGTTCGCCGAGCCTGGCGCGGAAACGCCGGTATCTCGCGGCCTCCGCGGCGCCGCTCAGCGCGCGCACCCGCTCGGTCATCGCCTCCTCCCCGGCCACCACGTCCAGGTGGGAGCCGTCGTGGTAGCGCAGCCGGTAGTACGGGTCCAGGCGCCGCAGCGGAAGCATGCTCTCCATGTCCTGTCCGGCGGCGGCGAAGACGTCGGCCAGGACCTCCGGCATGGTCAGCACCGAGGGACCGGTGTCGAAGCGGTAGTCGCCGAGGGTGGCCGTACCGCAGCAGCCGCCCGGCACCTCGTTCGCCTCCACGATCGTGACGTCCCGTCCGGCGGCGGCGAGCCGGACCGCGGCGGCGAGACCTCCGAGACCGGCGCCGATCACCACGACCGGGCTCACGCGCCCCTCCTCGTCACCGGGTCTCCCGCACCGGCCGGCCCGTCCACACCCGCGACGAGTACGCCGGCCGCCCGTACGGCCGGATCCGTCACTCTCCCGCCGGTGACCTGCGGCGGCGCGTCGGCCTGGGTGCGGGCGGGCGGGGTCGCCTTCCGTCCCGGATGGGGGTCCATCCGCTCACGGGACCGGTCGGTCCCACGCGTGACGGCGGCCATGGGCATCACTCCTTCTCGTCCACAGAGGACTTCGCAAGCGACACCACGTCTGGATGCGTTTGTCCGACGGCAGGCGGATGGCCCGTGACCGGTGGCATCTGAAGATCCATCCCCGGGCCGGGCTGCGGGTAAGTCAACCCATGGCGCAAGAAGGCGTAAAAACGGCGAGGCCCGGCGTCCGCCACGCGGCGGACGCCGGGCCTCGCCGTTCGGGTCAGCGGACCGCCCGGAGGGCGTCGACGATCCCGTAGCCGTAGAAGCCGTTTCGCGACGCGTTTCCCTCACACGTCTGCGTCGAGGTCGCCGTGCTGCCGTCCGGCAGGTGCCGGGTGTAGGTGTGGGCGGGCGGGGTGGGGCAGGGCGTCCTGGTGGCGGTGCCCTTGAGGACCCTCTCCACGACGGTGGGACGGAGCGTCCTGCCTCCGTGCACCCGGTCGCGCCGGCCGTACTCGCTCACGATCAGCGCGGCGACCCCGGCCGCGCGGGGAGAGGCCATCGAGGTGCCCTGGAGATACACGTAGTAGCCGCAGACGTCGTCCTTGCAGCTGCGGACCACGTTGGTGACGTTGGGCGTGCCGTCGGGGTTGAGCTGGCCGCGCGCCTCGGCCAGCGACTTGGGATAGGCGGCCAGTGTCGCCCCGGTGACGTCGCGGTCGCCGTTCGCGGTGTCGTAGACGTCCCCGCCCGGGGAGGAGACGTCGATGTAGCCGTTGCCGTAGTCGGAGTAGTACGCCTTGCGCCCGCTGATGCCGGTCGAGGACACCGAGATCACATGCTTGGCCTCGCTCGGCATGGAGACGCAGCTCGGGGTGATCGTGCGCGAGTGGGGCGACTCGCCGGGCACACCGGCGAAGTCGGGGCTGGAGGTGTCGACGATCTCCTTGGTGTAGTCGAAGGCCCCGTTGCCCGCCGCGGACACCAGGGTCACCCCTTTGTTGTGCGCGTAGGTGAGCGCCCGCTGCATCGCCTTGATGATCGTGGCCTGTTCCTGCCGGTCGGCCGGAGAGTCCGCCGGGTTGTCGACGCAGTTGAACATCCACGGGTCGATGTAGTAACTCATGTTGACCACGTCGACGCCGATGTCACCGGCGTAGGTCAGCGCGTCGACGCTGGGCTGCAGGAAGAAGAATCCCGAGTCCTGGCCGGCCCGCAGGCTCACGATCGAGACCTTGGGCGCCACGCCCGATATGCCGATCCCGTTGATGGGGGAGGCGATCGACGACGCCACGTGGGTGCCGTGCTCGTTCTCGTCGACGTCCACCGGGTCCTCGCAGGAGCGGTCCGGCTCCTCCTCACACGGGCCGTCGACCTTTTTGCCGTCGGCGTCGACGGGAATGTCGACGGTGAAGTTACGGCTCAGTTCGCGGTTGAAGTTGGGGGCGATGTCGGGGTGGGAGCCGTCGACACCGGTGTCGATGACACCGACCAGCACGCCCGGGTCGCCCTGCTGGTGGTGGTAGGAGCCGTCGACGGTCGCGTGGATCTGCTTCATGTCCCACTGCAGCTCCGACAGCGGCTCCGCGGCGGGCGCGGGTGCGCCGAAGGTGGAGGCGGCCAGGGCTCCGTCACCGGCCTTCTCCACGGCGCTCGCCCGCACGGCCGCGTGGCCCGCCGCTCCCCTCCCGGCGGAGGGCACGCTGCCGATGGACCGGTTGTGGGCGAGGTCGTCGATCGAGGCGGCGTCGCGCACCGCCTCGGCGAAGTCGGTGTTCGCCGTCTTGACGGTGGCGACGCCGATCGCGGTGTTCTCCCTGAGGATGCTTCCGCCCGCCGCCCTGATGGCCTGCCGGGCGTCCGCCGGGCGCGCGCCCTCGGTGTAGAGGACGACGTACTCGGCCTCCACGACCGGTTCGGCGACCGCCCGCCGGGCCTGCGCCGGGGATACCAACGTGGCCGCCGCGAGGGGGACGACGGCCGCGGTGACGATGACGCGTTTCACATATACCTCCGCATATCCAAAGAGCTCCCCGCAAATGTGATTTCACGCGCACCAAGCAATTCATACGTGGACACATTTGCCGCCGATGCGCAATAAAACCAACAGGAGCCGGGGAACCCCGTCACCCCTGTGAACTGCACACATTGGCGAATCATGCCATCAGTGAACCGTTACGAGGGAATTCTCGCGCCGAAAACGACGACGGCATGGAGTCTCGCGCGTCAAACCTGTTGTGAAATAACAGGAATGAGACCGAAAAAGCGGCAAAAGACAGGGCGGGAGGTCAGCCGGGCGGGCCGATTCGCTCCTGCCGTCCCGGCAGTGAGGTCACGTACGAGATGAGCGCGCGGAGCGCGCCCGACAGGTCGCCCTCGCGTGCGCGTGCCGTGAGCACGTGGCCGCCGTCCTCGACGGTGAGCTCGTAGTCGAAACGGTCGGGCCGCCCCTCGGCGCCCACCTGCCGCTCCGGCACGCCGGACAGCCCGGCCCGTTCCACCCGGGTGCGCAGCTCGGTCTCGTCGTCCGGCGCCAGCGACGCGGAGTCGACCGTGGTGACCGTGACGAGGCCGGCGATGCCGCCTCCCCGGACGACCGAGACCTTCATGGACGCGATCCTAGACCGGCCCGCGCGGCCCGGCCGGTCCCGCGCGGGGTTTCCTGGGCGATGACGGCGCGCGGCGCCGATATGTCGCGCGCGACAAACCCGAACATCAGTCGCCTGACGTATCCATCAGGGCGTCGCGCAGTTGCGTGCGAGGTGATGCCGAGCTCGGGGAAGGCCCCCGTACAGACGGGTGCTCACGGTGCGGTGTGACAGGCAGGGAGGTCCTTGTCACCGGGGTTGGGGTCGTAGTCCGTCGAGGATGATTCGAGCGATGCGCGCGGAGCGTTCGCGGTCGGTGTCCGCGTCGGCGTGTCGGATCGCGGCGAAGGCACCGGCGACGATCGCCATCACCTCCTCGACCGTCACGTCGTGGCGTACGACGCCGGCGCGACGGGCGCGATCGAGCAGGTGCGCGACCTGGTGCGTGAGGTCGGCGGCGGCGTCCGGAGCGGCGTCGCGCAGGTCGAACTCGGCGGCCGTGAGCGCGCTCTTCACCGCCGCGTTCTCCGCGCCCGAGGCCATCATCCGGGACAACAGCGTGAACAGGGCGGCTGGATCGTCGGTACCGGTGAGTGCCTCTCCCTCGGCGACCAGTTGTCTGATCTGGTCGATCGCGACGGCGAGGTACAGCGCTTCCTTGTTGGGGAAGTGCCGGTGGACGGTGCCGGGACCGACACCCGCGCGGCGGGCGATCTCATCGAGCGAGACGCCGAGGCCTTGCGAGGCGAACAACCGCTGCGCGGTCCGCAGCACCTGTTCACGGTTGCGACGCGCGTCGGCCCGTAGCTCCCGGTCGTGCACGGGAGCCGTCTGCGACTCGGCTGGAATGTGTTCAGGCGTTCGGCTGGACATCTCACGCCTACCCTAACCGGGGCGACGCCCCGTATGCTGTCCACATCTAAACGGGGCGACGCCCCGCTTATGCGGTCGCGTCGTTTCGCCATGGGGCGGATCCCACCGAACACGAGGAGGTCCCTTCGATGACCACACGTGAGGAAGCCGGCGCCCTGGTGCTGCGGATGCAGGAATGCTTCAACACCCGGCAGTTCGACCAGGCCGCCGAACTGTTCACCCCCGACTTCCTCAACCACCCGCTTGGCGCCACCGGGTTCGAAGCGGGCAAGGAGGCCTGGGTCCAGGTCGTCGCCCGGTTTCCGGCCATGCGCGTTGTCGCCGACGACATCCTGATCGACGGTGACAAGGTCGCCGTCCGCTCGTCGGTTGAGGGGATGGCGGCCCCGGGTGGCGACGCCCGGCCCGTGCTCATCGAGATCTTCCGCATCGACGACGGCCGACTCGCGGAGACCTGGGGCGTCACCGAGGGCCCCGACCCACGTCACTGAGGCCCCGCGGCCTCACAGGTTCCTCCGGGTTTCGAACCTCGAACGGCTTCTAGAGGACTCCGACCTGCTGCCACGCGGCGCGTATCTTCCGTTGCTCGTCCCCGTCCGCGCCGAACAGCTCCCCGGCCACCTCCACGGTCGCCTCCGCCGCCTCCTGGAAATCGGAGCGCGGCCGGAGCCGCTCGGTGAGCGTGACGTACCAGACGCGTCCGGCGCGCTCCCAGGCGTTGCCGCCGATGGCGGTGGCGGCGAGGTAGAAGGCGTGGTTGGGGATGCCCGAGTTGAGGTGGACGCCTCCGTGGTCGTTGGAGGGGTCGCCGTCGTCGGGCAGGTCCACGTAGTCGCGCATGTGTCCCGGCTGGCGGTCGCCTCCCCCGGCCGGGGTCGACCAGGCGGTCCCCGGCGCCTTCATCGAGCGCAGGGCCGTTCCCCGCAGGGCGCTGCCCAGGATGCCGTCACCGATGAGCCAGTCGGCCTGCTCCGCGGTCTGTCCCCTGCCGTACTGCTTGACGAGCGACCCGAAGACGTCGGAGAACGACTCGTTCAGGGCGCCGGGCTGCTTGCTGTAGACCAGGTGCGCGGTGAACTGGGTGATGCCGTGGGTCAGCTCGTGCGCCACGACGTCGACGGCCCGGGTGAGGGAGCCCTTGGTGAAGATCTGCCCGCTGCCGTCACCATAGATCATCTGGAAGCCGATCCAGGCGGCGTTGTCGTAGTCGGTCCCGTAGTGGACCGAGGAGACGATCTCCAGCCCTCGCCCGTCGATGCTGTCGCGCCCGAAGACCCGCCGGTAGAAGTCGTAGGTGAGGCCCGCCCCTTCGTAGGCCTCGTCGACCGCCGCGTCACCGGACGGCTGCTCGCCCTCCCCGCGCCTCTTCCTGCCGGGAAGGTCGAAGTCGCCGCCGTTCTCGACGTCGTAGACCGTACGCACCATGCCGGGGGCGGGCTCGACGTCGGAGAGGGTGAGACTGAGCTGACGCAGCGCGCCACCGAACGAGGCGCGCTGCGCGCGGGCGCTTTCCGAGGTGGCGAGGGTCCTGAGTGCGGCCTCCCGCTCGGCGGGGGTTCCGTGTTCGGCGACCGCCGCAAGCAGGTCGGGAGGTGCGATACAGCACTGGGGCATGCTGTCGAATGTCGTCATGTGTTAAGGATCGTCACCGCCTGCTCAAACTGTATGAGTATTGCCATACTTGATGCCTTCGGGGGTGGACTGGGGTGTGCCCACGGGAGCGGTCGTGAGAGGGTTCTTCTGCTCGACGATCACGGGGTCGTGACCGCGCCCGGGGAAGAGGGCGAGACGGAGGCGGCGGTGCTGGGAAACGTGGAAGAGAACGAGGGGACGGTGCGGGCGCTCACGGTGACGACGCACGGCGATCGGCTCGGCTCACCGATGACGGGTACACCGGTGACGGGCCTCGCGCGGGGAGAGACCGGCTCGCGAAGCACGCGACTCGCGCCGCGAGACACCGCTTCTCGGAGGACGGGCCGCGCATGACGTCACTGCTGGCCATCAGCGACCTGCACATCGGCTACCAGGAGAACCGCGACATCGTCGAGAAGCTGCGGCCCACCTCCGCCTCCGACTGGCTGCTGGTCGCCGGGGACGTCTCGGAGAAGGTCTCCGACGTCGAGTGGACCCTGGGACTGCTCGCCGAACGGTTCGAGAAGGTGGTGTGGGCGCCCGGCAACCACGAGCTGTGGACCCACCCCAGCGACCCCGTCCAGTTGCGCGGCGAGGAGCGCTACCGGCACCTGGTCGAGGTGTGCCGGAACCTGGGGGTGGCGACGCCCGAGGACCCCTACCTCACCTGGACCGGCCCCGGCGGCCCGGTCACCGTCGCCCCGCTGTTCGTGCTGTACGACTACACCTTCCGCATGCCCGGTGTGGCCACGAAGGAGGCGGCGCTCGCCCGCGCGTACGACAAGGGGGTGGTCTGCACCGACGAGATGCTGCTGCACCCCGACCCGTACCCCACCAGGGACGCCTGGTGCGACGCCAGGATCGCCGAGACCGAACGGCGCCTGGAGGCCAGGCCGCCCGGGGTGCCCACGGTGCTGGTCAACCACTACCCGCTGGTGCGCGAACCCACCCTGATCCTGTACCACCCGGAGTTCGCGATCTGGTGCGGCACCGAGCGCACCGCCGACTGGCACCTGCGTTTCGACGCCGCCGCGGTCGTCTACGGTCACCTGCACATCCCCAGGACCACCTGGCACGACGGTATCCGCTTCGAGGAGGTCTCCTTGGGCTATCCCCGCGAGTGGCGTCCCAGGTCCACCGCGCCCGGTCAGCTGAGGCGCATCCTGCCCAGCCCGAAGGCCGCCTCGTGATCGAGAAGATCCTGCCGCCGTGGGTGGCGAGTTCGGAACGCTTCGAGGACCCGCCGGACGTCGTGCTGTTCCCCGAGGAGGAGGAGGCCGTCGCCCGCGCGGTGGAGAAGCGGCGGCGCGAGTTCGGCACCGCGCGCCACTGCGCGCGTCAGGCCCTGGCCGAGCTCGGACTGCCGCCCGCGCCGATCCTGCCCGGTGAGCGCGGCGCCCCCGTGTGGCCGGACGGGGTGGTGGGCGCCATCACCCACTGCGCCGGATACCGTGCGGCGGCCGTCTCCCGCGACGCGCTCACCATCGGCATCGACGCCGAGCCTCACGAGCCGCTCCCCGACGGCATCCTGCCGGCGGTCTCGCTGCCCGAGGAGCGGGCCGCGCTGGAGCGGCTGAACGACGACGTGCACTGGGGCCGGCTGCTGTTCAGCGCCAAGGAGAGCGTCTACAAGGCGTGGTTCCCGCTGGCCAGGCGTTGGCTCGGCTTCGAGGAGGCCCACCTCGTCTTCTCCCCCTCCGGTACGTTCACCGCCCGCCTCCTCGTCCCCGGCCCCGTCGTGGACGGCCGGGAGCTGACCGGTTTCACCGGCCGCTGGCTGGTCTCCGACGGCCTGGTCGTGACCTCCATCGCGGTGCCGGGAAAGTCCGCGCCGAGACAGGCCGCGACGGGATAGTCCGCGACGTCCCCTGCGGGAGGTCGGGACTCCCGTTGACCTCCGCTTCGTCTTGAAGAGCGGAGGTTCCCGCCCGCTACGCGTGCGGTTTCCAGGCGTCGTCGGCCCGCCGCCTTTCGGCGGCGGGCCGACGTGTGCCCGCTCGGCGGGAGAGGGTCAGGTCGCCGTGCAGGTGAGGGTTGGGGTGTTACCGGAGCCGGAGCCGATGAATCCGAAGGTGGTGGAGGCGCCGGCGCCCAGCGAGCC
This sequence comes from Streptosporangium sp. NPDC049078, assembly GCF_040648855.1. Lineage (NCBI taxonomy): Bacteria > Bacillati > Actinomycetota > Actinomycetes > Streptosporangiales > Streptosporangiaceae > Streptosporangium > Streptosporangium sp. NPDC049078. The sequence continues at coordinate 319,706 of NZ_JBEZEL010000004.1, forward strand.
GTTGTAGGCGGCGTTGCGGGCGGTGATCGCGGATCCGTTCGCGGTCACGGTCGCGCTCCAGGACGAGCTGATCCTCTCGCCGTTGGCGAAGGTCCAGTTCACCGTCCAGCCGGTGATCGCCCTGGAGCCGGCGGTCACGCTCACGTCGGCCTGGAAGCCACCGGACCACTGGGAGGTGACGCGGTAGGTGGCCGAGCAGCCGCCGGGACCCGGGGTCGGGGTCACGGTCGGAGTGGGCGTGGGAGTCGGAGTGGGGGTCGGAGTGGGCGTGGGAGTCGGGGTGGGGTTCGTGCCGCCGGTGAAGTTGACGTCACTGCAGAAGTAGTACGACTGGTCGAGGTGGCTCGCCTGCCAGACGGTGTAGACGATGTGGTGGCCGGTACGGCCGGGCGCGTTCACCGGGATGGCCGTGCTGGTGCCCGTCGGCCTCCTGTCCAGCTCGTTGACGAGTTCCAGGTCACTCCACTTCAGCGCCTGGGTCTTGGGGTTGAAGCCCTGTTTGGTGACGTAGACGCGGATGTAGTCCGCGCCGTGCGAGGCCTGGTCCAGCAGGTTCATCGTGAACGAGGAGGGACGGTCCACGGTCTTCCACGCGCCCACCGTGTCCATGGTCCGGTAACGGCCGTTCTCGGTCCGGCCGCCGCTGCACAGCTGCCCGTCGGGGATCGCGCCCTGGTGGTTGCCGCCGACGTTCTCGCGGAACAGCCCGTTCCAGTTCCACATCGCGTTGGGGTTGTCCTGCCAGGCCTGCCAGCACATCGGGTCCTGCTGGGCCATGGCCGGGTTCTGGAAGTCACCTCCCCAGCGCTCCCAGCAGCCGTAGTTGCGCGAAGGCGGGTCGCTGATCGAGCCGTGCGCCGAGGCGGGGCCCGCCAGCACGGTGGTGAACATGAGCGCGGTCGCGAGCGCGACGGCGGCCGCGACGACCATCCGCCAGACCGAGACTCGGTGGACGGTGACGCCGTCGGACACGTGCACTTGATCGCGCAGAAGTCGGAGCGTACGTGACCTCATCGTGTGAAGGTCTCCTTTTGAAGGCCGGGATTTCGAATGCCGGGATGACGAGACCTGGCGCGCCGAATGAGGGCGGAGTCCTCACGCCAGAGGGTCACCACCGTCGCCCACCCCCCGGCCCCGGAGCAACCATGGCGCACGCTCCCCGGACGGCGACCGCCCGGGAACTGGCCATACGCTACAAAACGGATGAAAGGTTCATTTCCCACGATTTTCCTAGAGGCACCCCGGCATCCGTTCCCGACATCCCCCCGGAGATGACGCTCTCACCCCGTCCGCCGAAAATGATCGGCAACCGCGACGAGCGACAACCACGCCGAGCGCGGACACCGTCATGACTCGCCCGAAGGCACCGGCCCGGGGCGCGGCTGTCGACGTAGCCGGCGATGTCACCAGAAAGCGGCAGCACTGTCGGGCTTGCGGTCGGAGGCGATCCATGCCGAGGCCGACTCGGTGGTCACATCCGACGCCGCTTGGGGCGGATCTTGATCTCGCGCATGTCGGTCACCGCGAGCTGCAGGATCTCGTGCGAATGCCCGTGCGCTTCCAGCGCGGCCATCGCACCGAGCGCCGCCTCGTCCTGGCCGTCGTCCGGACCTGCCGGAACCTGGCAGCGGAAGGTGAAGGCCGTCATGCTTTGATCGTGGGTGAACGTCCCGGCCTCGGTGTAGGCGATGTCGCCCGCGGCCAGGACGGCCGCCCGCCCCGCGTCGTCGAGCCCGGTGAACTTCCCTCTGATCGTCACTCTGAACAACTGCTCATCCCTCTCGTACGGCATAGCCGAGCAGGCGCTCCCCCATGAGGCCCTCCGCGGCGTCGATCAGCTTCAGCACGTCCGCGGCGATGACGTCCGGCCGCTCGCCGGCCGCGGTCCGCCTGCCGATCTCCGACAGGACCATGCTGTGCAGGCTCCCCAGCTGCCAGGCGACAACCTGCGGCACCGGGTCGCCGGGCTCGGCGCCGGTCTCCTGGACCAACTGCGCGGCCAGTTCGGCGGTCATCTGGTGGGCAAGCCGCTCAAGCCGGGCGGTCAGCGTGGGCGCGGCTCGCATCATCTCCAGCACACGGCCGAATCCCTCGCTCAGCCCGACCCTGCGCTCCTGCCCGCTCACCTCCTGCCGCAGCCGCGCCAGGACCGCATCGGCCGCCGACTGGCCGGGCTCACGCCCGCGCACCATGTCGGCCAGTCGCTGCGGGGATGCCTCCTCCGGTGGCAGGACGAGGTCCTCTTTGGTGTGGAAGTAGTTGTAGACGGTGTTGACCGACACCTCGGCAGCCGCAGCGATCTCGGCGATCGTGACGTTGTCGAAGCCACGCGCGACGAACAGACCGAGGGCCACATCGGAGACACGCTGCCGGGTCTGTCGCTTCTTGCGCTCGCGCAGGCCCTCAGACATGTATGGAGCCTACTGAAAATTTGGAGTCGATTGCAATCTTACGTCTTCCGCACCATCTTGGCGCCCTGGCCGTCAAGCCGTGTCTCACGCACCTCGGCGTGACGCGCGCCTGGGATCGAGCGCGAGCAGTCGGACACCGTCAAACAAACCGTCGAACAAACCCGCAACCGGCCGCCAAGACCCCCGGCGGCCCCTCGGAGGGAGCCGCCCGTGATGCCGATGACCCCGGATGCCCGCTCCGGGAAGCTCGCTCACCGGCCTGGGAGTCCTCACTCACCTCACCCGGCTCCGGCCTGACCACAGACGCGCGAACTCGCCGGAACGGGACGAGGTCTAGCTGAACGACACCGACCGCAGGGTGCAGTTGGTCATCCACGGGCCAGGGTTGACCGGTGCCGTGGAGCACCTCCAACTCGCGGTGATGCTGGTTGTCCCGGCGGGAATGCTGGTGTACTCGGACGTTCCGTCGAAGTCGCCGTACGGGGAGTGGCCGCTGCTGCACAGGGCCCTGACCCCCATGCCCGTGGCCCCGGCGGGCAGTGCCTGGGTGAACTGGAACGCGTACGTGCCGGGAACGGTGACCAGGCCGGGGACTATCTGGGACGATCCGGTGGAGAGCCTCACGTTCAAGGGATACCAGTTGCTGACATTTCCATAGTGGTTGGAATTGGTGCACTCCACCCTGCCGTACAGTACGGCGCTGGTCGCGGCGGCGGGTTGCGCCAGGCTCACGACACCCAACGCGCAGGTGACGATGAGCGCGGATCCGAGCGCCAGCCCTCGACGAAGCAGTTTCGCGGCGAGCATCTCCGTTCCTCCTTAATACTTCTGACATCGGCCACCGCGAATTCAGCATTCTCACCCGGCGCGGTCAACGGTCGAGCGATTTCAACAGAGCCGCAACCGTTACGGCGAGGGGATCTCGAAGTCCGAATCCATCGCCGGTCGATTCGTCGTCTTGCAGGGAAACGACCGCGCGGAAGAACGTGCAACCAGCGACGTTGATGAAATTTCCATGGACGCCGACGCTGAAGGCGTATGTCTGATGTTTCGGTCCGCCGATCGCGAGTCGCGTCCGGCACCCTTGAAAGATTCAAGGGCGCCGGGACGCCGCGTCGGCTCAGACGAGGATCTGGACGTACCCGTCGGTTCCGTGCACGCGGATCCGCTGCCCGTCCCGGATCAGCCGGGTGGCCTGCTCCACCCCCACGACGGCCGGCAGGCCGTACTCCCGCGCGATCACCGCCCCGTGCGTCATCAGGCCGCCCACCTCCGTCACCAGTCCCGCGACGGTGACGAACAGAGGGGTCCAGCCGGGGTCGGTGTAGGCGGTGACCAGGATGTCGCCCGCCTCCAGGTCGGCCCGCGCCATGTCCGTGACGACCCGGGCACGGCCTTCGACGGTCCCGGCCGAGACCGGGAGGCCGGCCAGCGCGCCGGGCGGGGCGTCCTCACGCCGATACCGGCCGGTGATGACCTCGCCGTCCGAGGTGAGGACCCGGGGCGGCGTGAGCGCCTCGTACGACCGGAACGCCTCCCGCCTTCGCAGGATGAGCTCGGCGTCCGCGTCGTTGGTGCGCACGACTTCCCGCAACTCAGGGAAACGAAGGAAGAAGATGTCCTCTTTCTCGCGCAGGACGCCGGAGCGGACGAGGCGATCGGCCTCCCTCAGCAACGCCTGCTTGTAGACGAAGTAGCGGCTGACCTTGCCGTACTTGGGATACTCCCGGTATCCGGCGAAGGTGCGGACGCGGTCGATCATCCGCTTGGTCTCCTCGGCCTTCCGCTCCCCGTCGGGCAGGGCGCGCAGTCGCGTCAGGAGTTCCTGCTCTTTCCTTCGTGACTGCAGGAGTCCCTGTTCGAAGTGTCGTTTGCCGGCGCCCGGCTCGAAGTTCCTGATGTTGCCGAGGATGGCGGGCACGAGCGTGGCGGGCTGCTCGCTCCAGCGCGTCCTGGTGATGTCGATCTCGCCCGTGCAGCGCATGCCGTACTCGTCGAGGTAGCCCCGGATGGCGTCACGTGCCTCCTGCCCGCCGGCGAGCCCGGCCAGCTCGTTCAGGAAGCCGTCGCCCTCCCGGCCTTCGTCCACGACACGGTGCAGGAACGTCACGACGTCCGCGTGCGGTCGGATCGTGTCCGCGACGTCGAGGAGCGCCAGCCCCATCTCGGAGGTGACGTTGTGCGGGACGGACTGCGTGAGCGCGTCGGCCGCGTTCCTCTCCCCCAGCCACGCCTCGAGGTGGTCGTTGAGCCACCAGGCCGCCTCCATCCCCGCCATGATCACCTGAAGGCTCCGCGGATCGAACAGGATGCGCTGCAGCTCCGCGATGTCGGTCTGGATGAAGTCGAGCAGCGCCGTCCCCGACAAGAGCTGGATCTCGCTCCGCAGGGTGGCGACGGACTCCTGACTGTGCCGGATCAGCTCGGTGACGACGGCCGGATCGGTCTCGATCGGAGCGGGTGCCGCACCGGCCGGTGCGGCGACGGAGTCCTCGTCGGGAACCGAGCGGATGAAGTCGCCGCGGTCGAGGACGGTCTGCAGCGCGTCCCGGATCAGCGGGTCGGACTTCCCCAGGTTCCCGAGGATGCTCGCGCGCCCCGCGGGCGTCGCCAGGGCGGGAGCCACGTCGACGAACAACCGTCCGCCCGCCTCGGGCATCGGCCTCGGGGTCGTCATCTGCCACACGGAGAGTCCCAGCGGCTTCATCGCATCGGTCATCATCTGCTGGTGGCCGACGGAGACGTAGAGGTGGTTGTCCTGGTCGTCGGTCTCCGGGACGGGGAACAGGGTGGTGATCGCCCGGCTCTGGACGATGTGGAAGTCTTCGCCGACCAGGCACCACTCGATGTCCTGTGGCCTGCCGAAGTGCGCTTCGATGCGCCGGCCCAGCCGCACCAGACGCACGACCTGTGCGTCCGTCAGAGCCGGCTGCGTCTGGCGCCCCGGCTCGACGGGTACCTCCCGGGTACCGCCTGCCTGCGACGCCTGGACGAACCGCGATTTGGTCGCGACCGTCGTGGTGACGATCTGGTCGTCGCGCACCGCGTAGACGTCCCCGGCGACCAGACCGGAGACCAGCGCCTCACCGAGCCCCCAGCCGGCCTCCACGGCGGCGATCTTCCGGTTCGAGGTCACGGGATCGGCGGTGAAGAGGATCCCGGCCGCGTCGGGGAACACCATCCGCTGTACGACCACGGCCATCCGCACCCTGCGGTCGTCGAAGCCGTTACGGCGCCGGTAGGTCACCGCCCGCTCGGTGAACAGCGAGGCCCAGCACATTCGGATGTGCGAAAGGATCGCCGGCAGGCCCACGATGTTCAGGTACGAGTCCTGCTGGCCGGCGAAGGACGCGGTCGGCAGGTCCTCGGCCGTCGCGCTGGAACGCACCGCGTAGGATTCCTGCTCCCCGAGCCGGGCGAGCGACTCACCGATCGCCGCCACGAGATCGGCGGGAATCGTCACGCCTTCGACGACGCGGCGGATCTCGGCGCTCAGGGTGCGGATCGCCGCGTGGTCGTCCGGTTTCACGCGCGACAGCAGATCAAGTTGAGCATTGATCGACGGTGCTTCGGCGACGACCCGCTGGAAGGCCTCCGTCGTGACGCAGAAGCCGTCCGGCACGCGAACGCCTTCGATCCGCGAGAGCTCTCCCAGGTGCGCTCCCTTTCCCCCGACGTCTGCGATATCCGTCGAGTGGATCTCCTCGAAACCCAGTACGTAACCCAATTCCGTTGCCCCCATCGTTCGTCGGGTCGGTTCGCAACGGGCAGTATGAAGTACTTTTTGATGTCTCATGAGGCGCGCGAATCTGGTACAAAATGAAAAGGGCGAGGTGCGGCGCGTTCCCAGTCCTCGGAACGCGAAAAGCCCGGCCCCCTCGCGACGCGAGAAGACCGGGCCGTGCGAACCTCGCTACCTGAGCGCGATCCATCGATCCGCCGCCACCACCGCGATCCACGCCATCCCGGTGAGCGCGCCGATCGCCAGGGTCAGCGATCCGGCCGTCCCGCCCGCCATCGCCCACCCGTCGCCGAGGGCGAAGACCAGACCGCTGAGCCGCGAGGCGACGGCGAAGCCTGGGCGGCCCGCCCGGGAGAAGTGGCGGCCCAGCACGAAGCAGGCCACGATGTACGCGGTGAACGCGATGGACCCGGCGACCATGTGCATGAGGCCGCTCGCGCTCAACGTACCCGTCTGACCCAGCGGAGTGCCCGCCGGGAAGCCGTCGCCCGGATCCATGACGAACACCCCGGCCGCGGCCATCGCGACCCCCGCGACCAGGACCAGCCGGGGCGCCCAGGTGCCACCGGGCGCACCTCGCAGCGCACGGCGCAGGCCGATTGCGCCGGCCACCGTCAGAGCCCCGCTGAGCAGGAAGTTGGCGATCTGCAACCAGCCCAGGTCGCCGGTGCTCAGCATGCTCAACGGGTGGCGCGTCAGATCGAAGCCCTCGCGGGTGAACACCTGCGCCAGCGACACGGCCGCGAAGAGCGGCGCGGCGGCGACGGCGCAGGCGAGCAGCACACGCGTCGCCGGGGTGACGGAACGGGTGACGGTGGCTCCGGGGTGCAAGGCGGTCATGACGGTTTCCTCTCTGCCGCGACGGATCCCCGTCGCCGTACTCGTTCCGCCGGTCTCACCCGGCCTCGCTGACGCGTCGAACGAGGAGGACGGGATTCGACGCCGCCACGCCATCACACCCCTGAACTGCGCCGATGCCGATCCGGGACGCATTCCCTGTCACATCGAACCGCACTCTTGGGCGACGGGCGGTTCACCGCACGCTCCGGGTAGTGGCGGCGCAGAACCTGGAACGCCTCAGATGCCACCCACCGGGTGGTGCCCGCTCAGATCTGGTTCGTGCCGCCGTCGACGTAGATGTTCGTGCCGACGACGTAGCTGCTCTGTTCCGAGGCCAGGAAGGCCACGACCGCGGCGGCCTCCTCAGGCTGACCCATGCGGCCCTTGGCCACGGTCGCGGCGACGTTCTCCTTGACGGCCCTGGCGGTCTCCTCGTCGCCGAAAACGGCGGTGCCCCCGGGAGTCTCGATCCATGCCGGCGAGACCACGTTGACCCGGATGCCCCGGCCCTTGAGCTCGTTGGACCACGTCCGCGCGAAGGACCGGACGGCCGCCTTCGACGCCGCGTACGCGCCGAACGCCTCCACTCCACGGTCGCCGGCCGTCGAACCGACCAGGACGATCGAGGCTCCGTCGTTGAGCAGCGGCAACGCCTTCTGCACGGTGAACAGCGTGCCTCGGACGTTGACCGCGAAGGTCTGGTCGAAGTGCTCCTCGGTGGTCTGCTCCAGCGTCACGAACGAACCGATCGCCGCGTTCGCCACGAGCACGTCCAAACCCCTGCCCCGCGCCCGGACCGCCGCGTAGAGCCGGTCCAGGTCCTCCGGCTTCGAGATGTCGCCGACGACCGCGGTGGCCCGGTCCGCTCCGATGGTCTTGACGGCGGCCTCCAGTTCTGCCTCGCGCCGGCCGGTGACGAACACGTACGCGCCCTCGTCCGCCAGCCGGACGGCGGTGGCCAGACCGATACCGGTGCTGCCCCCGGTGACCACCGACGTCTTGCCTTCCAGCTGTCCCATGTGGGTATCTCCATCACTCTCTCGATGCCGATCCGTTCGCCATCGATACTGCGGGAGATCGGGGATACCATCCATAATGCAGAATCCGGCATTCTTTACGTATCGTCCAGGAGGTGTCGTCAGTGCTCGGATTTCGGGATCCGGTGGCCGACGCGATCGGCCTGCTCCGGCCCCACACGGTGATCGGGCCCGGTCTCCGGGCCACGGGAGAGTGGGCCTTGCGCTTCGACACGTTCCTGCACGTGCGGATCGGCGGCCTCGTACGCGGCACGTGCTGGTTGATCCTCGAAGGGCACGAGCCGGTGCTCCTGCGGGAGGGTGACACCTTCATGCTGGGCAACCCGCCGCCCTACGTGCTGGCCGGCGCGCTCGACGCGAGCCCGCGCCCCGCGGAGCCGGTGTTGGCGGGCGCCGAAGACGGGTTCGTGCGGATCGGCCCGGAGTCCGAGGAGGACTTCTACCTCTGCGTCGGGCACATCGCGTTCGACGACGGGAACGCGGCCCTGCTGACCGATCTTCTGCCGCCGCTCGTGATCGTCCGCAGGGCCGATCCTCACGGCAGGCGGCTCGCGCAGCTGATCGATCTCCTCGCCACCGAGATCGGGATCGCCGCCGCCGGCGGCCCGCTGGTGCAGAACCACCTCGCACAGATCCTGCTCGTACACATGCTGCGTGCTCACGCCGGTCAGACAGACCGGCCAACCGGCTGGCTGGGTGCCCTGAACGAGGACGGCATCGGTGCCGCCCTGCGTGCCGTGCACGCGGACGTGGCCCACTCCTGGAGCCTCAAGGAACTCGCCGAGATCAGCCACATGTCGCGTTCCGCGTTCGCCCAGGCCTTCAAGAACCACGTCGGGATCCCGCCGTTGGAGTACCTGATCCAATGGCGCATGAGCCTCGCGCGCGACGCCCTCGCCCGCGACACCCTGTCGATCTCCGAGCTCGCACGGGCCACGGGCTACCTGTCCGAGAGCGCCTTCAGCACCGCGTTCCGCCGCGTGGTCGGCTTGTCGCCCGCACAGTTCCGGAACCAGGCCCGGCAGCCACCGTACTCGGCCGCGAACGAAAGCTGAAGCAGTCGTCCCGTGCTCAGCCGCGCCGCTCACATCGGCGACGAAGACACCGGCACACCGCCCGCCTGCCGCTGTCGAACGCCCTCTTGAACCATCTCGCCGACCTGATGCGCGGCCACTCGAAGAAAATCGGCTCGCGGTGGCAGTGCCTGCAGTGCTGCGCTGTGACCGGCGGCCAGGCGACCTGGGTCACGTCCATCGGGGATGATGGCACGCGAACGCGGACCCTGTTCCTGATCGACTGGCTTAGACACCGACGATCATCAGGGTCGCGTTTGCCATCTACGCATCGGGGCGCTCTCGATCACCAGCCCGGTACAGGGCAGCGACCATCTCACCAGCCGAGAACGCCTCCGCCTTGCCCGCGGTGGAAATCGGCGGCAACCTGGCCGGATCATCGACGGCAGATACGAGCGTGTCGTCGTCCTCGGCAGAGCGACGTAAGGAACGGGTGTCGCCGACGTCCAGGGCACGCTCCACTACCGCTTTCATAGGCCCTGCCGCTATCAACTCCAACGAGGTTTTGCAATCTCGCCCGAGGATGTCCGCGAGGTCCAGAGCTTGGACCTTGAGGTGCCCTGCATATTCCGGACAGTCGGCTACATGAGATGACAGAAGTCCGAAAGAGGTAGGTACGCGTCTTGTGCTGCTATCGCGTGGAGGCGAGAGGAGTCCGATAAGAGCGCCGTGAGAGCGAAGAAGGACCGGCGCCCTCCATGGTCGGATGTGTAAGCCAGGTGGCCGAAAGGGTCGGCTTTCGATTCATGATTACAAGGAGGGTCGAATCTCGTCGCGAGCGTCTCTGTCCGGGTCGTTAACGGCATCCAGGGAAGGCCGGCCGCCGGACTTACGGTTAGCCTCAGTCGAGAGGTCGATGGTGGATTTGTGCAGCGATGGACCGGGCGAGCAGACGAAAGTGGGCAGGTCTTGAGCTTGTAGGAACTTTCACTACCGCCTGGAGCGTACAGGCTTGAATTCGATCTTGTTGACTACTTCTGCGCGCCGGCACGCGCCCTATAATTCGGCGATTGGGGTGTACTTCTTCATGGCCAACCGTGGCCATGTTCATAGGATCACGCTGCTGGCGACTCCCGCTAACTGCACCATATTCAGGGAGGATGGGTAATGAAAGCTAAGCCAGGAGTGCCTTCGCAGTTCCTGCCCCTGCCCGCAGGTCATATCACAGCCGGTGTCGCCGTTCTGCCCTCAACAGGACTGCGCCTTGACAGTGGGATACCATTTGATAATTGGCTTGGAATTGGCCAGGGGTTGGCCGAGGCCGTGAGCAGCTCGGCATGGTGCCTAGGCGACTGGCTGATTTACGGTGAAACTCGCTTCACCGGGCGTTACCGCAGTGCTATCGAGCAAACCTCGCTTGATTACAAGACGCTTCGCAATTATGCGTGGGTCGCCAGGAAGTTCGCGCACGCAAGGCGAAGAGCGGGATTGAGCTTCGAGCATCACGCCGCAGTCGCCAGTCTCCCCGAACCGGAGCAGGACTATTGGCTTCGGAAGGCAGAGTTGTTTGGTTGGTCGAGGAACGACCTGCGGCGCGAGGTGCGCGCCAGCCTCGCCGCGCGCGGCGAGGACCTGGCTGACCGAGGTATCGCGGCTGGGGCAACCGCTGATGATCACGCCAGGGGTCACGATCATGCCAGGCATGAAGGTGCCGGTATCGGCGACAGCGCCATGGCCTTGAAACTGCACCTGGATGTCACCGACGATCAGCTTGCCATGATCACGGAGGCGGCCAGCAAGTCTCAGCTCTCCGTTGGAACGTGGGCGCAGCTGATGCTTGAGCAGGCCGCTCGCGCGGCTCTGGCATTCGCTTCGCGGGACCCGAACCCGGTGACGCGAGCCATTGGCTGACGCTTGGCGGCGGACAGCGACACGGTGCCTGCCGGCAGCTCGGCCTGGTGAATAACAAGTGAGGTCGCCCTGCTCTCCCTCATCAATCAAGCTGGGCGAACCGCTGAACGGCGTCGCGGTACGCCGCAGTCGCATCGGCGCGCGTATGTGAGGAGCCCTCGGAGTAGAGCAGAATGCGGATTTGCTCGCCTGTCTCTTCGCTTCGATTGAAGCTGGCCTCGAACGGGAAGTCCGTGTGGGACCAGTCTTCGACCGCCTCCAGCGTGTCCAGACCGAGCCGTAGCGCGGCGCCGGCGATGCTATGGAAGCTGTTGAAGCCAAACAGGGAAGCTGGCACTACTGCCCTGCCAACAGTGCGGGCCAACTGGGCCAGCGGAGTCCGGCCGCGCATGGTGACCTTCATCAGCTCCCGATGCGCCCGGGCAATGGCCTCCTTACCAGGTGCTGCGACGTCGATTCGCAGCGGGGCGACGTTGAGGAACATCCCCCGCGCATCCACGCCGTTCGGTACCGCGAGCCGGGTATTGACAGGGACGCCGGTCAGGATGCTCCGCCCGCCGACCAATCGCGCCTGCGCTTCAAGGTGGATCGCGAGAAGCACGGACTTCAACCCGGAGGAGGAACTCGCCGCAAGTCGGCTCAGCATCCGATTCTCCTGGCCTGCGATCTCCACCGAGTCCTGCCAGGTGTGGCAGTCGCGAGTGGTCTCGGCACTCGACCGCGTTTCCAGTCCGTCCAGGTACCGGCTCCACCACTGTGAGTCGGCGAGCGTGAGCGACTGGAAGAGCTGCTGCGCGCTATGCTCGCGGAGTCTGAAGCGGGGCGAGGCGTTCGAGGCAGATGACGCCGGCTGCTCGGGGGGCCGCCCGGTAAGTTCCGCGACGTAGCGCTCCAGGAATTCCACCAGGTTCAGATGGGTGCTCCACCCGTCAGCAATCGCATGCGGCTCGGTAAGGGTCAAGGTGATCGCCGTCTCGCTCAGGAGGTGGACCGTGATCGTGACGAGGGGCGGATCCTTCAGATCGATGGTCCGCGTGTTCTCGGCGTCAGCGAACTCGGCCAACCGTTGTTGCTGTTCACGGTCGTGGAGCCCTCGCAAGTCGCAAACTTTCACCAATGGCCGGTCGACATGGCTCAGTACGATCTGCATCGGGCGCGAGTAGCGGTCCAAGTCCAGCAGCGAGCGGAACATTTCATGCTCCCGCACCAAGCCAAGCCCGGCCGCCTCAAAGGCTGCGGGCTCCACGCGAGGTACGGTCAGACGCGAGGTTGCGACGTTGTGATAGGCCGGGACACCGATGGCGCCGCGGTCTCGGAGGGCAGCGGCCATGAGCATCCGAGTGGCCATCACGGCCTGTTGCTCGCTCATCGGGAAGGCATCCACGGCACCGGCCGGCAGCCGTCGGCGATCATCCGGCGAGACCAGACCCAGCGCGGGTATCTGCACCCATCGGTCGTCTGGAACCTCGAATGCCTCCACCTCGCTGCCTCCGGCTGCCGCGTAGAGCGTCGCGCGGACAGACTCGGAGATGGTGTCGCGGCCCCGACCTGTCACGATCGCTCCCCCGTTGGACGTGCTCGGGCCGCGAGGGACTCGATCTCGTCATCTTCTAGTACGTCGCGAATGGTGAGTTCGACACCCCGTGTGCGCGCGATGGCGACAAAGCGCACACACAAGATTGAGTCGCCGCCAACGGCGAAGAAGCGCGCCGAGCGGTCAGGCGGTGCATCAAGGCCGAGAAGCTCAACCCAGATGCTCCCGATCAGCTCTTGAGTTTCATCGATGGTTCTCACGGCTGCCTCCTGAGGTCCGAGAGCCTGCCTTGGCTACGGGGATCCACGGATCCGCTGGCCCTTCTATCGCGACACCAGATGGTCTCCCATGACCATCGCGTCGATGTCTATCCGAGAGAACGTCGCCACCGCGTCCTCGGGTGAGCAGACGATCGGCTCTCCGCGCGAGTTGAACGAGGTGTTGAGCAGGACCGGAATGCCGGTGATTGCCCGGAAGGCATCGATCAACCGCCAGTAGAGCTCGTTGTCCTCGCGTCGCACCACCTGGATCCGGGCAGTGCCGTCGACGTGCGTCACCGCCCCAAGTCTCGGACGCCAAGCCTCACGGACATCGACGGTTTCGATCATCCACAGATACTCGTCAGGATCGTCGATCTCGAAGCACTGCTCTGCGTACTCGTGCAAGACCGCCGGCGCGAGCGGCCGGAATTCCTCCCGTTGCTTGACCATTGAGTTGATCCGGTCCCTCATCTCGACGGTTCGTGGATCGGCGAGAATGCTGCGGTTCCCCAGCGCTCGCGGGCCGTATTCCATCCGGCCCTGGAAGAGCGCGACGACCTTTCCGTCACTCAGAAGCCCAGCAACCTCGGCGACGAGGTCGTTGAGTTCGCATCGCCGCCATCGCAGGTCGGTGCGCTCCAGCGTGGCCTGGATGCGCTCGGAGGTGAATGCCGGACCGAGGTAGGGCAGCCCGATGCGCGGGCGAACCCGCTTCCTGGGCACCTCGGCGCCCTCCTCCTCCATCACCACCAGCGCCGCACCCAGCGCCGTTCCGTCGTCGCCGGCCGCCGGCTGGGCGAACTGTCGCCGGTACATCCCGCTCTTGCGGATGGCCTGGTTGACGACGCAGTTCAGGGCCACGCCGCCGGCCAGGCATAGATTCTCGCTGGACTGCTCATCCCGGTGCGCCGCCAGGAAGCCGACGACGGTCTCCTCGGTCACGGCCTGCAGCGCCGCGGCGATGTCGAGGTGACGCTGCTCGAGGTTCGCACCCGGTTCCCGGGGCGGGCCGAGAACCGAGGCGAGATGTTCCAGTGACCTCTGGTAAGTAGCGCGTTCCTGTGCTGTTTCGTTCAAGTATGTCAGAGGCGTGGTGTAACGGCCGTCGTTTTGGCGGACGATAAGGGTGTCGAACGCCGGACGAAGTCGCTGCGGGTCCCCGTAGGGCGCCAGTCCCATGACCTTGTACTCGTCGAAGTTCATCCAAAATCCCAAATGCATGGTAACCAGCCCGTAGACGAGTCCCACGGAGTGCAGTCCGCGCACCTGGCCGCGCAACCGCAGTCCCTGCGATCCGCCTGTGTAAAGCGACGTGCTCTCGAACTCCCCAATCCCGTCGGCGACCAGGACATCGGCAGAGCCGAAGCCGGAACAGTGCAACGCGCTAGCGGCGTGGGCCTGGTGGTGCAATATCGGGATGACCTTCAGGTCATCGCTCCAGAGTTCCCTTGGAAATGCTGCGAATAGATCGCGGTGTATGACCTCTGGCGCGTACACGTGCTTGTATTCCTCGATCGCCCCTTCGGATTCGAAGTATGTCTGGTACCGGCCGAAGTCAAAGTTGTGCGCGACCGCACTCACGTCACGCGGAGTGATGCCGGCCGCTCCGAGCACATACTCGATCGCGGCCTGCGGGAATTCTCCGGTGCCCTTGCGTCGCACGAAACGCTCCTCGGCCGCGGCGGCCACGATGCCATCCTCGGTGACGAGGGCCGCTGCCGAGTCCGCCCCCTGGGCGAGCCGATATACGCGCTCGCCCAGCCCCGGAAACGACCGCCGCATGTATGGCTGGCTCTGGCCCAGCCCGCTAATTCCCAGGACATAACGCACGATTGCTGATCCTCTCTTGTCGACACTGCCGGTTCGCATCGGTTTCTTCGATCTCGATGAACCTTGGGCAGGTGTTTCGTCGGCGGCTCCAGCCCGGCCGGGCCTGGCCTGGTCAGGTCAGGTCAGGTCAGGTCAGGTCATCGCCACCGCGATCCGTCGCTCCCCTTCGTACGGTTCGCGTCCGTGGGCCGTCAGCATGTTGTCGATCATCAGCAGGTCGCCTTGCCGGTAGTCGAACCGTGTCGCTGCCTCACGATATTTCTCGCGGATGTGTGCGCATACCTCCGCTGGAATTTCCGCCCCGTCACCGTAGACGGTGTTATTGGGAAGGCCGGACCTTCCGAAAAGCTCCTCAAGGACTCCGATGACACGCTCGGGAAGGGTTGTCCAGTGGAAGAAGGCTATGTGGTTGAACCATAGTTCATCGCCGTTTTCTGGATGGCGATGAAGAGCCACTCGATCGGCTACGGTGCGGAGAGTCCCGTCGCTGTTCCAGTGCGTTTGTATGCCGTTGTTTCCGCAGTAGAGATCCACGGCTTCGCGGCTTGTGGTTCCAAATACCTCGCTCCACGGCAGGCCGATCTGTGGATGGTAATTTCGGATGTGCCGCCAGCCGCGCCTGCGGAACTCTTCGACGAGGTCGACGTCAAGCGACGCGGTGACCTGACGCACGTCGGCTAGTGGCGTTGCCCCGCCTGAAGTGGGCGGCCGCTGGCAGAAGAAGAAGAGCCTGCCCGGCCAGGTCGCCTGGTAAGAGTTTTCATTGTGGAAGAATATTTCCTCCTCCCGGGTGTACTCGGTCGACGTGTAGATTCCGGACTCGAGTTGCTTTCGCGGTGTGGAGCGCTCCGTATATGGCAACGGGTCGCCGCCCAGTGCCTGAACCGCCTTCGCGAAGTCGGCTGTGCTTTCGAGGGGAAATCCTCGGAACAGGACACGGCCCGCTGACATCAGCCGCTCGTTGATATACCGGGACTGCTCGTCATTCAGCCTGGCGGTCAGGTCACCGTTCAGGTCGGCTGGCGTGATCGGGGTGTCCGGCATCTTTCCTGTCACTCCCATGACGCGCTCGACTTTCCACGTTCTGTGACGTTGATCTGTGTGTTGATCCGAATGAAACGCGGCAGCGCATAGGACGGAAATGTCTGGCGCAGGTGCGCGAGAAGATCGCTTTGGGTCGTCCCGCCGTCCCGAGTCACCACGGCCGAGTGGAGGCCGTGCACCTCGTCCGCCTGGACGGCGGCGCTCACCACCCCTGGAAAGGCATTGAGGCAAGACTCAAGAGCGGCCAGGTTGATCCGAAAGCCGGCGACCTTCGCCTCCCGTCCCAGCCGGCCGACGTAGGTGTAGGTTCCGTCGTGGTCGCGCCGCACGCGATCTCCGCTGTGGTAGCTGCGCTTGCCGGCGGAACCGGGGAAAGGTCGCAACTGCCCGCGGCCATCCGCGGCGTCGTCCGAGTTCGAGGCGGTGAGGTAACCAGTCGCCACCTGCACCCCGGCGATTACCAGCTCACCCTCCTCAAGCTCGTCTCCGGCCTGGGGCGGCTGTCCCTCGATACTCAACTCCACACCTGGCGGGGCGGTCCCGATCGGAATCTCGTGACCGGTGAAGCCGGCCGGCACGGTGTAGCGGCAGCAGCCCACAGTCGCCTCGGAAGGGCCGTACTCGTTGACCACCAGCGTGTCGGGGAGGCTGTGCCGCCAGCGGGCAATACTTTGCCCGTAGAGGGCCTCACCTCCGACAACCAGGAGTGGCATCGAGCACCGGGCTCCACTCGCCTCCAGCAGCTCACACAGCATGTTGACCTGGCTTGGCGTCATCTTGACGAAACTGGAGCCCTGGAGGATGCCGGGGTCGGTGGCGACCTGAAGCGGCCAACGCAAGGGATCGAGAACCTGTACCCGTCTGCCGTTCAGGAGCGGTCCGAGGAGGCTGGTGATCGTCAGGTCGAAGCCCAGCGAGGTAAACAGCGGTGCCCCCCATCCTCGGGTGCAGTCGTACTCGCGCATCGACCAGTCGAGGTAGGCCCGCACGGCCGGCTCGGGTACGACGACTCCCTTTGGATCGCCGCTGGTGCCTGAGGTGAAGATCACGTACACGGTGTCCTGCGGGACGGTTGGTATGAGGCGGTTGGCGCCTGGATCATTGGCCACGTCCCCGGGGCTGAGCCAGACGACGCCGTCGGTCGTCCCGCCGGCGTCCCCGAGGATGAAGGCGGCACCGCACAGACGGGCGATCCTGGCGGCAGTGCGTGGCGGCACGCGGAGATCGATCGGAGCAAAGGCGGCTCCGGTCATCAGGATGGCCACGATCTGGACGAGGGCGGTCGTGCTCGGGGCCGCCTGGATAGGCACGATCGCCCCGGGTCCGGCCCCGCGGCGGCGCAAATGGATGGCGACCTCGCGTGCGTGCGAGAGTAGCTGCGCATGGGTGGTGACCGCGCCCTGCTCGATGACCGCGGCGGCGGTGGAACCGGTCAGTTCGCCGACAAGGCTGTGCGCGCGCGTGGTCACGGCCTTGCCAATTCTGCGCAGTCGACGAGGTCGCCGACGGCGACCAGCAAACGACGCACGCCCGTATAGGGGTTACGAGCGTGGCTGCGGCGCAGGTTGTCGACGACTATCGTGCGGTCCGCCTTCCAGGGCACGACTTCCTCCAGGTCGGAGCAGATTTCTACAAGTTCGTCGATGACGGCGTCGGGGATCGGCCTGCCGTCCCCGCGTCGGCACCCTTTGGGAAACTCGTGAGGCTCGTAAAGCAGACTGAGCGAATCGTGAATATCCTCGTCCAGTGCCCGAGGATGCCAATGCAGGATTTGCGCTGTCAGCGAGGGTCGGCCGGTGGCCGGGTCGAGGATGACAGCCGGCCGCCGCTGCTCGGTGGTAAGGATGCCGCCGCGCTCATCCCACCTCCAGGTGGCGCCCTCCCGTTCGCAGGCGCGCTCGACAACGGTTGGATCAGTGGTGCGGTAGACCTTGCGCCAGTCGAGCCCGAGGTCCATCCCCAGTCGGCGAACGTAGGTGACGCCGGTGGCGAGGACGTCCTTGGCCGAGCTGCTAAGCCGCTCGTAGACGGCCGTCATGTCCGCAGTCGGTGTCTGCCCACCGTCCCCGATCTCCTGGCAGCCGAAGATGATTCGCCTGGGCCACATGCGCGCAAACGTGTTCTCGTTGTGCCACAGCAGCTTCCTGGTCCGTGAGTAGGGGGTCGGACTGTTGATCGTGCCCGTGGGGTCATCGTCGATGCTGTTGTGCTCCGGGTTGTCTTTGGCGAGCGGCCCGCAAGCCGCGGCGGCGAGTCGCTGGAAAGTCGCTACGTCCTGGCACAACCCATCGCCGTCGATGACGACCGCACCGTTACGGCGAAGGTGCTCCGCAACCGCCGTGGAGTTGGCGAGCCACCACACTTCCGGTGGGCCGTCGAGCCTAAGGTGCTGCATCGGGGGCCGCCCTTTCACCGTATGCCGCTGCCGAGATCAGGTGCCGGCGTGCCAGCTGCGCCAAACGAGCGATACCGGTGCTGTCAGCGGTGCCGCGTCGTGCGGTCACCGTCACTTCAAGGCTGGTATCGGTGACCGTCACGCCTACTGACAGCTGGTTACGTGCCACCGGCAAGCGGATGTCGACGGGCCGCAGGTGACGCAGACGACGCCGATGCCGGCTGTCACGGAAATAGAACTTGCAGGGGTGACCGCCGTGGCCGGCGGCTTCGCTGACCGGGCGGATCTCCTGCCGCATGGCGGCGGCCAGCCGGCGCATCACAGCCGTGTGGACGGCGTCGGCCGCGGCCGGACCGGACGTGCCGCGGTCGACGGTGGCGATTTCCAGTTGAGACAGGTGGAATCCCATCGTGTCCTGGGACGTACCGGCCAGCGGGCGGAGGTCCACGTCGATGTACGCCATGACCGTCGCCGGCTCCGACCAAGCCGCTGCGGCAGCCGCCAGGTGCCCGACGGTCCAGGCGAACGGGGTGACTCCGGCCCTCCGCGCCGCGGCCGCAAGTTGCTCCCAGACACGGTCGCCATTCGAGATCGCCAGGTGCCGCTGCAGGTCGGTCACGAGCGGGGCATGGTCTCGCGTGGCAATGCGGTGCACGGAAGGACCGCAGCCGGGATGGTGATGTCCCGCGTCGCCTGCCCCGGGTCCGGTAAGCCGGCGGTCGACCTCGGTCCAGAAGATCTCCTCGGAATGTGCGTCCCAGACGATGTGGTGGGCCAGAACGAACAGCCGCGTGGCGTTTCCCCTGCGATCGGCCTGTGCGGCCAGGTGGATCAGCGGCCCGGTCGCGAGGGGGGTCGGCAGCCCTGCCAGGTGGGAGACGACGTCCGTGCGCCGCCATTCCGCCGGGAACACAAGGACCTCCGCGGGCAGCGAAGCCGCAGGCGACTCGAGAAACTTGTGAAGTATGCCTTGCTCGTCGACCGCGAACCGTGCCAGCGCCTCGGGATGGCAGGCCAGGGCGGCGGTCATGGCGCCGGCCGCGTCGCGAAGGCTCACCTGCGACCCGGGGCATGGCTCCGCGGCCGCCAGGCACAGGTAACGCCCTCGCAGTTCGGCCGCCTGCTCCTGATACCACAGGCCGAACTCGGCCGCGGTGGCAGGCAGAACCATCGCCATCTCAGCGTCGCCTGGCTGCGATAACGCAACGCGTTATGGTAGCCAGCTGCGGAGCCTCAAAGACCTCGAGCATCGGCAGCGTGACATCGCACGCGGCTTCAACCGATCGCACCAGCCGGATGAAGGTGAAGGAGTCGGCGCCGCTTTCGAAGAGGTCGTCGTGCGGGGCCGGCTTCATCGCGGACTCCGGCGCGATATCACGCCAGCAGGCTTCAACCTCTTCCAGGACCCGCGGGTAATCCATTGGCCTCATCGACCCGCCTCTTCTCGAGCACCGGCTACGGCGGTCTGTTCCGCGACAAGGTCGCCGGCCAGGTCGTGCCGGAGGAATTGGCGGGTTTGCTCGATGTCGCCGGCCAAGACGCGGTCGTCCTTGAGCCGGGGCACTCGTGTGCGGTAACGCTCGTGTGCGCCGCGGACCGCGGGGGAAAGGACCAGCCCGGCTTTGAGATCGGCGGCCTGGCATGCGGTCATCAACTCGATGGCCAGCACGTTCTCCAGGTTGTCCACGATCTGCCGCAGCTTCAGCACGGAGGTGCCACCCATGCTCACGTGATCTTCCTGCAGTTGGCAGGTTGGAATCGAGTCGACGCTGCCGGGGTGCGCCAGGGTCTTGGCTTCGCTTACCAGCGCCGCAGCGGAGTACTGGCTGATCATGAGCCCGGAGTTGACGCCGGGATCCTCGGTGAGGAAGTCCGGGAGACCGCGGCGTCCGGACAGTAGCTGGTAGGTCCGGCGCTCGGAGATGGCGGCAAGCTCGGTGGCGACGATGCCGAGCATGTCCGCGGCCATGGCGACCGACTCGCCGTGCAGGTTGCCGCCCATGAGCACCAGGTCGTCATCCACGAAGAACAGCGGGTTGTCGGCGGTCGTGTTGATCTCGTTGAGGATCGAGTTCTGGGCGTATGCGATGTGCTCGCGCACGGCCCCGTGGACCTGAGGAGTGCATCGGAACGAGTAGGGGTCTTGCATCGACGGTGCAGCGGAGTCCAAGGCTGCGTGGTTTCCGCCGCGGGTGTAGTGGGAGAGGTTCTTGGCGACCACCGCCCGCCACCGGTTCCCCGAATCGCGGTGGTATCGCTCGTGGAAGAACCTGTCGGCGCAACTGAATGCCTGGGTGCTGATCGCCGCGATCAGGTCGGCCGAGCGCGCGAGCTCAAGGAGGCGCCGCAGTTCGATCACCGCGACGGCCGAGATGTACTGGGTCCCGTTGGTCAGCGCGAGACCGTCCTTGGGACCGAGCTCTACCCGGCCGAGGCCCAGCTGCTCCTCGACGTCCCTGGTGTCGCACACCTGGCCGTCCAGGATGATCTGGCCGAGGCCCAGGAGGGGAAGCGCCAGGTGGGACAGAGGTGCGAGGTCTCCGCTCGCACCGACGGTGCCGCGCTCGGGTACCACGGGGTGGATGCCG
This sequence comes from Streptosporangium sp. NPDC049078, assembly GCF_040648855.1. Classification (NCBI taxonomy): domain Bacteria; kingdom Bacillati; phylum Actinomycetota; class Actinomycetes; order Streptosporangiales; family Streptosporangiaceae; genus Streptosporangium; species Streptosporangium sp. NPDC049078. The sequence continues at coordinate 340,311 of NZ_JBEZEL010000004.1, forward strand.
TTGTTGAGCATCCGCAGCAGGCTTTCCGCGACCTCCAGCGACACGCCGGTGTAGCCGCCGCGGAAGGTCAGCAGCTTGATCAGAAGCATCATCCGGACGACTTCAACGGGAGCACCGAGCCCGATGCCGCATGCGTGGGAAAGGATGTGGCGACGCTGGAGTTCCGCCTCTTCACCGGGCCGGACGCGGACGTTGGCCAGCGCGCCGAAGCCGGAGTTGACGCCGTACAGCAACTCGGGTCTCGCGGCGAGCGAATCGACCCACTTGGACGAACGCCTGATCGCCTCGGTGACCTCATCCGCCAGGACCACTGTGTTGCCGGGATCGATCCCGGCCATCAGCTGCTCGAGTTCCCAGCGTTCATCGGGTCGAATCACGACGTTGGCCATCGCCGAACCTCCTCATTGAGAACTGTTTTGTCATGGTGGTGAGAGTGGCGTCGGCCTCAGCACACAGTGCACGTGCCATTTCACCGTCGGAGCGGCCCGTGACGACGCAGGTGATGTCCTCGGCCAGTGCGTCGGCCCGGAAGTAGCACGCGAGGGCATGGCGCGGGGGCGAGCCGATGAGCTGCGTAGCCGAACTCGCCACGCCGTCGATCTCGACAGCCGGCGCAGGCACGTGATCCTCCAGGACGACGACGACGTCGCCGACGGGTGCCCACCCTTGTCCCGGCCGTACGCTGCCGAATCCCGGGACCAGCGCGGCGAAGTCGACAGCCGCCAACAGGTCGCGGTTAACCGCTTCGATGACGCGGGTGGTGTCCTGACCGGCGGCATCGACCAGCAGGGGCACGTCGACCACGTAATTGCCGATCGAGCGGACCTCATCCGGAGTCCGCGTTGAGACCGGTGTCTCGACAACAACCTGGTCCCGGTCCAGCACCCGGCCGACCGCCCTGGCGATCAACGTGATGAGGACAGCCGCCCGGCTCACTGACAGGCGGTCCGCGAGTTCCCTGATCGGCTGCGTCGGCAGCCGCCAATCGACCACCGACGCTCCCGCGGCGGCATCGTTCGGGCGCAGCCGCTCGTCGTAAGGCTGAGCCTTCAGCCCACGCCTGACCGTGGACCAGTGCCCTGCCGCAGACTGGACGAGACGGGCATCCGGTCTTGCCGGGGGCAGCACGCACAGCGAAGACAGCGATGTCCGGCGTTCCGGTGTGCCAAGGCGGTGCTGCAGCTCCGCTACGAGCAGTCCCATGCTCACTCCGTCGCATACCAGGTGGTGGGCGATCAGATAGACGCCCACCGGTGCGGGCTCCGTGCTCGAGCGGACCAATATGGCCCGGACCAGCTGATCCGCCCCGACGTCAAACGGCTGGTACGCACTGCTGTCCACCTCCGGTTGGGGGAAGGTGTCGGCGGATGCGGAGATCTGGAGTACGTCGACCCGCGCAACACCTGCTGCGTGCAAAACCCGTCGCGGGCGATCGCGGCCCAGGACGTACCGGACTCTCAGCTGGGCTACGTCCTTGAGCAAGTCCGACAGCGCTTGCCGGAGGCGCTGCTCGGTGATGGCCGCATGCGTGGTGAATCCCCCGACGACGTTCAGTGCACCGTCGCCGGGAAACATCTGACTCCACACCCAGATCGGCCGTTCAGTGGAGGTCAGCTCCTCACCGAGGGTTACTGGGGCAGCGGTCGATACGGATCGCGGAGTCTGACGGCGGTTGCGGTCCACCACGCCGGCGAGCCCGGCGACCGTGGGGTGGGCCAGGTAGTCACGAATCGTCAGCCTGACTCCCAGGTCGCGCTCCAGGTGAGCGCTCAGCTCGAGCGCCAGGAGGGAGTGTCCGCCGCTGGCGAAAAAGTCAGTCGAGCCGGTTATGGCCACATCGGGCAGTACCCGCTCGAACGCTGCGGCGACCGCCTTCAGCGTCGTCTCATCCGCCGTCACCTCCACCTGTTCGTCGCCCGAGTCGGCTACCTTGAGCGACCGGTAGTCGACCTTCCCGGAATGCAGGCGCGGCAGGTATGTACAGATCACCACCCGGTCGGGCAGAAGGCGGACCTCCACCGTCTCGGTGATCTGCGTCAGGACCGCGGCACGATCGAGGCGGCTGTCGGACGGCACGATCCAGACGTGGATCATCACCTGCCCGTCTGCCTCGTCGGCTCGAGCGGCCGCCTGCCCCACGGCCGGAAGCGCGTGGAGCACCGCCTCCACCTGGTCGAGATTGATCCGTACACCGCGTCGTTTCACGGTTCGATCGCGCCGTCCCGACAACCGCAGACGACCACGGTGGTCCAGATAGCCGAGATCCCCTGTCCGGAAGACCGGGACGCCATTGGGTGCCGGGAAAGCCACAAGCGAGCCGGCCTGCTCCGATCCGTATCCGCGACATAGGTGCTCGGACTCCACCACGATCTCGCCGGGGTGTTGCGCTGAGGATCCGGATCGGCCGTCCAACGGCTCGATGGACAGTGTCCGTCCTGCGATCGCTTTACCAACCGGAATGTCGCCCGAGTCGGCGTCCTCCGGGGTGATCTGGTGCCAGGTCAGCAGAATGCACTCCGAAGGGCCGTATTCATTGTGCAGTCCGACCTTGGCCCCGCAGCGCTCCGCGGCGTCGAAGACCTGCCTTGCCACTTGCGGGTCGAACCACTCGCCGCTGCACATCACCTCCGTCAGGTGCGGCGGCCACGACGCCCCGGGCCGCACCGCAGCGGACGCCACCCGCCTCAGAATCGACGGGGTGGTCTCAAAATGGGTGATGCGCGCCTCCCTCAGCCACTGAAGCACCGCGTCCCCGTCATTGCGTATGGACATCGGCGCGACAACGCCCGCCGCGCCACTGGCCAGGGCCGAGATCAGTTGGCAGTAGAGGGCGTCGTAGGTGGGGGCCGCCCACAGCGCCAGGCGGTGGCCCGGCGCGAGGCCATATCTGGCGTTGAACTCCGCGCAGTAGGACTCGATCGCCGCACGACTCATCTCGATCAGCTTCGGGTCCGCTGTCGTGCCAGAAGTCCGAACACAGTATGCCGCTGCCTGCGGTGTCCGCACCGCCATGCGTTCGCTGTGCTTGAGCACAGCCTGGTCATCCCATTGCCGGGCGGCTTTGCTCAGGTCCCGCCCGGTAACGGTGACCGGTTCATCCATCAGGTTCGCAGGCGTGGTTTCGGCGGATGGGCCGGTCAGGAGGACCACGTCGGCGGCGAACTGATCGATGAGCCGCCGCCGCACGGCGTTGCTTTCCTGGTCGTCGACGACCATGAAGGTCCGCCCCGCCCAGAGACATGCCGTGATCGACGCGCTGACCTCGATCGACGCCGTACCGACGATGGCGACCCGTTCCGCGTGCCGTTGACCGAAGAACTCATCGCATGCGCAGGCAAGGGCACCGAGGTCGGCGTAAGACAAGACATCGCCCGTGCTGTCCACCAAGGCTGTCTCGGCAGCTCCACGACGGATCCGCTCATCCAAGACCGCGGCTAGCGCTGCCCGTCTGTCCGGACCAGAGCTGATCATGATGGCTTCCCCCCGGTCACTCGGCGTTCGCCATCGTCGCCACGAATTCATTCATGCTGGCCGCAGACATCAGGTCGTTCAGTGAAACGTTGTATCCCGCCTCCCGCAGCCCTCCCAGCAGGGAAAGAATTCCCAGCGAGTCGAGACCGAGCCCGAATACGTCTACCGTCATGTCCGTCAGCTCGCGACCAGTCACTTCGCGGAACTCTTGTTCAAGAACCTTGCGCGCCCGCATCGTCAGCGTCCTTTGTCGAGTAACGCGAATTAGTCATGTCGCCGCGATCACGGCTCATCGGTTCTTCCCTGCGCTCCGCGTGCCTGAAGCCGGCGTGTCGACAGTCCAGTGCATCCGTCACCGTACTTGTCTGTTGCCTGATGATCTCGGGAAAGCCGGCCATCAGTCGATGCAGTGCCGAACGGTCGTTGTTCTGCTTTGCACCGAATACCGCCACGGGCAGAGCAGAATAAAATCGAAGTACCGCACTGTATCGCTCGCTGATATGACGTTGCCACAGATCGTCCCCGAGCAGCAACTGCAACCGCTCGGACATCAATTTGCTGTGCTCGAACAGCGCCCGCGGGGCATGGAGATCGAGCCCCGCATCTTCTTCGGGCGGCGTGTCCAGGAGCTCGTCCCGGTACGCTTCAAGCGCCGCCACGCCGTACAGGCGACCATCCGGCATGACCAGGCCCTGGGTAGCCCGCCCCGGATTCCCAGAAGCGAGAAAAAGCTCGAGCTCGGCAACCACAAACCGCGGGTCGAATCGGTAGGATGCCATTGCGTTGAATTTGAAGAGAATGAATGATCGCGTCCACGGCTGGTCCGCGTTCGCGCAGGATTCGTAAGCGGCGTCAAGCTCCGCCCATGAAACACGGGTGGTTTCAAATCGAATCAACTCGTCGTAACCCAGTAGATGCGCGATCCCTGCATCACTGTCTGATCCATGGACAAGAACGTCGTGATGAAAAGAACTCTCCCCGTACGTCGGTCGTCTCGGGATGAAGAACTCATCGACAAACGCGTAGACATACCAGCCGTCGAGAAGCTGTGCATGCACGAACTCGGCGAAGCTGTGGCCGATCCACCTTCGCATCCACTCACGGTCTGCCTTGATAGTGTGCAGATACGGATTGGCCGCGAAATCATAAGAATAGAAGCACAGCGACGGGGACTCTATCGGGTGTTCGTCATAGGCCAGGTGTATGAAGTTCGAGAGAATCCAGTCACGGTTCTTGGGGGCATGCGCCTCGATGATGGAGACCGGGTACGCATACGGCTGGTACGCCCGGACGCTGGGATTCGTCGTCACCGGCAAAATTGTGCGGTGACGCCGCAAATCCTCGACGTGTTCCGCCTCTACCCTGTTCACCGATACTGTCCGACTACCCATGCGCGCTCGGCCGGCCCTTGAATTCGGCTGACGGCAAGCGCGTCGGACACGTACTCGAGCGGGGTGACGATTTCATCTCGGACCGCCTCTTCCCATGCGGTCGTCGGGCCGATTCCCCACTTGAACCAGGGAATCATGTCATCGACCACGAGCGTGGCGCCTGGCTTGGCCAGCCGTCGAGCGTTCGCGATGTCCGCCTTCGCACACGAGTACTCGTGGCCTCCGTCGATGAAGACGAGATCGAAACCATCCATCGGGTCGGCTACCTGGAAGGCCGGAACCGTTTGCGTGGAATCTCCGTAGATCAGGCGATGGCGACCCGGGTAACGAGAGTCGATGAACTCCTTTGCCGACTTGACGTGGGTCTCGGTGTTGATTTCAAAGGATGTGACCTTCGCCTGGGGAGAGCTTTCGAGGAAGGCGATGCTCGAGAAGCCGATATTGAAACCTATCTCGGCTATGGAAATGGCCTTCCGGGCACGCGCCAGATACATGAGATACAGGACCTGGGACAGGCAGCTAATTCCTTCGCCCAATGCGCTTCCGTGCCCTTGTGCATGCCGGAATATGTCCTCCATGAGCGAGTTAATACGTGATCGATCGCTGATTCCCGAGTCAGGGAATAGGGCAGACTTGAGTCCCGTTGGAGGCATCGACATGTCCATACGGCAATGTTGGCTTTTTAAAGCTTCCGCTGTCAACACCTCGGTGCTGCCGGCGCTGAGGAAACTTCAGAAGAGCCGTCATAGCAAGAATCCCTACCGAGGTACCCCCGGTAGGGATGGAGTGATTTATTTGCGCAGCGTCACTCGGAAATCGATCATCCGGAAGCGGACATATTACTACCGTCGCCGATCTTGGCGGTCCTTCGCTTACCGGTATTGTCCAACTGCCCACGCGCGCTCGGTCGGTCCCTGAAGCCGACTGACGGCAAGCGCGTCGGACACGTACTCGAGCGGGGTGACGATTTCATCTCGGACCGCCTCTTCCCATGCGGTCGTCGGGCCGATTCCCCACTTGAACCAGGGAGTCATGCCATCGACCACGAGCGTGGCGCCTGGCTTGGCCAGCCGTCGAGCGTTCGCGATGTCCGCCTTCACGCACGAGTACTCGTCGCCTCCGTCGAAGAAGACGAGATCGAAACCATCCATCGGGTCGGCTATCTGGAAGGCCGGAACCGTTTGCGTGGAATCTCCGTAGATCAGGCGATGGCGACCCGGGTAACGAGAGTCGATGAACTCCTTTGCCGAGCCGGCGTAGGTCTCGGTGTTGATTTCAAAGGATGTGACCTTCGCCTGGGGAGAGCTTTCGAGGAAGGCGATGCTCGAGAAGCCGATGCTAAAACCTATCTCGGCTATGGAAATGGCCTTCCGGGCACGCGCCAGATACATGAGATACAGGACCTGGGACAGGCAGCTAACCCGGTCGTCCAATACATTTGCGCGCCCTTGCACATGCCGGAACATGTCCTCCATGAGCGATTGAATACGTGATTGATCGCTGATTCCCGAGTCGGAGAACAGGGCAGACTTGAGTCCCGTTGGAGGCATCGACATGTCCATGTCGAAATGTTGGCCTCCGGAATCTACCGCTGTCAACGCTTTGGTGATGCCAGCGCCGAGGCAGCCTCAGAAGAGCCTTCCCTCGTGACAGCAGGTCGGCTTCCGAGGTAGCGGAACGTCGCGGCATGTTTGTTGTCCTGCCCGGCAGGACAACAAATTCGCAGTTTCCGGTTGACAGCTCCCTGGCTGACTCTCGGGCAGAGGCGGGGGCGTCTTGGTCACTTCGCGGGTGTGGCCTATGCCGCCTGGCTGGTGCTGGTCGGCTGCCGGCGTTCGTCGAGCAGTGCGGTGACGGCGATCAGGCCTGCCAGCGCGATGAAGGATCCCAGGCCGATGACCCAGCGCGGGCCGAACCATTCCGCCAGCACGCCGCTTGCGAGCATGGTGACGAGCGACACCCCGGCGTAGATGGCGCCGGTCGTACCCACGATCCGGCCGCGCAGCGAGCGCGGCGTGCTGAGCAGCAGCCAGGTCTGCCCGCCCACCCAGGAGATGGTGAAGGGCAGCCCGGACACGACGAAGGCGATCAGCGCCAGCGGCAGCGACGGCCAGATCGCCAGCACCAGGATCGCGCCATTGGAGATCGCGGCGCCGAGCAGGACAGGAAGCCGGTACCCCAGTCGGCGGACCACCGTGCCGATCACCGGGCCCGCGATCACGGCCGAGACCGCGAACGCGCTGTTGACCAGGCCCATCTGCCCGGACGTGGCGCCGATCACGCCCAGCATCAGCACTGGAAACAGGGAAGACAGCGGCCCCTCCTTGATCGCGTCAAGGACTTGCAGGAGTACCAGGCCCCGGACGCGACGGCTGCGTCGAAGCATCGCCAGATACCCGTCGCCGCAGCCTTCTTCGCCTTCCTCCACCGTGCCGCCGGCGGTCGGCGTCTTCCGCCCGGAGCCCCGCAGGAGCAGGCTGAGCAGTGCGGACAGCAGCATCAGCGTCGTCACCCCGATGGCCGTCCAGCGGAATCCGGCCCATCCCATGACGAACCCACCGAGCGCCGGCCCAACCAGCCTGGTGGCATTGGAGGCGAACGAATTCAGGCCGTTGGCCTCGGCCAGGTCCTCGGCGGTGACGTAGTCGGCAATGAGCACCTGCTCGGCGGGAATGTAGAGCTGCTGCAGGACCGCTTGGGCGAACACCGCGGAGACGAGGCCAAGCGGCGAGTCGGCGAGTGCGAAGACGGCCACCAGCACCAGCACCCGCAGGAAGAGCGCGATCCGTATGATCCGCAGGGGGTTGCCCCAGCGGTCCGCGACACTCCCGGCCAGGTGCCCGAAGGCCAACCCGGCCACGGTCGGGACCGCCGCGAGCACGGCTGTCCAGATCGGCGATTGGGTGAGCTGGTAGATATGGACGCTCAAGGCGATGCCCACGCCCGATCCCACCAGCGACGAGACCAGGTTGACGACCAGCAACGTCCCGAGGTTCGGATTCCTCATCAAGAACCCGATCGGTTTGACCCCCTTGTTGACGCTCACCTGGCCGCTCCTTTCGGAAGCATGACCACATCAGCCATACGCGAAGACATAATCGTACGTCAGTTCATGATGTCAAGGTGTGTCTCTAGCTTATTGACGATTACAGATGCCTGCGCTAGAAATAGCCAAAGGCGATGGTCGAACCATCAATTCTTGCACGCCGTGAGCGTGTGTGGAGAAGTGGTATGTCAGTCATCAAACTTACACCGCGATCTTCAGTACCCGTACATTTCTCGGCCGAGACCACCCGGCAAGGACCACTGACTATAGGTCAGCTCAACATTCTGAAGTGGATTGATGATTCCAGTTCGGTAGAGGGGCGTCCGTATCCTGTCGTAACGTGTGCTATCAGCCTGAGTGGAACGGCGAGTGTGGAGGATGTCACTGAAAGCCTTGCCATCCTGATCGCCCGCCATGAAGTGCTACGGACGTCCTTCGCCACCGGACCGCAGCCATGTCAGCGTGTTTCCTCCGTTGGCACATTGATGGTTGACATCTATTCGCTGGAAGGCGGCCGAGCCAATCGGGTTGACGTTGAAGCCGAGCTCGCCAGGCACCTGGAGATCACAGCCCCAAGACAGCCTGATGGGCAGCGGCTGGCCGGCCAACAGTTGCGAGTCGCCCTGGCCATGAGCGCTGAAGTGGTGTACGCAGGCTTCCTTGAGTTATCTCACATGGCTGTGGACAGGGCAGCCTTGCGAATCCTTGAGCATGAGCTGGCTGAACTGATAAGCGATTCTGCCGCTCGAGTCATAGGACCGCCCCGTCATCAGCCTTTGGATCAGGCGGAACTCGAGCGCTCGGAGCGTGAATGTCAGAAACGTCGCAGAGCGCTGGAATACTGGAGCAGCAATCTTGCCGTAATGCCCTCGCCTCTCTACCTGACGCCTTCCGCGGGGTCCGAGCTCACGGAGGCGGACGCTGACGACACGGTGGGCGTCTACATGTCATCACCAGCCGCTGCACTAGCCGTGCAGTGCGTGAGCGCACGCACGCGAACCAGCCGGTCCAGCTGCCTGCTCGCCGCGTTGTGCGCCGTGCTCTCAGTGCGTACCGGCTATCGCGAGATAGTCTTTCCCGTGATGCCCTCAAACCGCTTTGAGCGCCACCTTTACGACTACGTCGGTACGCTTGCTCAAACAGGCATCGCCGCTATCGATGTCGGCTCTGCGAGCTTCGATGAATTGGTAAGGCAGGCATGGCGTGGCATGCTGGAAGGTTGCATGCACAGCGTTTACGATGTCTATGAGCTCGAAAAAATCCATAACCGGATATCGCATGACCGCGGCGTCTATTTCTATTTCGAGGCCATCTACAACTGTAGTGTCATCGAAAGCGGTATACCAATGAATGAACGCGCACCATCGCCCGAGCACATGACCGCCATGCTGAGCCGGACTCAACTGCGCCATTACCCTATGCCGTACCGTCTGGGAACACCCGTCCGATTCGATGTTTCCAGGCTGGAAGGCGAGGTGGAACTCTGTGGCTGGAGTTCCGACATTGGCCGAGTGCCGGTGGAACACCTGATATCGTTGCTGCAGGCCATTGAGCGCCTCCTGGTAGCGGCAGCCGGCGGTAACCTCGATCACGAGGATATAATCGATGTCCTTCAGATGGAGCCAGTCCGCCGGGACTCGAACTGGGTAAAGGCCGATGTCCAGTGGGTTGAGCTGACTGAAATCCAGAGACTTCTCGATGACGCGTTCGCACCGGCCAAGGCGCGGATTTTTTCACAGGTAGCCGGCGAACCGCTTGTGGCGTATGTCGAGGCTTCCGATTCCGTCCGTACGCCGGAACAAGCTCACGCACGGTGCATGGCCATGCTGTCCGCACACCCGTCAGCGATGACGCCGCGCTATTACGTTATATGCGAGGCGGTTTCGGTTGACGTTGACGACCCCATCGGTTGGCCGGCAGGGACAAGTGCAGGGACGGGAAGGGGCGCGGGCATCTCCCCGCTGAGCACAGCGAGCAGGGCTGACGCCGGCAGCGGGCCGAGCCTGTAGCGGCGTCCCCGGTGGCTGCGTGGGTCGGGCATGGAATCGGGGACCTCGGCCGGCGTATGCAGGTCAGCGGCTGGGTCGGTGAGGGCGACGTGCTCCAGGTGGCGGGAGGGCACATCGATCGGGGATGATGGCACGCGAACGCGGCCCCTGTTCTTGATCGACTGGCTTAGACAGCCGACGATCATCAGGGGTCGCGTTTGTCATCTCCGCACTGGGGCGCCCTTACTGGGTCACCCGCCCCAGGGACGCAGCGGTCTCACCGGCCGAGAACGTAACGGCCTTGGGAAGCTGTCGGGGGATAATGGCGCCAACCTTGCCTGTAGATTCCGATCCGAGACCATTCCAGGGCGCGATTGTAAGCGAATTTTCCCGTTTCAGGATGGACTTGTGTATCCTATCAAGCTGGTCGGATGGCTCCAGACCAAGTTCCTCTCCGAGGATGGCCCGGATTTCCTGGAATGATTCAAGGGCGTCTGCTTGCCGGGCTGACCTGTACAGAGCGAGCATGTGCAACGCTCTCAGCGGCTCGCGCAGTGGGTAAGATCTGACGAGCTCACTCAGCTCGGCTACGAGTTCGTGATGCCGATCGAGTTTGAGCTCAAGCTCGATACACTCTTCGGTGGCCCTGATTCGCTCCTCTTCAAGCCGAATCGCCATCGTTCTGACCACCCCGCTCTCGACGTCTGAGGCGACCGCCGTGCCGCGCCAAAGCGCGAGCGCGGCACGAAGCTCGGCTGCCGCATCCCTGATCTTCCCGGCAGCAGCCAGCTCCCGGCCGGAGTTGATCATCCGGCGGAATACAGCAGAGTCGAGCGACTCGGTGGGAATATGGATGGTATAGCCTACCAGGCTGGTGACGATCACATGATCGTCACCGAATTTCCGCAGCTGACGCCGCAAGGCAGATATGCAGGTCTGGATCTGGCCCTTGGCGGTGACGGGTGGATCCTCTCCCCATATCCCCTCAGTGATCCGGTTGAGCGATACGAGATTTCCTACCTGCATGAGCAGCATCGCTAATATGGTTCGCTGGCGGCCGTGCGGAAATTGTAGAGCAATTCGATCAAGTGAAACATCGAGCGAACCAAGGATCCTGAAATGCATAGCATGAAGCCTTTTCGACTTGATGGACACGAGGTGGAAAATTCCGCGTTTTGGCAGACAGTCCCGTGGTCGCCCGGCAGATCCGACGGTCCTCCCCATCGTCGCGGTCCGTCAAAGGGGCGGTGGGGCCTGCAGCAGCCGGGTCGTGTAGCCGGCCCACGCTCCGGTGTACGGATGGGCGAGCACCAGATCGAGGGTGCGGCGGGAAACCTGCTCCACCCGGTCGGGTAGCTCCCAGGCGCGGTCCGGATGCGGCAGGGGACCCATGAGGTCCGGCCGCTTCTTGACTTTCTCGTCAACCGCACGAAGCAGGAGCAGGCGCCGGCTGTGTTCGGCCTGCCGGATCCCGCGGACCGCGCGAGGCGTCGCCTGCCCGTGCGTCAGTTGATCGAAGTCGCGCCGGGGAACCTTGTGCGTTCGGAAGTCCAGGTCATCAAAAGGATCTTCTGCCTGCATGGCAAGCCTTCCTACGTGATCGACTGCGGCGAGCCGAGGGTCGGCCAACTCCGGTTGCGTTCGAGCAGGAGGTCTTGCTTCTGGTTGGGTCCTCGGCTTCCTCAACGACATGTGGCAGGGCCGGTCCGAGTGCGGCAAGGGGCATTCCTCGCAGTACCGTCAGTGAAACTCTATCGAGATCAAATAGCTCGGATTCGAAGGCGGGTTGGGCGTTATCAAGCGGGTTCATGTGACGGATCCCCTTTACTGGTCCCCTTTACTGGCCCGACTGTTCGAGCGCGCCATTGACATCATGGCTCATGGTTTGCCGTTCAGGAAGGGCGCTTTTTCCCTTACGTGGTCCGCGGTGCCCGTCAAACCCAATGAGACATCAGTTCACTTTTGTGGTTCGTGGTGAGGTATTGGCCTGAAGGGGCGTGAGTGACCTATTGATCCACACCCTGGCGGGCAGCGACGGCGGGTAGGGGCGTCGACCACGGAACCGTTCGGGGCGGGCCAGGAAGGCCGCGTTCAGCGTGGCGATCCGCTTGGCGCGGATCTTGACGGCGGTGCCGTCGTGCACGGACGCCGGGTCATGCATCGCGATGCCCGAATGACGATGCTCATTGCTGTAATAATCAAAGAACTGTTCGCAGAAGACACGGGCGTCTTCGATCGAGCCGAACCTCCCGGGGAACGCCGGTACTACATTCGCAGATCTTGAGGTAGGGGGTCGCCTCGGCTGCGGTAGTGGCTGATCAATGCCCGGCTCTGATGAACGAGTCTGAAACGCAACCAGGACAGCACATGGTCGACAGCGGTGGTGGCGGGAATGAGTAGACGAGCCAGGACGCAACCTTTTCGGCGCCGCTGAGGGCCAGGCTTGGCCCCGCCCACCGGTCGGTCTTTCGCCACCGCTTTAAGTAGAAGTCCCGGGGATCAACTGCTCCAAGCAAGGTAGGGGGCCTCCGGAAGAGGATCAGGACCGGCGTGGAGATCGGAGATCACTTGCTCGACCACCGACGGTAACTGCTCAAGGCCGGAGACCACGTGCACTCCGGGTTTCTTCGCGTACTCCCGAGCCCAGTCGTGTTCCACCCGGAGGCGGCGATCGCCTCGACCTCCCGGGGGCGCTGCATCTGCCTGGCATCGTTGGTCAGGATGACGTGGAATCCTTCGGCCACCTCTCGGGGGTAGAGGGTTTCGTCCCGAGTCCCGGACCAGCGGTCGAGATCCAGCAGATGGACGATCTCATGCCCCAGAACGAAGGCGTTGATGGCCTGGTGGAGCGGCCGGGACACGTTCTCATCCAGCAGCAGCCTCACGTGATTCCTGGGGGGATCGTAGCTGTTGACGTAGTCGGCGAAGTCGGCGGCGTCCAGAGCCGCCGTAGGGGTGACGCTCGGGTAGTACTCGGAGATCCGCTCCGGAGGGAGCCCATCTCGAAGGAGAGCGGCGACCTCGTCATAGGGAACGCGAGTGCCCTCGATCACCGGCACCCCGCCGCGAACCGCCGGATTCACCGTCACATACGCGCGGGGCCGCAGCAGCGGCGGGATATGCCTGCCGTCGCGGTAGAACGGCCGCAGGACATCGACCATCTCGTGGATGACCACGTTGGCTTTCCTGCGTACCAGGTCGACCGCCTGGTCGGACTCGGCCAGGTAGATGCTGCTGCCGTCGGCGACCAGCGTGTATGACGAAAGGTGATCGTGCTCCTGCAAGTCGCCGCGGAGGGTGTCGAGCGCCCGCCTGATCTTCTGCAGCGAGGCGTCATTGCACAGCTTGACGCAGGTCCGTAACGCCACCACATCGCGGAAGGAATAGAGAACGGGCCGGGTGCCGGAAATCTCCGGGATCAACACCGCGCCACGGTTGACGCCGGCCTTACGCCAGTGGGCGAGCTGACGGAGCGTGGCCCCCGACAGCGCCGCCGCCAGTCTCGGGTCGAACGCCATCACCCCTCCCCCACTCCGTGATCCGAGCCCTGCCCGAGACATCATCGCAAATCTCGCCTGGCAGGTCAGGAACTATGCTGCTTCGCCTCCGTCGTTTCAGAAACTTCCAGCGGAGCACGGATGTCATCCTGAGGACACCGACGCGCACCCGAGACTGCCAGTCGATAACGCACGCCCCGAAGCCTGTCACAGGCATGTTGCCGTCCCCTCTCAGGAACGGCACTCTTCACAACGGCGCGGCCGACAGACAGCACTTCGACAGCCCAATCCGCGACCGTGGCTGGTGCCTCGGATAGACCTTCAAGCGGCCGGATCCGCAAGGGAGCCGTCCTTGATGCCGCTGATGAAGGTTTGCCACTCAGTGGAGGCGAAAATCAGCGCCGGCCCGCTCCGGTCCTTGCTGTCACGAACACCTACACGCCCTCCGTTCAAAGAGGCCACTTCGATGCAACTGCCACCATTCCCACCACTAAGGCTGCTCTTTCGCCAGACTGCCCCAGCTATTTCTTCGTGGAACACTTTGCCCCTTTCAGTGGTTATAGGTCTTCTTTTGCAAGCTTCGCGATCATATCGATTGAATCCCGGGGATCGAGAGCCGAAGCACGCAGGTGGTCATATGCCAACGTATATGCCCGAATCTCTTCCATCTTCTCCAGATAGAGGCTTCCGGTCACGTACTCCAGGTAGGTGACTTCACTCGCTCCATCGGAGAAGGACAGGATGGCGAACGATCCGAGCATCGCCGCATGAGCGCCAATGACGTAGGGCAAGACCTGGATGGTCACATTCGGCTGAGCCGAAATGTCCGCGAGGTGCTGGAGCTGCTCTTTCATGACACGGGTGCCACCGACGCGGCGACGCAGAGCGGCCTCGTTCACGATCGCCCAGAAGTTCATGGGCTGCTCGGATCGGGTGATGACACTCTGTCGGGCCATGCGCAGGCTGACGTGCCGCTCTATCTCGTCGGGTGCGTCGGTCACCCGTGCCGCCCGGTAGATCGCGCGAGCGTAGTCTTCGGTCTGGAAGAGTCCGTGAACGAGTTCGGGTTCGTAGTTACGAAGTGACGACGCCTCCGCTTCCAGCCCTACGTAGACCTGGAACCACTGCGGGATCACATCGCTGTAGGCATGCCACCACCCTCGCTCCTTCGCCTGTTTCGCCAGCTGGACGAGCGCGTCGTACTCAGCGCCCTCACGGAGTCCGTAGAGCTGCAACATGGCCCGGACGTCGTTGACGGAGATCCGCAGCGTCCCGCCTTCCACTTTGGTCATCCTCGACGTCGACCAGTTCAGATGATCAGCCACTTCCTCCTGCTTGAGGTCGGCCGCGGTGCGGAGTTGTCGCAACTCCTGCAGCAGTCGTCGATGGCGGACGGTCGGCGAGAAGCTGGCCATGGGTCTCCCTCCCAAGACACCTGTTTGATCACACATCGTAATGAATCTTTAACTGGTTGTGCGAAAGTGCTTGCAGGTTCAGATTTGCAGGTGCAGATTTAGCACATGCTCGCTCACCGAGAGTGATGGTACGTCGCAATCGCAGGCTTTGTAGCCCGTTCCGCGTAAGCCGCAGACCCATCACGCCCAACGCCGAGCGGCTTCAGGATCGACGGAGGGATGACAGGAAGATGAAGATTCGTGATCTTCAAGGGTGGGGTGGTGAGTTGCTGGAGTTGGCCTGGGAGTTGAACGATCTCGGGTTCGACTCCGTGGTCCGGCTCTCGCCCGGCCGTCGGCCGAGTGTGGAGATCTTCATGCCGCCAGGGCGGTCGAGGGTCGTCGCCGCGCAGCGGGGCCGTACCTCGGTGTTCACCTGGGAGCGGATCTCCGCCCGCGCGAACCGTGACCGGCAGGGCCGGAGCAGAATGCGGATGGCGGCGGAGCGACTCCTGGAGGTGGCGCGATGAGGATGCCGGAGCCGCTGGGCCGGGCCGACCTCCCTGCCGAGGTGGAGTCCGTTCCCCTGGCCCGCCGCTACGTCCGCGACCTGCTCGACCGCATCGACCATAAGCAGACCGACGACGCGCTACTGCTGGTCAGCGAACTCTTCACCAACGCGGTACGCCATTCCGACTCCGGCCGCCACCCCGACGGCAGGGTCTCCGTCGCCGTCACCAACCAGGATGGAACGCTCCATATCGACGTCAATGACGCCGGATCACCTGGACAGACGCCCCGCATCTGCTCCGACGTTGACCCAGACAGCAGCGGCGGACGCGGCCTCTGGCTGGTTCAGGAACTGTCCGCCTCCTGGGGTTGGTACGAGACCCCGACCGGCCGGGTGGTCTGGTTCCAACTCTCCGAGACCTGACCACTGCGAAGGTCGGACCTCCGGTTCATCGTGGCCCGCAACCAACCCAGGCAGGCGGATGACCACGACGTCCCAGACGCTCTCGATGGCGAGCGAGACACCTGGAAGGGCAACCAGAAAATCCCCTCCCCTCGCCCGATACCCCCTGCTCCAGCAGCCGCCGGGACACCTTGATCCCTGCCGAAGCCTGTCCCCCGTGCACTGGACTCCGCTCCACCCAGGAACCGTCCCGGCGAGCCGCCCTGGCTTTAGAGGTGAATCCTGTCGGCCGGGGCCGTAAACGCCCCACGACACCGGCCGACGGATCAGATCACTCGGGGGCGTAGGCCAGGTTGGGCCGCAGCCAACGCTCCACCTCGGCGAGATCCAAGCCACGCCGCACGGCGTAGTCCTCGACCTGATCCTTGCCAAGCCGCCCCACGGTGAAGTACCGCGACGACTCGTGGGCGAAGATCAACCCGCTCACGCTCGCGGCCGGGGTCATCGCGAAGGACTCGGTCAGGCCCATGCCGAGGCGGTCGGCGTCCAGCAGGTCGAACAGCTCCCGCTTCTCGCTGTGGTCCGGGCTCGCGGGGTAGCCGAGCGCGGGGCGGATGCCGCGGAAGCGTTCGGCGTGCAGGTCCTCGATGAGGGGGTCGGCGTCCGGCTCGAACCAGCCACGCCGTGCCTGCAGGTGGATGTGCTCGGCGAACGCCTCGGCGAGGCGGTCGGCGAGGGCCTTCACCATGATCGAACGATAGTCGTCGTTCTGGGCCTCGTAGCGGGCCGCGAGCTCCTCGGCGCCGTGAATCGCCACGGCGAACCCGCCGAGGTGGTCTCCGGCCGGGGCGATGTAGTCGGCCAGGCACCGGTTGGGCCGGCCTTCGGGCTTGGCCGTCTGCTGGCGCAGCATCGGCAGGCGAAGGCCGTGTTCGAGCACGATGTCGTCGCCCTCGGAGTGGGCGGGCCAGTAGCCGTAGGCACCCTTGGCCTGGAAGCTCCCCTCGGCGATGATCTGGTCGAGCATGGTGTTGGCGTCGTCGAAGAGCTCGCGGGCCACCGGCTGGTCGAGGATCGCCGGATACTTGCCCTTCAGCTCCCAGGCGAGGAAGAGGAACTGCCAGTCGATCATCTCCCGCAGCACGGCCAGGTCCGGCTCCACGACGCGGATGCCGGTGAAGTCGGGGACGGGCAGGTCCTCGAAGGAGACCTTCTCGGGGTTGGCGCGGGCCCGCTCGACGCTCAGCAGCGGGGTGCGCTGCTTGTTCGCGTACTGCTCGCGCAGGCGTTCCTGGTCGGCGCGGTTGCTCGCGTCCAGTGCCTCGGCGCGGTCGGCGTCCAGCAGGTCGGAGACGACGCCGACGACGCGGGAGGCGTCGAGCACGTGGACCGTGGGGTTGTCGTAGGCGGGGGCGATGCGGACCGCGGTGTGCTGGCGCGAGGTCGTGGCGCCGCCGACCAGCAGGGGCAGCTTCAGCCCTCGGCGGCGCATCTCCTCGGCGACGGTGACCATCTCGTCCAGCGACGGGGTGATGAGGCCGGAGAGCCCGACGACGTCGGCTCCCTCGGCGACGGCGGTGTCCAGGATGACCGAGGCGGGGACCATCACCCCGAGGTCGACGACCTCGTAGTTGTTGCAGCCGAGCACGACGCCGACGATGTTCTTGCCGATGTCGTGGACGTCGCCCTTGACGGTGGCGAGCACCACCTTGCCCTGACCCCGGCTGGTGTCGAGGCGCCCTTCCAGCCGCGCCTGCTCCTTCTCCGCCTCCATGAAGGGTTCGAGGTAGGCGACCGAGCGCTTCATCACCCGCGCGCTCTTGACCACCTGCGGCAGGAACATCTTGCCCGACCCGAACAGGTCGCCCACGATCTTCATTCCGTCCATGAGCGGCCCCTCGATCACCTCCAGGGGACGCTTCCGCTGCTGCCTGGCCTCCTCGGTGTCGGCCTCGATGAAGTCGACGATGCCGTGTACGAGGGCGTACGACAGGCGTTCTTCCACCGGTGCCTCGCGCCAGGCGAGGTCCACGACGCGGCGGGTGCCGGACCCGCTCACCGTGTCGGCGAAGGCGACGAGCCGGTCGGTGGCGTCCTCACGCCGGTCGAAGATCACGTCTTCGACGAGTTCGAGCAGGTCGGCGGGGATGTCCTGGTAGACCGCGAGCTGCCCGGCGTTCACGATGCCCATGTCGAGGCCGGCGCGCACCGCGTGCAGCAGGAACGCCGAGTGCATCGCCTCACGCACGATGTCGTTGCCTCGGAAGGAGAACGAGAGGTTGGAGATGCCGCCGCTGGTCAGCGCTCCGGGGCAGCGCTCCTTGATCAGTGGCAGGGCCTCGATGAACGCCTTGGCGTACCCGTTGTGCTCGCTGATGCCGGTGGCGACGGCGAGCACGTTGGGGTCGAACACGATGTCCTCGGCGGCGAACCCGGCCTCACTCGTCAGCAGGTCGTAGGCGCGGGCGCAGATCGACACCTTGCGCTCGACGGTGTCGGCCTGTCCCTGCTCGTCGAAGGCCATGACCACCACGCCGGCGCCGTAGTCGCGGATGATCCGCGCCTGCTGCAGGAACGCCTCCTCGCCCTCCTTGAGGCTGATCGAGTTGACGACGCCCTTGCCCTGCACGCACTTGAGACCGGCCTCCAGCACGCTCCACCGCGAGCTGTCGATCATGACCGGGATGCGGGCGACCTCGGGCTCGGTCGCGATCAGGTTCAGGAAGGTGGTCATCGCCTGCTCGCTGTCGAGCAGGTCGGCGTCCATGTTGACGTCGAGCAGGTTGGCGCCGCCGCGTACCTGTTCCAGCGCGACGTCGACGGCGCCCTGGTGGTCGTCGGCCTCGATGAGGCGCCGGAAGCGCGCCGAGCCGGTGACGTTGGTGCGCTCGCCGATCATGACGAACCCGGTGTCCGGGCCGATCTCGAAGGGCTCCAGGCCGCTGAAGCGGGTGCGGGCCGCGGGTTCGGCCACCTGGCGGGGCGGCAGGCCGGACACGGCGGACGCGATCTTCGCGATGTGCGCGGGTGAGGTCCCGCAGCAGCCGCCGACGACGTTGACCATTCCCGCCCTGGCGAACTCGTCGAGCAGCGCCGCGGTCTCGTCCGGGGTCTGGTCGTAGCCGCCGAACGCGTTGGGCAGGCCCGCGTTGGGGTGGCAGGCGACATAAGTGTCGGCGAGGCGCGCGAGCTCGGCGACGTGCGGGCGCATCTCCTCGGCGCCCAGCGAGCAGTTCACGCCGACCAGGAGCGGTTCGGCGTGCCGGATCGAACTCCAGAACGCCTCGACGGTCTGTCCCGACAGCGTGCGCCCGCTCAGGTCGACGATCGTCACCGAGATCCACAGCGGCAGGTGCGGGGCGACCTCGCGAGCGGCGGTGATCGCGGCCTTCACGTTGAGCGTGTCGAAGATCGTCTCGATCAGGAGCAGGTCGACCCCTCCCTCGGCGAGCGCGCTGATCTGCTCGGCGTAGGCGGCGCGGACCTCGTCGAACGAGACCGCCCGGTAGGCGGGGTCCTCGACGCGCGGGGAGAGCGACAGCGTGACGTTCAGCGGGCCGATAGAGCCGGCCACGAAGCGCCCGCCCGCCTCGTCGGCGGCCTGGCGGGCCAGCTGGGCGCCGCGCAGGTTCATCTCCCGCACCAGCGACTCCAGCCCGTAGTCGGCCTGGCCGATGCTGGTGGCGGTGAAGGTGTTGGTGGTGGTGATGTCCGCGCCGGCCGCGAGGTACTGGCGGTGGATGTCCAGGATGACGTCGGGGCGCGTCAGGTTCAGCAGGTCCGGGTCGCCGGTCACGTCGCGCGGATGGTCGAGTAAGCGATCGTCGCGGTAGTCGGCCGGGGTGAGCGAGGCCCCCTGCAGCATCGTGCCCCAGGCTCCGTCGAGCACCAGGATTCTTTGCCCGAGAAGCTCGCGCAGTGCCCGCGCGCGGGCCTCGGCTCCCTGGGTGCCGTCCGCGGAACGCGCACCGTCACCGGATGTGTGCGAGGCGGAGTCATTCTCGTGCTCGCCGGCGTGCTTCAAGGATCCGTTCATCGGTCCACCTCCCTGTTGTGGGAGGCGCCCTTACCGGAAGATCAGGGCCGAGCGTGGCGGACCCGAGCCCGTTGCAGCGCCTCTCGACCTTGAGATCAAGGGTACCGAGGGTTGAGACGAGACGCCAAACAACAGTCCACTATTTGAAAAGCCCCTGCCCACATACCCTCATGAAACGCCCCGAGCGAGCGAGGACGGCCGTCAGGGGCCGTCCTCGGCCGCGATCAGCCACGGTCGTCGACGGCCCACCGCGAAGAGACAGGTGCGGCCGGTGAGCCTCCCACCTCCGCGAACGACCGATCAGGCCGATCACGATCGGGTGGAGCACTCACCGGCCGCGGGCACTACTTGGTGATCGTGATGGTGTCGACGTCGAACAGCGAGCCTGAGCCGCCGCTGAAGGTGAGGAACAGCGGCCCCGAACCCGTCGCGGTGAGGGTGGTGGAGATGGTCCTGAAGGTGTCCCAGCTGCCGGTGTTCGGCACGGTCACCGTGCCGAGCACCGTCCCGGTCTGCGAGCCCGCGCGCACCCGGATGGTCCCACCGGCACCCGCCGAGGAGACGCGGGCGCTGAAGGTCTTCGCCCCGGAGACGTTGACCGACGAGTATCCGACCCAGTCACCGTTTTCGATGTAGCCCACCGTCCTGCCGCCGCTCGCCGTGCCGTGGTTCGCCGGCTGCACGCCGAAGTTGGAGGTGTAGGACTCCCCCTCGACCGTGATGCTGGTGCCCGAGGTCCTCGGGCTGCAGTCGGCCGTCACCTGCCCGGCCACGTACCTGATGCCGCCGAGCAGCAGGCTGCGGAAGGCCGATTCCGCGTAGGACTGGATGGTGTGCCCCAGGCCCGTGTAGAACGAGCGGCCCGAGCCCTGCGTGCGGCACCAGGTGATGGGGTGGTCGCCGCCCATGCTGCCGCCGCTGTAGCTGCCCTCGTCGAGGTTCTGCAGGACGCGCACGTTGGAACGGGGGTTGGTGCCGTAGTTGTACCACTCGTCGCTGCGGCTCCAGGTGGCGCCGAGGTGGGAGGTGGCCGGGTGCGTGTTGTCCTCGGTCCGCACGGTGGCCTGCTGGATCGCGGGGTGGCTGCTGAACCAGGCGCCCACCAGCTGGCCGTAGTAGGCCCAGCCGTACTCGGTGTCGGCCGCCGCGTGGATGCCGAGGTAGCCGCCACCGCCGTTGATGTAGCTCTCGAACGCGCTCTGCTGGGTGTTGTTGAGGACGTCACCGGTGGTGCTGAGGAAGATCACGGCCTCGTACGTGGCCAGGTTGGCCGTGGTGAAGGCTCCCGCGTCCTCGGTCGCGGTGACGGTGAAGCCGTTGGCCGTGCCCAGATCCCTGATGGTCTGGATGCCGGTCGGGATGGAGTCGTGCCGGAATCCGGCCGTCTTGGAGAAGACCAGCACGTCGAACGGGGCGGCGGCCTGGGCCGCGCCGGGGACGAGCACGGTCGCTGCCGCCGTGAGGGCCGCCGCGGCTACCGCGAGCCCGCGTGCGATGAGACTACGCATCGCTGTCCTTTCGGGTACGTGAGAATTCCCGGCGCGGCGAAGTGCCGCGCCGGGGATCCGTCACTTGGTGATCGTGATGGTGTCGACGTCGAACAGTGAGCCGGAGCCACCGGTGAAGGTGAGGAAGATCGCCCCTGAGCCCGTCCCGGTGAGGGTGGTGGTGACGTTCTGGTAGGTCTCCCAGCCGCCGGTGACCGGTACCGCCACCGAGCCGAGGATCGTCCCGGTCTGCGAACCGGCACGGATCTGGATGGTGCCGCCCGAACCCGCCGAGGAGATGCGCGCGGTGAAGGTCTTCGCCCCGGACGCGCTCAGCGTGCTGTAGCCGGCCCAGTCGCCGTTCTCGATGTGGCCCATCGTGTTTCCGCCACTGGCTCCGGCGTGGGCGACCGACTGCACACCGGAGCTGGAGGTGTAGGCCTCCCCCTCCACCGTGGTGCTGGTACCGCTGCTACCGGTGTTCAGGGTGAAGGCGTCCAGGTCGAAGAGGTTGCCCTGGCCCGTCGCGCCCTTGAAGACGAGGAACAGCGTGGTGGTGCCCGAGGGAACGTTGCTCAGGTTGGCCGAGACGTCCCTGAAGGTGTCCCAGCCGCCGGTGACCGGCACGGTGACCGTGCCCAGGAGCGTGCCGGTGGCCGATCCCGCCCTCACCTCGAGCGTTCCGCCGGCACCGCCGGAGGAGACGCGGGCGGTGATGGAGGTCGCGTTGCCGAGCGCGTACGGCGTGAAGGAGATCCAGTCGCCGTTGTCGATGAACCCCGCGGTCTTGCCGCCCTCGGCCGTGGCGTGGTCGGCGAGCTGGACGCCGGACTGGGCGCCGAAGTGCTCGGCCTGACGGTGGCGGGGCTGCAGGGTGCGTGTGCTCTCGGTGGTCAGGCCGGCCTTGTCGGTGTAGCTGGCGACGAAGACGCCGTAGATGTTCGCGGCGCTGTCGTGCTCACCGTCGGTGGGGACCGCGATGCTTCCCGAGCAGCCGGTCCTGCTGGTGATCTGGTGGGCGTGGCTGTCGTGGCCGAGCAGGTAGGTGACCGTGACCTTGCTGCAGTCGATGGTCCCGTCCTCGGGGTCGCTCACGTTGACCTGGAAGGGCACCGTGTCACCGAAGGAGAACAGCTGCCCGTTGACGGGCTGGGCGAAGTTCACCGTGGGCGCGGTGTTGCCGACCGTGATGGTGACGTTGGCGGTGCCGGTCAGCCCGCCGGGGTCCCGCACGGTCAGTGTGGCGGTGTAGGTGCCGTTGGTCGTGTAGGTGTAGGTGGGGTTGGCCGCGGTGGAGGTGGCCCCGTTGCCGAAGTTCCACGAGTAGGTGAGCGCGCCGCCCTCAGGGTCGGAGCTGCCGGCCGAGGAGAAGGTGACGGCGAGCGGCGCGGCCCCTGAGGTCTTGTTCGCGGCGGCCCTCGCGATCGGGTTGCGGTTGCCGCCCCCGATGTACTCGATGCGGTAGAGGGCCTGGTTGCCCGAGCCGGTGCCGTAGTCGAGCACGTACAGGGCGCCGTCGGGGCCGAAGGACATATCCATGACCTGGGTGCCGGTCCACGGGAAGGCGGAGATCTCGCCGGGCGCCCCCGAGGAGGTGACCTCGATCGCCTTGATCCAGCGGCGGCCGTACTCGCCGGCGAAGAACCGTCCGTTGAGCGTCTGGGGGAACTTGACGCTTGAGTTCAGGTTCGCGTCGTAGCGGTAGACCGGGCCGCCCATCGGCGACTCGGAGCCGCTGCCGAACTCCGGCGGCGATCCGGCGTCGCCGCCGTAGCGGATCCAGCTGGGCTTGGCCGCGGGCAGGGTGGTCAGACCGGTGTTGCGGAACGAGTTGTTCGTCGGGCCTCCGGTGCAGTTGTACTTCGCCTGGGAGGGGCCGGACGGGAAGGTGTACTCGTTGTAGGTCTCGGCGGTGGTGTTGGTGCCGGTGCAGTACGGCCAGCCGTAGTTGCCCGGGGCGGTGATGCGGTTGAACTCCACCTGGCCGGACGGGCCGCGGCTGGAGTTGCTGCTGCCGGCGTCCGGCCCGTAGTCGCCCAGGTAGACGATGCCGGTGGCCTTGTCGACCGACATGCGGAACGGGTTGCGCAGGCCCATCGCGTAGATCTCAGGACGGGTCTTGGCCGTGCCCGGAGGGAACAGGTTTCCGCTGGGGATGGTGTAGGTCCCGTCGGCCTGCGGCTTGATGCGGAGCACCTTGCCGCGCAGGTCGTTGGTGTTGGCCGAGGAGCGCTGGGCGTCGAACTGCGGGTTGCGGTCGGTGCGCTCGTCGATGGGGGCGTAGGAGTTCGACTCGAACGGGTTGGTGTCGTCGCCCGTGGTCAGGTACAGGTTGCCCGCCGCGTCGAAGTCGATGTCACCGCCCACGTGGCAGCACTGGCCACGGTCGTTCGCCACCTGCAGGACGACCTTCTCGCTCGCCATGTCCAGGGTGTTGTCGGTTTTGAGGGTGAACCTGGAGAGATTCAGGTGCCCCTTCCACTGGTCGAAGGTCGCCGCGCTGCCGGTAGTGGGCGCGTCACCGCTCGGGGTGCTCAGCCTGGGCGAGTAGTACACGTACACGTAGCGGTTGGTGGCGAAGGCGGGGTCGGCCGCGATGCCCTGCAGCCCCTCCTCGTCGTGCGTGTAGACATTGAGCTTGCCGGCCGTCGCGGTGCTCCCGGCCGCGGTCGTACGGCGGATCGTGCCGTCACGGGCCGTGTGCAGGACCGACCTGTCGGGCAGCACCGTCAGCGACATCGCCTCGCCGAGTGAGCCGGAGCCCCTGGCCAGGGCGACCTGCTGATAGTCGGAGGCCGGGATGTCGATCATCGCGCGGGCCGCCGCGCCGGTGGCCGATCCGGTGACCGCCTGGGCCGTCGATCCGGTGGCCGCGACGCCGGTGGTGATGAGCAGGACTGCGGTCAGCAGCCTGGCCCACGGCCGAGGGCGTGGGGACATGGAGGGTCCTTTCCTGACTTGGGGGGACAGTCAGGCAAGGCGCGCGCCGCCGCGCTTATGCCGCCGGCGGCGTTGTCAGGCGCTGCCGGTGATACCAGGGTTCGTGCGGTGGTGCGGTGATACCGGATTCGTGCGGTGGTGCGCGCGTTCTCGGAGGGTGCCGTCTCCGAGAACGGAACCGTGAAAACCAACGATGCCGCGACAACCAACAATCTGGTTTTTCGCGACCCGCTGCACGAGTTACAGATTTTTAACACGCCGGAAATTGCCTGTAAACCCCCTGTCAAGGCTTCCCAGGTCAGGCCCACCGACGCGGAAACGTCCGAACCACCCCCCTTCCATGCGGCGGATCCTTCGATGAGATCGGGGCTGCGAGCCGACGCGACGATCATCCGGCGCTCAGGATGAAAACATATTCGTGCCCGTTTTTCTTGCGCTCCGCATCGCCGCGGGTCAGCGGCCTTGTCCGATCCGGTCCGGCGGTTAATCATCACTCCGCGTCAACCGAAGTCACCCGCGGAAAGCGGGTCAACGCAGGCCGTTTCTGTTTCTGTAGTCGTTCCATACCTGTACGCAGTAGGCGTGGCGCCAGTCCGTGGAGGACAGATGACGGCAGGCGTAGCCGGCGCTGATGCCGCCCCCGGACGACGGCCTGCTCCTGGAGGCCGAGGGCGGCGGCGACCCGGTGGCCGGTGCCCCCGTCCTGCCCGCCCGGGGCTGTGCCCCGTCCTCCCGCGCCTCGGAGCGCGACCGTCCCGCCGTCCCACCGGCGTCCCTCGCTCGGCGCCCGGCGCTTCCGTCCCCTCGCCCGCCGCTCGCGTTCCCCCGTCCCGCACCGGCCTTCGACGCGGCCCCGCGCCCGCTCTCCTGCCCCGCGCCTTCTTTCGCCCGCCCCGTCTCCGCCCCGGCGGCGGCCCGCGCGGAATCGCCCTCGCGGTGCCGTGCGTGCCGCTCGGCCGGCTTCTTGGCGGCTCCTGCCCGCTCCACCCGCTCGACCCACTCGTTTCTGGCGTCCCTGGCGGAGGAGGGGGCGCGGTCCGCCGGGAGCACCCCCACCGGGGCGGGGGCGGAGACCTTCCCGTTCCCACCGCCTGCCGCACCGGCCCTCTCATGGCCCGGCCTCTTCCCTTCCCCGCGATCCCCACCCCGCGGGGCCTTCGCGTCCGGTCCCGCCCCTCCCTCGGAGGCTCTCCCTCTCCGGACCTTCGCGTCCCCTCCCTCGTCGCCCTCGCGAACCCCCGGCGGGGTCTTCGCGTCCACTCCGGGGGCTCGCGAGGCGGTGATCACCATGTCGTGCCCCAGGAGAACGCCCTCCCCGGAAGACGCGGGCGACGTGCCCGCGGTGGGAACGCCGTCCCACGGGGACCATCCCGACGACCAGACGCCGACCCCCGCCGCGGCGAGGAACCCCGCGATCAGCGCGGGCCTCAGGAGTTGGTCGCGCGACAGACGCGACCACGGCCGCCGCCACGGACCGGGAGGCGGGGGCATCGAGAACGGCCTGCTGTCGAGGTATGACCGGGAGTCGCGGACCGGCGAACGGGGGGCGACGCCACCGCTCGCCCCGTCCCACTCGTCCTTGCGGTGCCGCGCGGGTCCGCGCGGCACCGTCGCCTCTTCCCACTCCGGCCACTCCGACGGCTCAGGAGGAGAGGGCGGCCCTACGGGCGCCCGGGACCCTGGAGGCCGCACGGGGCGCGGAGGCTGGGCCGGCTCCGGCGGCTCAGGGGGATCCGGGACTCCGATGGCACTCGGCGCCTCTGGGGCGTGCGACGGCTCGGAAGGCGGCTGCCCGGCGGACGGCGACGGCTGCCGGGGCGGCGGATCGCCGTACGGCATGCGCCCTCGCGGTCTCGCCGTGAGGCCGTGACCGTGAGTCCGATCATGCTCATCGTGCATCTCGCCTCCCGTCCCGCGGTTCGCCCTCCCACCCTGGCAAAATCACACACTGTATGCGGCCCATGACAGTACGGTCTTACCGATCCGTTATCAGCAGCAGGCCGCAAAGACAAAGAAAAGCGATGAAAGACCGACCCTCCACGGTCACCGGTCGCGCCGGTCGACCACGTTCGTCGGTTCCTCTCGGCCGGTGCGGAAAAGGTTCGCCGGGTGCTCCTCGTCGGCGTAGCCGAAGGAGACACCGCAGACGATCATCCGGTCGTCGGGAATCCGGAAGTGCGCGCGCACGGTGTCGGAGTGCATCGCGATCGCGCCCTGCGCGACCGCCGCGATCCCCAGGCTCTCGGCGGCCAGCAGGAGCACGGATACGTACGCGCCGCAGTCGATGTAGCCGTAGGGACCGAGTGACCGCTCCGATGTGATCACTGCGACATGGGGCGCGCCGAAGAAGCGGAAGTTCTCCATGCCCTGGCGCCTTCGCGCCTCGAAGTCCTTCCGGTCGATCCCCAGGCTCTCGTAGAGCCCGTGGCCCGCCTCCCGCCGTCGTATCCGGTAAACGCCCCGGTACTCCTGCGGTTGTGGAATGTCCGAACTGCCGTCACGAGTCGAGGCCGCCTCGTACAGCACGGTACGGAACCGCTCGGTCGCCTCACCACTGGTGAGGATCACCTGCCATGGCTGGGAGTTGCACCAGGAGGCGGTGCGCTGGGCGAGGGCGAACATCCGCTCGATCAGCTCCGGCGGCACCTGCTCGGAACGGAAGGCCCGGTGGCTGTGGCGTCCGGCCAGGATCCGCTCCAGCACATCGTCGAGTCGAGCGGGCTCCCCGCCCTCCGCCGACACACCACGCTCCCCCTCGTTGACATTCATGGCCCGCAACTCGACCCGACTCCTATCCGGCCTGCTTCGCCAGTTCCTTGCCGACAACCATGCGCTGGACCTGCCCGGTGCCCTCGAAGATGTCCAGGATCTTCAAGTCCCGGTACCACTTCTCCAGCAGCAGGTCCGTACTGGCCCCGTCCGGGCCGAGGATCTGCATGCAGCGGCGGACGACGCGTTCGGCGGTGCCCGGCGAGAACGCCTTCGCCGCGGAGGCCTCCAGCCTGTTCGGCAGGCCCTGCCCGCGCATCCACTGGGCGCGGCGGCACATCCGGCGGCCCCGTTCCAGCGCCGCCGACATGGCGTCGAGATCGTCCTGGATCGCCGACCAGCGGTGCGGCCTGTAGCCGTGCCGCTGATCGGCCAGCACCTCGACGGTGACGTCCAGGGCGGCCTGGGCGATGCCGATGGCCATGCTGCCGACGTTGGGGCGGTTGTTGTTGAGCACGCTGAGCGCGCCCAGCCGCCCACCGCCCGCGGTGCCGTCGGCACCGGGGACGTAACCGAGCCGGTTCTCCAGCGGGATCCGGCAGTCGTCGAAGCCGAGCTGCGAGGTCTCCCAGGAACGCAGGCCGAGCTTGTCCTCGTTGGCCCGGATGATCTCGAAGCCGGGGGTGCCTCGCTCGACGACGAACGCCTCCGACGCGGCGGCGCCGCGCGCCGGGTCCGTCGTGGCGAACGCGACGACGAAGTCGGCGGAGGCACCGTGACTGCAGAAGATCTTCTGGCCCTTGAGCACCCAGGTGTCACCGTCACGAACGGCCCGTGTCTGGATCATGCTGGTGTCCGAGCCGAACTGCGGCTCGGTGAGCGCGAAACCGGTCGTGCCACCACCGCTGATGATCGGTTCGTACCAGCGCTTCGACTGTTCCTCGGTGCCGAGCATCCGCACCACGATGTGGGCGATGCCGCCGCCCATGCAGTGCATGGCCCAGATGTCGCCGTAGTTCAGCATCTCGTACTGCACGAGGCCACGCATCAGCTCCCCGTCGGGGAAGGTAGGCAGATCCTCGGGGTGATCGGCGGCACCGGCCGGAGCGGTGTTCTTCGACAGTGGCACCGGGCAGGAGTCGATGATCTCCTTCCAGTTCGCGGGTGGCTCGTGGTCGGTGTCGGCCTTGCGGGCGTGCGGGCGCACCATCCCCACCGACCACTCGCGCAGTTCTCGCTCGTAGCGCCGCAGCTCCGGGCTGAGCTCCAGATTCACCATGTGTGGCTCCCTCAGACGGCCGGCGCGAACCGGGTGAAGCGTGGATCACAGTCGATCGTCGACAGCAGGGCGGTGCAGCGGTACCAGAGCTCGACCGGGTGGTCGGTGAGGAACCCGTGCCCGCCGAGCATCTGGATCGCGTCGCGGGTCGCCGTCGTCGCCGCCGCGTGGCATTCGGCGACGGTGCGGCCGACCTCGTCGGCGAGCCGGTCGTCGTCGAGCCCGTCGAGTACCGTCGCGATGCTCCACAGACCCAGCCGGGCCGCGTCGAGCTGCATGTGGTTGTCGGCGAGGGTGAACGACACCCCCTGGAAGGAGATGATCGGCCGGCCGAACGCGACGCGTTCGGTGGCGTAACGGGTGGCGTACTCGCGAGCCCGGGTCGCCCCGCCCAGCGCGACGGCGGCCGGGAGCAGCCTGGTCCGCGCGACCGCCTGGGCGAGGGTGACACCGTCGGCCTCGTCGCGCAGCAGCGTGTCGGCGTCGACGGTGACGTCGAATCGGATTCGGGTCAGCCCGGCACTGGACATCGCCAGATGGCCCTGGGCCGGCGCGTTCGCCACCTCGATGTCGGCGAGTGCGACGACGGCGGCCCGCAACACGTTCTGTTCAGGGTCACGGCCCACCACGATCACATGATCGGCCCCGCCGCCCAGGGCGACGGCGACCTTCTCGCCGCGTACCAGGTAGCGGCCGTCGGGCATCCGGGTGATCTCTGTGTCATAGGCGCGCGGAGAGGGCTCGAAGCGTTCGTAGAGCGCCACCGCCGGCGCGGCGGCCGAGCCGGCGGCGGCCCCTGGCAGGAAGCGCCGCCGTTGCCCGGCGGTGCCGAGCAGGCTGAGCAGCAGCGCTCCGCCGCCGGTGAACACCTCCGCGCCGACGATCGACGGATCGCCGTGAGCCAGTGCCTCGACGCCGATCAGCTGGGCGTGGGTGTCGGGGACACCGCCGCCACCGAACTCGCTGTCGACGACGCAGGTGAAGCCCATGTCGCGCAGGTGCCCGGCCACATCGGCGGGCACCTGCCCGGTCGTGTCGACCTCGCGGGCGACCGCGTCGAGCCGGCCGAGCGCGAGGCCGCGCGCGGCCTGCCGCATGGCGACGACCTCGTCGGGCAGGGTCAGATCGAACGACGCGCTCACCGGCCCGCTCCCCCGCGCAGCAGCATCTGCGCCACGCTGCGACGCTGGACCTGACCGGGGCCGAGCATGGCGTCGGTCATCTTGATGTCGCGGTACCACTTCTCCAGCAGGTGCCGCTCGGAGGCGCCTTCCGCGCCGACGAGCTGAAGGCAGCGCAGGACGATCGACTCGGCGAGTTTCGGTGTGACGGCCTTGGCCTCACAGGCCGTCGCGGCGGCGTTCTCGCCCCTGTCCTTGAGCCAGGCGGACTTCAGCGCCAGGCGCACGACGTCGTCGAGGGTGTCGTGCATCTCGGCGAAGTCGGCGCGGATGCGCGTGAGCCGCGCCGGGGAGTACTCCTCGGCTCGTTCGTCGATCCACTGCTCGGTGAAGCCCAGGCAGCCTCGGGCGATGCTGGTGCCCCAGACGGCGCAGGTAGCCCGGTTCTTCGAGAAGACACCGAGGGCGGCGGCGACGCCGGGGGCCTCAGGACCGCCGACGCAACGGTCGAACGGGATGCGGATGTCGTGCAGTTCGAACGTCGCGTTCCGGATGAACCGGAACCCGATCTTGTCTTCCTTGTCGGTGGTGACGTCGAACTTCGCTATGTCGTCCCTGTCGAGGATGAACGCGCGGACCCCGGCACTGCCGGCCTCCGGGTCGATCGTGGCGAGCAGCACGATCCACTCGCATTCGAGCAGGTTGGAGATGAAGACCTTCTTGCCGTTGAGCACCCACTCGTCGCCGTCGCGCACGGCGGTGGTCTGGATGCCGGCCAGGTCGGTGCCGCTCTGGTCCTCGGTCATGGCGATGGCGGTGAGCACGTGCTCGCCGGTGCACCACTTCTCGACCTGCTCGGGCGTGCCGATGAGGTTGATGAAGTCCTCGGAGACGGTGCCGCCGTGCAGCATCTGCCAGGCCCACGAGTCGCCCTGTGACAGCGGTTCGGTCATGAAGACCGACAGCACGTTGGGGCCGAACTCGATGTCGGTCTTCAGGGTGTGGGCCCGGTCGACGTACTCGTCGTCTCGCAGGGTGGCGAACCCGACGGGGGCCACGTCGAGCGGACAGGCCTCGATGACCTCGGGCACGTCGGGGTAGATCTCGTTGGTGTCGGCTTCGCGCGCGTACGGGCGGACGACGTCGAGCGACCAGCGGCGGGTCAGCTCGACGAGTTCGACGGTCTTCTGAGAGGGTTTGAGGGAGATCGCCATCGCTGAATTCCTTTGCTCCGCAGGGATCGGTGGTCGCTTCGCCGGTCGAGAGGAGGAACCTCAGGCCGCTTCGATGACGGGGACGTTGTGGTGGAGCACGTCGAAGTCGACGGCCGAGAGCACACCGGCGTCCCGGTAGCGGGCCTCGGCGAGAAACTGCTGGCTCAGGCCGCGCCAGCCCATCGTGTTGCAGGCGATTCGGGCGGCCTGGGTGCCGGCGGCGCAGGCGGCGGCGACGGCACGGCCGACGCGGCGTTCCAGTACGGCTCCGGTGTCGAACTCGGCGAGCCGGGAGGCGAGGTCCCAGATCTGCAGCCGGGCCCGGCTGAGCGCGATGCCCGCGTCGACCAGCGGGAACATGACTCCCTGGTTGCGGCCGAGGGCGGCACCGCGCACCTTGCGTCCGGACACCCACTCGGCGGTGGTGTCGACGGCGGCCTGGCCCAGTCCGATGGAGACGGCGGGGACGAGCAGGCGCTGCGTGTTGAACGCGCGCAGCACGGTGAACTCCTCGGCGCTCGCACCGATCCGAGCGGTGGCGGGCACCGTCGCGCCGTCGACGCGCACGGCCGCGGAGGCGACCAGGCCGAGGGCGAGCTTGCCCTCCTTGCGGTCGTCGCGTTCGACCTGCACACCGGCTGCCTCGACGAGGAAGGCGGCGGAGGCGTCGTCGTCGGTGCGGCCCGCGAGCAGGACGGCGGAGGCGTCGGCGCCGTGCGACACCGGGTCCTTGCGGCCGGTCAGCGACCACCGGTCGCCCTGCCGTTCCGCGCGCAGCCGGTACTCGGACGGGGCCCGGCCGTAGCCCTCGTACAGACCGAGGGCCACGTCACCGAAGGCCCGCAGGGCGCCGACGCGCTCGACGGCGGCGCTGTCGCCGAGGGCCGCGGCGAGCAGTTGCGCCTGGGCGGCACCGATGATCTCCAGTGCGGTTCCGGCGTCGGCGATGGCGAGTTCCTCGGCGACGAGAACGAGGCCGACCGGGTCCAGCAGCACGGAGCTGCCGTCGGCGACGGCCTCCGGCGTCGCCCCGGCGGCACGGCTCAGGTCGGTCCTCAGATCGGCGGGGAGCCTCCCGGTGCGGTTGACCTCTCGGGCGATCTCTCTGATCCGGGGGCGGAAGCTGCGTAGTTCCTCCACCGCGCTCTGCTGGGCGGCGGTGGGTGAAAGATCGAACATCGGCGTTTCACATCCTTCGATGACGCGGGGGGATAGTTCGGAGGTCGGGCGGGTGTCCTCGGGATCGAGGTCAGGAGGTGGGGCTGGCCTCCAGATCCGCGCGCAGGATGGATCGGCCCGAGTAGTGTGGCGCCAGCGGGGCGTGCTCCTCCGGAGGGAGTCGCTCACCGGTGACGAGCCGGTTCCACTGCCGCCACCAGGTGCGCATCTGCAGTTCGTCGGAGCCGGACGGGTCGGGCTTCGCCATGCCGCGGGAGATGTCCGACCAGGACAGTTCCTGGAAGGCGGCGAAACCTCGCTGGCAGGCTTCCAGGGCTTCGACGTCGTCAGGGGTGGCGAGGCCGCCCGGCCCCCAGAACGTCAGATAGTTGTCGAGCCGCTGACGCCTGAGGTCGTCGCCCTCCTCCGGCGGGACCAGCTCCCAGCCGGTGACCTCCATGTGGTCCGGTGCCAGCGGGTCGATCTTGCGGATCACGACGCCCATGGTCAGGTCGATGACCACCAGGTTCGGGAAGATCACCAAGTTGCGGGCGCCCTCCATCCTGTCGACCCAGGCGTCGCCGTGGATCTGGCGCAGCCGCCCGAGCCGCTCGGCCTTCTCCCGCCGGCCCTCCTCCGACAGCGGCCGGCCGAACGTGTCGAGGGCGGAGACGGCCCCGGCGATGACGGCGTGGCCGTTGCCCAGGTCGATCGCCGAGGACTTGCCCAGTGCCGAGCCGTCGAGGCTGCCCCGGGCGGCCTTGACCATCTCGAAGTAGCGCTGATGGGCGGTGACCGCGTGGTAGCCGTCGTAGCTGTTCTCGACGAGCAGCTTCCAGTTGGCCCGGACCGAATACTCGTGGGTGCCCTCGATCACCTGCATGCCGACCTCGGACTGGTCACAGATCAGGTCCAGGTATTCGGCGGCACCGGCCAGGTAGGTCTTCAGGTCGACGATGTCGGGGTCGAAGGAGACGAAGACGAACCCGCGGTAGGAGTCGATCCTGGGGGCCGCGGTGAGCGACGGGCGTTCGAAGTCGGGGCCGTAGGACTGGTCGCCGGGCAGCGACACCATCTCACCGGAGATCGAGAACGCCCAGCCGTGGTAGAAGCACGTCATGAATCGGGCGTTGCCCTTCGGCTCCCGGCAGAGAAGGGCACCGCGGTGCGGGCACGAGTTGATCCAGACCTTGATCTCACCCTTGTTGTTCCTGGCGAAGATCAGTGGCCGTCCACCGACCGAACGGGTCTTGAAGTCGTTCGGCTTGGACAGCTCGGACTCGTGACCGACGTACAACCAGGTGTGGTTGAAGATCTTCTCTTTCTCGAGCCTGAAGACCTCCGTGTCCACCATCACCGACCGGTGGACCCTGAATCGCGGTTTGGTCCGGTCATCGTCGATGTACATGGAAACTCGATTCTCCAATCGTGCTCCGGGCTCGGCGGCGGTCATTCGTTCGCCTGCCGCCGTGCCCATGCCAGAGCGAGCTCGGTGGGTCGCGGGACGACCCGGAGGTTCAGCCACTCCATCGCCCTCTGCCAGGAGTCGAAGGAGGCCGCGTGATCGACCGCGTCGCGATCGTCGAGGTGCGGCCACGCCGACCCGTCCGCGTAGCCGACCACCCGCGTGTACACCGGAGCGTCCGCGCGCAGCCTGCGCCGCAGATCGGCCAGCGTGCCGGCGGCCTGTGTCGCGGTGCCGGCGAACAGTCCCAGCCAGGGGACGCGCATGACCGCGGGCCGGTCGAGCAGATGGAGCGCGTGAGCGGCGACATCGGCCGCCGCCGACGAGATGCTGACGACGGCGCCGAGATCGAAACCGAAGGCCGCGGTGAGGGCCACTCGCGCGCCGGTGCCGTAGCCCAGGACCCCGACCTGCTGGTGTTCCCAGCCGCGCTCGGCGAGAACATCGAGCAACGCGCCGATGTCCGCGCGGTGATCCCGCTCCGCCGTGTCGCCGTCGATCTCGGCGACCAGCGGTTCGTACCCCTGCATGAGCAGGTCGTTGGCGACGGCCTCACTGTCCGGGCCGAGGTCGCCCGCGTCGCACAGGACCAGCGCGGCACCCCGGAGGGCACCGCCCAGATGGATCTGTTCGGCCCGGATGGTCCGGGTCCCGACGACGACCGTGCGTCGCGCCGGCTTGATCCGGATCAAGGCGTCCACCTTCGAGGCACTCCTTCGCTCACTCTCCCGGCAGCGGCGGGAGGATCTCGCTGACGTCGTCGGAGAACGGCGACGACGTCACTCTCGCAGTGCGCGGCGTCCCGTTCCATCTACCGTCTCAGCGGCCGGAACTCTGCGGCGAACCGGTGTCCGCTCCCTGTCCGAGCGGGGCGCGGCGCCCGGCAGGTGCCAAGATCCTCATGGCCCGGCACCGGCGCGTGACCTAGGCACCGTGCGGGTTCCAGGGCCAGTACTTGGCCGTGGCGCCCGCGTCGACGGTGATGTTCGTTCCGTTGATCATGGCGGACTCGTCCGAGGCCAGGAAGACCACCGTCGGCACGTAGTCATCGGGCACCGGAAGCCGATGCCACGGCATCAGGCCCGCGAAATCCATCGTGTAGTCGCGGGCCGAGGTCGCCTTGATCTTCGCCGTCCTCTCGATGCTGACCGGGTCGACCGGTTTGGTCGCCGTCGGGGTGAAGGCGTTCACCCGGATGCGGTGCTCGGCCAGTTCCATCGCCGCCGACCGGGTGAAGTTGATCAGACCGCTCTTGCCGGTCGAGTACCCGATGTTGCCCGGCTGCCCCTGCCATGCCGCCGTCGACAGCACGTTGACGACGCTGCCCGGCGAACCGGCGGCGATCATCGCCTTCGCGGCGGCGCGGGTGAACAGGAAGGCGCCGGAGAGAATGACGTCCAGCTGACGCCGGTACTGCTCGATCGGCATCGTCAGGATGCCTTTCTGGTTGAACAGAACGGCGTTGTTGACGAGGATGTCGACCCCGCCCCAGTTCGAGACCGCCAGGGCGACGGCCTCCTCGCTGTGCGCCGGGTCGGTGACGTCGCCGGCCACGGCCAGCGCCTGCCCCCCGGCCTCGACGATGCTCTTCGCGCACGCCTCGGCGGTGTCCGCCGACAGATCCGTGCAGACGACCTTGGCGCCCTCGGCCGCCAGCCCGCGGGCCAGCGCGCCGCCGATGTTCGGGCTGGCACCGGTCACGATCGCGATACGTCCCGCCAACCTGTTCACAGGATGATGCTCACCTTTCCCTGCGGGCGCAGCGTGTCGAGGTCCAGGACCGCCCGTCGCTCGATGAAGACGAAGCCGTGCTCGGCGTCGCGGCGCAGCACGTGCCGGTACCGGCCGACGTAGGTGTCGAACACCCCCGGGCGCGTGCGATAGATCGCGAAGTTGGCGTGCACCGTCAGCCGGTCGTCGCCCTCGTCGACGGCCCGGATGTTGGTGATCAGCCGCCGCGTCTTCGAATGCGGGTACTCGGCGTGCGCCGACCGGGTCAGCAGCGAGTTCACCCGCTGCTCCAGCAGGAACCGGTCGTCCTGCACCAGGAACAGGTGCCGGCTCGGATCTCCGTCCGGCAGGTCGGTTGAGGGCACCAGGTAGCGGCATTCGAGGGCGAAACGCCCGAGCCACTCGTGCAACCGCCATTCGTCGAGCAGATCGGCGTCCTGGAACAGGTACCGCTCCACCGCGCGCAGCTCCGCGTCGGAGACCGGGGCAGCGGCCGGCCTCACGGTTGTCGTCTCAGTCATGGGATGTTCCTCCGCTCAGCGGTAGACGGCGAACGCCTTGTTGGAGTTGAAGACCTCGGTGGTGACGAATTCGCTCCACCGCAGCTCCAGTCCCAGCTCCGACATGGCCCCGAGCAGGCAGAACCAGTTCAGCATCTCGTGCTGGCCCGCCGCGACGACCTCGCCGGTGGTGGCCGCGCGCCAGGTGTCGTAGTCGCCCGCCACCATGGCCTCGTAGAGCCGCAGGTCGGCCTCGGTGTCCGGACGCAGGTGCCAGTCCTTGTCGTTGAGGAAGGCGTGCGACCAGCTCGACGAGGCGACCAGCGCCACTCGCCGACCGCCGGCGCGCACGGACCGGCCGACGGCCCGGCCCAGCTCGAAGCAGCGCAGCGGCGACGGCCCCGGCGGGTCCAGGTCCTCACCGGCGTTGATGTCGGCGAAGCGGGCGATGCCGCCCTGGCGGGCGATGACGTGCTCGCCGTAGCAGTTCACCGCGATCGGCACGATCGGGTACGGGAACTCCTTGCCGACGTTGTCCCAGTCGAGGAAGAGCTGGGTGTTGGCGAAGGCGTGCGGGAAGTTGATCCCGCTACGTTTCTCGTACGAGTAGGCGATGTCGAAACCTGAGTTGATCACGTCGGTGACGAGCCGCTTGGCGAAGTCCGGCCGGCCCCGCATGACGAAGCTCTGGCCCTCGTCGGGCAGGCCCCACGCGTTCGGATGGTTGCGCTTGCGGAGCAGCGCCAGCGGGTCCACGACGGTGTCCTGGTAGGCCAGCACGCAGAACGACGGGACGACCTCCTCGCGGAAGTTCTCGTACTGGTCGTCGCCCCAGACCACCATCACGTCCGGCCGGAACTCGTCGAGCTCGGCCCGGATGCGGTCGAAGCCGGCGCGCAGCGCCTCACGGTGCCCCTGCGCCGCGGCGGCACCGGCGTCGTCGCCCCATTCACGCCGCGCCTGCTCGGACCAGTTCTCCGGATCCTTGCGGTCGGCCGGGATGTCGGGGTCCTTCAGCGTTCCGCGAAGCAGGCTCGCCATGTTCGCGTTGTCCGTGGCCACCATCGGGTAGTGGGTCATGCCCAGACCGATCACGTCTGCCATGTTGAATCCTCTGCGAGTCGGGAACGCGGACCGCCCGGGTCGCGTACGGACGGCCGGTTGTCACGTGGGGCCATGCTCCGGGGTTCCTCGGCAGCAGACCACTTCACGTTCTGGTGTCCGGAACCCATCGAGGGTCATCGAGGGTCATCGAGGGTCAGGGCCTGATCGGCACGTACTGGACCGTGCCGAACCCCACGGACGCGTCGGAGTGCACCTCGGCCAGGAAGTTGACCAGGCCGCGGGTGCTGCCCTGGAAGGTCTTCTTACGCCCGGCCGGAACGTGTACGCCGCGTGGATGGGTGAAGCGGCGCACGACTCCGTCGCCGACGGCGATGGAGTCGGCCGCGGTGAACGCCGGCCTGGACGCGACGGCGTTCGTGCGGACCCGGTAGTCCGGGAGCACGTGCACGATGCCGGTCTCGTCGGCCTCGATGAAGTAGCTGCGCCAAACCCCGTCGTAGAGGGCACAGCTGGAGGCGACGAAGCGCCGGGCGCCGTCGAAGACCATCGGCGTCCAGAAGATGTCGTCGATCCTGATGTCGCGCGGACCCCACGTGTGATCACGCACCAGCAGCCCCGACGCCTCGGTGACCGTGTCACCGCTGAACAGCCTGCCGGTCCATTCGGCGCCGGCCTGGTAGTGGTTCGCGACGAACCAGATGCCCATCTCGCGGGCGCCCGGATCGTCGGCGAACAACTTGGCGGCGAGTTCGGAGACGAAGACCGGGTGGTGCCGGGTCGTCAACTCCACGTCGAAGCCGAATGGCACGTCGCCGTCCTGGGTGAAGTACCAGCCGTCGGCGTCCGGCCCGACGAAGCCGCGGCCTTCGTAGCGCAGCCGCCATCGCCGGAACGGTTCGACGACCTCCACGGTGAGCCCGGGTGAGGCGAAACAGTCCTCACCGGAGCTGTGCGTGGTGGTGGTCGTGGAAACGCCGCCGACGGTCACCCCCGCGCGTACGTCCAGGGTCCCGTCCCGGGCGACGTGCTGCAGGTGCAGGCTGAGGCCCTCGGTCAGCGCGGCGTTGCCGCCGTAGAACGCGTAGTTCTCCTGCCAGGAGCCCTCGCCGGGAACGTGCGCGAACTCGTCGGCACCGGTCAACTCCGCCATCACCTCACACCCCCTTCGCGTTGATCTCGTCGATCAACGTGATCGAATCGTGGTCGAGCAGGGTCTGGCCGAGTCGCCGCACGAGGCCGGCGGCGCGGCGGCGGGCCCGCGGGTTGTCCGTCTTCAGCGAGCCGCAGACGACCACCCCGTAGGAGAAGAACAGCAGCGTCGCGAGCCGGTGCTCCTGCCAGGCCTGTTCCAGGCCGTAGGTGACCCCGTGCCGGCCGAGGGCGGCGCTGTAGACGCCGAGCAGATCCTGCTCGTGGCGTCGCCGGACCTCGGTGTCCATGCAGTGGGTGACCAGGTACGACACGTCCTGGATGCCCTTGGCCCGCATGATGCCCTGCCAGTCGAGGGCGACGAACGCGTCCGGGTGTCCCGGCGGGCCGAACATGAGGTTGTCGAGCCGGAAGTCGCCGTGCACGATGGTGGCGTCCTCCGACAGCCAGGTCTGCAGCGACCGCAGGGCTGCCAGATATTCGTCACGCATGCCGCGCAGCCGCTCCGGCAGCAGGTCGCCGAAGTCGGCGATCATCGTGGCCCAGCCACTCTCGACCTTCGCCGCGATCGACGGCCCGTGGCTCGCGTCGTGCCGGGCGAACGTCCGATGCAGCACCGGATCCTGAGTGCGCCAGTACCGGGCGTGCAGCGAGGCCACCGACTCCAGGGCGAGGGCGGCCTGCTCCACGGTGCACCCGGCGACGTCGTCGCCGGGGATGTGATGCGGGAAGTCCTCCATGACCAGGACGAACCGGGCCCCGTCGTCGTCGATCTCCCGGTGGTGGCACCGAGGTGAGCGCAGCGGGCTGTCGTCGCCGATGGTCTCGTAGAAGCGGAACTCCCGCTTGTACGTCGACATCTCGACGGCCATCTCGATGCGCTTGGGCAACGAACTGGAGAGCTTGACGATGACGCTGTCCGGCCCGGTGCCCGACTCGGACGGGCCGTAGTCGAGGTGCACCCGCGCCACCTGGGACATCTCACCGACGCCCTCCCCCAGGGGTTGGACACGCACACCGGTCGGCGGCGAGGCCACCCCGTCGGCGGCGAGGATCGGGGAAAGCCAGCCGGCCGTGACATCGGCGACGGTCGCCGGCGAGAGGGCGGCATCGTTCTTGAGGTTCATCAGACGTACCTCCATCGCAACAGCACCCGCTCCAGCACGCTGATCACCGCGTTGAGTATCAGCGCCATGACGATGAGCACGAGGATCGCGGCCACCATCGCGGACGGCTGGAAAGCGTTGCTGGACTTCTGGATGAGCGTGCCCAGCCCGTCCTGGGCGGCCATCATCTCGCCGACCACGGCCCCGAGGAACGCGTACGGCACCGAGATCCGCATGCTGGTCACCACCCAGACCAGGCTGGACGGAATCGTGACGCGCCGCAGGATGAGCATCCGCGAGGCGCCCAGCATCTTCAACGCGTTCACGAGGTGCTGGTCGACCTCACGGACACCCTGGTAGGTGTTGTTGAAGACGAGAAAGAAGACCAGCAGGGCGGCGACGGCGACCTTCGACGCCTCACCGATGCCGAACCACATGATCAGCATCGGCGCGAGCGCCAGCTTCGGGATCGTGTTCGCCGCCATGACCAGCGGCCGCAGGATGTCGCCGAGGATGTTGCTGAGGCCCAGCGCGAAACCGGCCAGGACGCCCAGGGAACAACCGATCGCGAAACCGTACAGCGTCTCGCGCAGGGTGATGACGGTGTTCGTGAGCAGCGTGCCGTCCTCGACCCACCCGACGAACGCGGCCCACGCCTCACCGGGGCGGCCGACGTAGAACTCGTCGACGATGGCGAGCCCTTCACCGGGACGACCGGCGAAGACCTGCCAGGCCAGGATGAGCAGTGCCAGGACCCCGATGTTTCCGGCGCCGACGACCAAGGCGCGCGGCGTGATCCGTTCCCGCACCCGGGTGCCGATCGTACGGCGCTGTGAAAGCTTGCCGGGCTCCGCGACCGGCGGCCGGCCGGCGGGCGCCCGCGCCGGTTCCGCCTCCTCGGCCGGCGCGACTCTGCCTTTCATTCGTCCTCCTGAGCCGTGTGGTCCATCCGGTTCCACAGGTCCTGCCACAGCTCGCCGAAGCCCGGGTCGGTACGGAGCGACGTGAGGTCGCGCGGCCGGGGCAGGTTCACCTCGGTGCGGTAGACGATCCGGCCGGGACGCGCCGCGAAGACGACGATCTCGTCGGCGAGCAGCAGAGCCTCGTCCAGGTCGTGGGTGACGAAGACGATCGTCTTGTCACCGGCGCTCCAGGTCTCCAGCAGCTGCGTCTGGAGGCGCTGGCGCATCTGTGCGTCGAGCGCGCCGTACGGCTCGTCCATCAGGATCAGTGACGGCTCGTAGGCGAGCGTACGGGCCAGCAGCACCCGCTTGCGCATGCCGCCGGAGAGCTGCGACGGGTAGAGGGTACGGAAACCTTCCAGGCCGACGCTCTCCAGTGCCCGCTCGACGCGTGCCTTGCGCTCGGCCTTGCCGTAGCCGCGTACCCGCAGCGCCAGTTCGATGTTCGACTCGACGGTCGACCACGGGAGCAGGGTGTCGTGCTGGGTGATGTACCCGGCACCGGTGTTGACGCCGCCCAGTTCCCTGCCGTCGAAGTACACCTGGCCCTCGGTCTGGCGCAGGAGCCCCGCGAAGACGTTGAGCAGCGTCGACTTGCCGCAGCCACTGGGCCCGACGAAGCATACGAACCGCCCGCGCCGGATACCGAGGCTGACGTTCGACAGCGCCTGCACTTCGTTCTTGCCTCGTTTGCCGAATTTGACGGAGACGTTCTCGGCGCGGAGGAAGTTCTCGTCCCCGCCGGCGCCCGATGTCTGGGCGCCGGCGGTGGTGGTCTGCCGCGTTCCGGTGAAGGACATCTCCTATTCCGTCCAAACACCGTCGGCGAAGGTGAGGGTCGACGGCTTGTCGCTGGAGATTTCGTAGATCGCCTTGTTCTTCTCGAAGTAGTTCTCGGTCATCTTGGCGTCTCCCTCGTAGTTCGCCTTGACCATCTCGAACGACTCCTTGACCGACGCCGCGTCGTTCTTCGGCGAGAACGTCAGATACGCCTCAGCGGCCTTGGAGGGGTCACCGGCGAGCAGCTGACGGGCCTCGTTGAGCGAGGCGAGGAACTTCTTGACCGTCTCGCGGTTCTGCTCGACCCACGGACCGGCCGCCATGTAGGCGATGTTGCCCGCGTCCCAGGCACCGGTCTCGGCATAGTCCGCCGGGCCGAGCCAGATCGCGCCGTAGTCGTTCTTGACCGGATTGAGGCCACCGGGCAGGCCGGTGTAGATCGCGTCGACGCGCTTGGCCTTCAGACCGGAGTCCAGGCCGGCGGGCGAGCCCAGGGCGACGAAGCTGTTCTCACCGAACGGAACCTTGTAGTGCAGCAGCAGCGCCCGCAGCGACGCCTCACTACCGGGACCGCGGGAGGCGACGCCGAACTTGGCGCCCTCAAGCGCCTTGATGCGCTCCTCGACCGAAGACGCCTGGGTGACCCCCTTGGCCTCCTGCGCCTTGACGAAGTCGCTGTTGACGAGCAGGACGCCGTTCTGGGTGTTCGACGCCCGGGCGACGGCGACGACGTCACGATCGCTCGCGGTGCCGAAGAAGAGCGCGGAGATCGCCCCGCCGACGATGTCGGTGTCACCCGTGACGGCCGCCTGCACCTGGGTGCCCGAGTTCGCGATGTAGGGGAGGAACTCGACGTTCAGCCCGTTCTTCTCGAAGTAGCCGGCGCTCTTGGCGGTGATCACGTCGGCGAAACCGGTGGTGTCCGCGGCGAGCAGCAGCCGGACCTTGGTTTCGCCGGCGGCACCGGCCGCACCGGTGGCAACCTCGTCATCGGAGCCGCCACAGGCCGCCAGGGTCACGACGGCCAGCAGACCGGCCGTGAGGATTGCTGAGACTCTCTTACGCTTGAACATCCGCTGCCTCACATTTGGAATCGGGGAGCTTCTCACCGCTTCGCGCGGCCCTGCCCCGAGTCGCGTACT
This sequence comes from Streptosporangium sp. NPDC049078, assembly GCF_040648855.1. Lineage (NCBI taxonomy): Bacteria > Bacillati > Actinomycetota > Actinomycetes > Streptosporangiales > Streptosporangiaceae > Streptosporangium > Streptosporangium sp. NPDC049078. Next base: position 381,855 of record NZ_JBEZEL010000004.1, read on the forward strand.
GACTTGGATTTCCGAACCTCGCCCCAGGTTCTTTGTCGCCTCTCGGAGGTCGACGGGACCGCGCTGCGCGAGCGCCCCCTGGACCACTTGGGGGGACACTAAGATGACCGAATACGCACAGCCACCAGAAGTTCCGGGCACTGGAACATCGGCGTCACCGGCCCGACACAGCCTCTTGACCGGGGCTGACGTGTCAGAGGGCAGCCTGCTACCACGCCCGGGAAACCTCTCCTCCGGATCGCGGAAACACCACGGGCGCGGCTCTGAGCGCGCAGGTCAGCGCACCGCGCCGGAACCCGACGCCTTGATGATCGACGCGGTCGACACCGGGGCCGTCTGGAACGAGCCGATGCCCGCGGAATCGCCCGAGCGCACGTGCCCGACGTGGTCGACCAGGCCCCAGTTCGGCAGGCCGTTGACGTCCCAGTTACGGGGGGCGCCCATCACCCGGACGACGTCGATGTCGAAGCGGGTCACCCGCTCGTCGCGTACCGCGAGCGAACTGGCGTCGGTGAACACCTCGCCGTGGGCGGTGTTCTGCCGCACGAGGTAGTCGGTGTAGACGTTGACGACCTGGTCGTCGACGGCTTCGGCGGCGAAGCTGTACCAGGTGTCCTCATAGCGCTTGGTCAGCGCGGTGAGGAAGCGCCGCCCGCCGTCGAGCACGACCGGCGTCCAGTATCCGGCGTTGCTGCGGAAGCGGCGTTGGCCCCACGAGTGGTCACGCCACATCAGGCCGCTCGCCTCGATCTTCCGGCCGCCGCTCCACACCGTGCCCTTCCACACCGAGCCGACCTCGTAGTGCTCGGCGACGGTGAAGATGTTGGTCGGGTCGACCGGGAACAGCTCGGTGGTGATCGGCCGCCAAGAGATCGGCGCACAACGGGTGCCGATCTCGATGTCGAAGCCGAACGGGGAGTCCCCCGCCCCGGAGCAGAGCCAGCCGGACTCGTCCAGACCGACCCGGCCACGGCCGTCATAACCGAGTCGCATCTTCTCGAACGGCACGGCGATGTCGACGTCGAAGCCGTCGGCGCCGAAAGCACTGCTGCCCGCCTGCTGCCTGACCGTCGAGGTCAGCACGCCGTCGACACACGAGGCGGCGCGCACGTCCACGAGACCTTCGGCAGGGATGTGCTGGAGATGCAGGTAGACCCCGTTGCCGAACGCCTCGTCCCAGCCGTGGAACAGGTAGTTCTCCTGCCAGGCCTCACTTTGGGGGGGTTCGTGGATCGACTCGTCGGCGGGAAGCAGCATGGATGGTCCTTCGGTTCGTGGTGAGTGGTTCTGCCGTGCTGGGAGCGCTCAGAGCAGATCCCAGGCCTTCCAGTCGTCCATCGCCGTCAACGCGCGGTCGACCAGTCCCTTCTTGCGCGCGATGGCGCGCGGGTCCTTGTTGTTCATGCCCCCGGTGATACCGACGACGATGGAGAAGATGAACAGCATGGCGAGGCGGTAGTGCTCCTCGGCCTCGTCACGGCGGTAGTCGACCCCGGCGTCGTTGAGGGTGCGTACGTAAAGGTCGATCAGCTCGCTCTCGGCGGCGCGCCGGTCGTTCGTGGTCATGCTGTGGGTGACCAGGTAGGCGACGTCCTGGACGCCGCGGCCGACGACACTGCCCTGCCAGTCGAGCAGGACCACCGGATCGGGCCGGCCGGATCGGCCGAACAGCAGGTTGTCCATGCGCAGGTCGCCGTGGACGAAGGTGACCGGTTGCCGCGCCATCAGACGCAGCAACCGGGGGAAGGCCTGGACGTACGCCTGCTCGTAGGCGCGGACCTGGTCGCCGAACCGCGCCTCATGATTGGCGATCATGTTCGGCCATCCCTGGATGACGGCCCGGTGGCGGTTGGCGGCGAAGACGCCGTCGTGGCGAGGGACCCACGCCAGTTCGGGGCCATCGGTGCGGTTCCAGAACGCGGCGTGGACCTTGGCGACCTCGGCCACCGCCAGGGCCGCCTCCCCCGGCGTGCAGCCGCGCACCTCGTCGCCGGGAATATGGTCGGAGAAGTCCTCCAGGACCAGGCAGTAGCGGGCGCTGTCGTCATCGACGGCGGCGAGGTAGGCGTGGGGCACCCGGGCCGGCACATGCGCGGCGAGTTCCCGGTAGAAGCGCACCTCGCGCTCGTAGAGCCGGATGCTCCGGGCCCGCTCGCGGTGGTGCTCGTTGTCGGTGGCGAACTTGGCGATGAGGCTCACGGGTCCGCCCTGGTCTCCGTCGGCGTAGCCGAGGCCGACACGGACGAGGGTTCCCATCTCGCCGACCCCGGACTTCAGGGGGGTCGTCTCGAACGCCACCGGCGCCGCCGCGTCCGGATGGTGTTCGCGGAGCAGCTCGGCCAGCCAGGGCAGAGTGATCTCCGACGAGGTACGGGGGAACGCCATGTCATCTCCTCGCAACGTGCTGCCGGGTGGCTCCCGGTCAGGGTGCGGGCAGTGCGTGCCAGGCCTCAAGCCACCGTTCCGGTTCCCGGAACGAATCCGCGAGGGCCGGTGAGCGCGGTGGTCTCACTCATCCGGTGCTCCCCGCGTCGTCTCAGCCGGTTATCTCAGGAAGTCCGCCATGTACTCCTGGAAGCGGGACTTGGTCACGGCCGACGCCTGTGCCCACGACTCGAATTCCAGCACCGTGTCCAGATCCGCGGCCTGCGACATCTGGACGGCCCGCTTCAGGTCCCGCACCAGCGCGGGGTCACGCCGCGCGTAAAGCCGGGCCAGGCTCGTCGCCTCGGCCAGCGGATCGTCCGCGAGCCGGGTCGCCAGGCCCGTCTCGTACGCCTGCCCGGCGTCGAGCACCTCCGCACCCAGCAGTGCGCACATCGCCCGCCCGGTCCCCATGCTGCGGGTCAGGAACCAGCTCGACCCGCCCCCCGGGTGCAGCCCGATCTCGGCGAAGGTCAGCGCGAACTTCGCCCGCGGGCCGGCTATCACGATGTCGCAGGCCAGGGCGATGTTCACGCCCGCACCTACCGCCACCCCGCCTACCGCCGCGATCGTGGGGATCGTCAGATCCTTGATACCGAGGAACGACGCGTACACCCGCTTGAGGTCCTCGCGGATCTCCGCCGGTCTCCGGTCGATGTCTCCGAACATGGTGTTCAGGTCGGCGCCGGCGCAGAACGCCTTGCCCGCGCCGCTCACCACCAGCGCGCGGGCCTCGTCGTCGGCGGCCACCGTCCGGACCGCCTCCGCGATCTCCCGCAGCATCGGCAGGTTGAGGGCGTTGCGCCGCTGCGGCGCGTCGAGCATCAGGTGCCGGATCGGGCCGTCGGCCGTGAGCTTCGTGAACTCGGTCATCGTTCTTCTTCCTTCTCTCTGCTTCTCTGTCGGACGTCCGCCGACCAGCGGCCGGCGCCTCCCGTCCAGGCGGGAACACCTCCGGCGCGTACCGAGGCCACGTCCAGGTCGTCGGCGTGGCGCAGCACACCCTCATCACACAGCCTCACCGCCGTGGCCACCGCCGCGTCGACGAAACGCCTGCCCAGACCTGCCTCCTCCTCGGTCACCACCGGCTCTCGCGCGAAGGGGGCGGCGGTCAGCGGCGCGGGCCGCAGTCCCGCCACGACCAGCGCCCGCTCGATCACGGCCGGGTCGGTCCCGGCACGGCGCGCCTCGTCGGCGGCGGCCCTCACGGCCTCCGCGACGCGACCTCCGAACCCCTCGCGCTCCCCGTCGGCCAGCGGCACCGCCAGTGCTCCGGTGCGCGCGAGCCGCGCGACGACGTCGTCGACCGGTTCGTCCGCGGCCGCGTACTCGATGACGTATCCGCCGTCGCCCAGGCGGTCCGGGGCTATCCAGAGCACCGGATCACCGGCGGGCGGCTCGACGCCCGGCTCGGCGACGGTGAGCACGACGTTGCCCTCCTCGGCGCGCAGCCGGGACAGCCCTGCGGCGTCACCGTCGCTGACGACGGCCACCGACGCGATTCCGCCGGCGGCGAGTGTCCGGCGGCCCACCGGCCCGGCGACCACCAGCACCGGTGTGCGGGCCGGTGCGTTCCCGGCTGCCTGACGCAGCCGCGATCGGGTCCGGACCGTGTCGAAGAAGGCCACCGCGATGGTCGCCCGCGCCGCGTCGGAGACGACGAGGTCGGCCAGTCCCTCGCTCTCGGCACGCAGGGCCGTGTCGACGTCGGCACTCGCCGCGATGGCCGCGACCTCGCGGATGGTGGCGACGGCGGGGGCGAGGTCGCGCGCCGGTTGCGGCACGACCGGGTCCTCACCGGCCTCGTCACCGAACGCCGCCGGTCGGCCCCGGTCCCACGGCTGGGTCGCGTCGGGGTTGGCCAGAATCCAGGCGCGGGCCTTCTCCAGCGCCTCGGCGCGCGAGGCGGCGAGGTCGTCGATCAGGCCGAGTCCGTGAGCCTGGCGGGCGTTCAGCCTGGTGCCGCCGACCAGCAGTCGCAGGGCACGCGGCAGGCCGATCAGCCGGGTGGTACGGGTGATGCCGCCACCTCCCGGTAGCAGCCCCAGCGTCACCTCGGGCAGCCCCACCATCACCTCGGTGGAGTCCAGCGCGATCCGGTGGTGGCAGACCAGGGCGAGTTCCAGGCCACCGCCGAAGGCGCCGCCCTCGACGAGCGCGACGACAGGGCGTCCCAGCCTCTCCAGCCGTCGCATCCGGGACTTGCGCAGTTCGAGATCGTCGAGGAACGCCTGCCGGTCGGCGGGGCCGATCCGGACGAGCCGTTTGAGGTCGCCACCGGCGAGGAAGCCTTTCTTGGCGGAGGTGAGCACGACCCCGATGACGGTGTCGCGCTCGGCCTCCAACCGGTCGATCACGGCCGCGAACGACCGGATGAACAGCTCGTTGAGTGTGTTGACCCTCTGATGTGGGTCGTCCATGGTGAGCGTGACCACACCATGGTCGTCGCGCTCCCAGCGGATCGCGGTCTCGGCGGTCAAACCGCTGCGCTCCTTCCCGTGCCGACTCTGAGGTGAAACACCGGCCGGATCGCCGGACGGACCGCTGGACGGGCCGTGGGACGGGCTTGATCTCACCGCCCCGCAGTCCGGATCTCTGGACAGTCCGGATCTCAGGACTGCTCGACGAGCGACGCGATCTCGGGGCGGTTCTTCGAGATCCCGGCCGCGTCGGCGGTGGCGCGGGTGATCCGGCCGTCCCGGAGAAACTCCAGGAACAGCGGGTTGAACAGATCTGGGCGGTCGGTCTGCCCCTGGTGACCGCACTCTTCCGGGTAGAAGAACTGGATGTTCGGCAGGACCTTCTCCTGCTCATAACCCCACTCGACGGGGGTGAGCACGTCCTCGGTGCCATAGAGGTAGACACCGGGGATGGTCAGCCGGTCAAGGCGGCCCCGGGTGGTGAGCCTCGCGGCGATGTTCTGGTCCTGCCACGGGATACGCCGGCCGTACTGCAACACGCTCGGCCAGAGCCGGGCGTGCGCCTCACGGTGCCGTTCCGCGGCGGCGTGGCGCATCTTCAGCAGGTCGTCGCTGATCGCCGCCTCGCGGTGGATGATCGCCCCCATGAGGGCGCGCATGCCCTCCTCGGTACCGTCGTACTTGGGGATCGCGACCTTCGCCGGGGGCTTGACGGCGTCATCGGGCACCACATCGCCGACGTCGCCGGCGATCAGCGCGAAGCTGACGACTTTCTCCGGGTGCGCGACCAGGTAGTTGACCGTGTTCATGCACCCCATCGAGTTTCCCGCGAGGTGGAACCGGTCGAGGCAGAGCGCTTGGACGAACTCGTGGACGAAGTCGACGTGGCTCTCCAGGCCGGTGGGCCGGTGCTCCTCTCGGGTGTCGGACAGCCCGAAACCCGGCATGTCGGGACAGTAGACCCGAAATCCATTCTCGCCGAGGAACGGCGCCATGAACCGCCAGCCCGCGGTGCCGGAGGAGCCCGGCAGACCTCCGTGCAGCAGGACCACGGCAGGACCGGTGGTGCCGGAGGTCATGTAGTGCGCCCGTGCGCCACTGGCCAGCCGTACCCAGCGGCTGTGCATGCCGGGAACCTCGATGATGCCTTCCTCTGTCAGTGCCATCTCGTTGTCTCCTCTCGGTTGCCCGTCGCGTGATCCGCCGCCTCGCAGGGGGTGGGAACACGCGTGCGACATGGTGGGGCGCCGCCGATCGCCGGTCGGCGAGGCGATGCGGGTCGGTGTCAGAAGGGCGCGTCGAGCGCGTCGAGCGGTGTGCGCGCCATGACGGCGCGGCGTAACCTCATCAGCAGCCGGGGGTCGTCGACGACGACGGCCGCCACGACCGTGCCGTCCTCGTCGGCGTAGACCGCCGCGGCCTGGTGGTCGTCGGCGGCGGTACGCACCCGCACCGCTCGTCCGAGGCCGGGTCGGCCGACGATCTGGATCCGATGGCCGTACTGGTCGGACCAGACGTACGGCGGCCGCACACGGGGCGCGGGGGCACCGGTGACCGCCGCCGCGACGATCTCGGCGTGCTCGTTGGCGTTGGTCCAGTGTTCGATGCGCATCTCGACGCCGTACATCGGGTGCGGCCACCGGGCGACGTCACCGGCGGCGTAGACGCCGTCGAAGCCACGGACCCGCAGCCGCTCGTCGCAGACGACGCCGTCGTCGACGGGCAGCCCCGATGTGGCGAGCCAGCCGGTGGCCGGGGTCGCGCCGACGCCGACGACGACGAGGTCGGCCGGCAGGGTCCGGCCGTCGGCGAGGGTCACCCCGGTCACCCGGCCGGTGCCCTCGAAGCGTTCGACCTGCGTTCCGGTCAGCAGGGTGACGCCGTTGGCCTCGTGCAGGCCGCCCAGCAGCGCCCCGACCCGCGCGCCGAGCAGATGGGCGAGCGGCACGGGCTGAGCCTCGACGACGGTCACGTCGGCGCCGTGCGACCTCGCCGCGGAGGCGAACTCGGCCCCGATGAATCCGGCACCGATCGCCACCACGTGCCGGGCCGCGGGCAGCGCGGCGCGCACGGCGAGGGCGTCCTCGACGGTGCGCATGGTGTGCACGCCGATCAGTCCCTCGGCACCGGGCAGCGTTCGCGGGGAGACACCGGTGGCGATCACCAGGATGTCGTAGCCCAGTTCCTCGCCGGTGTCGGTGACGACGACGCGGGCCACCGGATCAAGCGCCACCGCGCGTACCCCGACGCGCAGGTCGACGCCGAGGGCGTCGAGTTCCTCGGCGCCGAGCAGGGGCACCGGGGCGCCGTCGGTCTCCGGCAGGATCATGTCCTTGGATACGGGGGGCTTGTCGTACGGAAGGTACGGTTCGGCCCCCACGATGGTGACGGGGTCGGCGAATCCGGACTTGCGAAGGCTCTGTGCGGTTCGCACTCCGGCGATCGACGCCCCGACGATCAGGATTCCCATGGCGGACATCGTCGTGCAGGGCACGATGGCCGGGAAGTGCCGGTGCCAGTCACCGGAACCCTCAGCACTGGACGTAGACCTTGCCGTCCTCGACCTGGACCTCGTAGGTCTTCAGGCCGATGGTCGCGGGCAGGCACAGCGCCGCACCGGTACGGATGTCGAAGCGGGCCATGTGCAGCGGGCAGACGATCTCGGCGCCTTCGAGGTCGGAGTCCTCGCCGAGCGACCATCTGTCGTGCGTGCAGACGTCGTGGGTGGCGTAGAACTCGCCGTCCTCGGTGCGGTAGATCGCGATGGGCTCCTCCCCCGCGCCTTTCCACGTCATGGACGTCCCCGGCTCCAGGTCATCGACACCACAGGCCAAGCGCCACTCCATCAGTCCCCCTTGTCGCCGCTCACGGTCTACTACGCCGCCGATTGTCGGGCACCACGGGTGCCGACTCCGACAGCGTGTCCCGGCAACCGGAACATCCGTGCCGAAGAACCCCGTCCTGGGCTGCTTCAGTAGTCGCGGGGGAACCAGTGTGAGTGACCGTTGGCCAGACCCATGCGGCAGGCCGCGGCGATCCGGGCGGTGGTCTGCCGCAACGCGCCCTCGACCTTGAAGTCGAGCCGGGTGGCCGAGTCGTAGGCGACCGATACGGCGGCGACGGCGGCGTCCTGGACGATGACGGGAACGGCCATGCAGGCGACACCGGCCTGCGACTCGTTCGATTCGTGCGCGCTCTTCTCGGCTCGGATCTTACGGAGCTCGACGAGCAGTTCGTCGATCGTGGCGACCGACGCGGGCGTCAGCCGCGGCAGCGGCGTGGGAAGGAACGCCTCGAGATCCTCGAAGTTCTCCCACGCGAGCATCGCCTTACCGATCGCGGTGCAGTTCGCGGGGAGTCGCGCGCCGACCCGGGAAACGGTGACCGGCGAGTTCGCGGACGCGAACTTCTCCAGATAGACGACGTCGAACTGGCGCAGCACGGCGAGGTGCACGGTCAGCCCGGTCCACCGGTGCAGTGCCGCGAGGAACGGCATCGCCTTGTCCCGCATGCTGCCGGCCGGCGTGATCACACCCATCTCGAAGAGACCAAGGCCGATCTTGTAGCCGCGCCGGTGCTGCTCGATGGCGCCCAGGTCGATGAGGCGGGCGATGATGCGGTGCACCGTGGATTTCGGCAATCCGGCCGCACGCGCGAGTTCACTCAAGGTCATTACTCGGTCGTCGGCGCTGAAAGCCCGGAGAATATCGAATGCCTTGGTGAGAATGGAAGGGGAATCCCCATCGACGGGATCCACCGATTCGAATTCCGCCATCGGCACCCCCGTCGAGCTTGATCCGGCCTGGTAGAGCTACGCCGAGACCCTTTTTCCACAAAATCCCGCATTGTTTCCTACATGTTTCGTGGAGGATAACACAGTCACAGCGGATCTTGCGGAGAGTGTGACGCACGTTACCCGGCCCCGGAGAGATTCCGGTGGTTGGAACAAATCTCCGCAACCGATTTCCGGATGCCCTAACATGCCCGGATGTAAATGGATCAATCAGCAGTGCGACCCTCGGGAGCCGAACCGTCTCCCGGCGACGACCATCGCCTGCTCGCGCCCGCAGCGGAGGAGGCACCATGGGGCAGGAACGCCGGCCTACTGTCGACGTCCACGCGCACTTCCTCCCGGGGCACCTGCCGGGCTGGCCGGGCGAGACCGCGGGACCCCCGTGGCCACGCCTTCGGACCGGCGACACCGAAGGTCAGATCCTGATCGGCGACTCGCTCTTCCGGCGCGTACGCCCCAGCCTCTGGGACGTCACCGAACGCCTGCGCGAACTCGACGAGGCCGGCATCGACCACCAGGTCATCTCCCCCGTACCTGTCACCCTCGTCTACGACGCCGAGCCGGAACCCGCGGCCCGTTACGCCCGCGCCCTCAACGAGGCCCTCGCCCGGACCGCCGGGGCCTCCGGCGGGCGGCTCACCGCCTGGGGCACCGTACCGTTGCAGGATCCCGCCGCCGCCGTCAGGGAACTCGAACACCTCTCCGGCACGCTCGGACTGACCGGTGTCGAGATCGGCACCACCGTCAACGGCCTCGAACTCGACGATGAGGCGCTGACCCCCTTCTTCGCTGCGGCCGAAGCCACCGACACCATCGTGTTCGTCCACCCGATGGACGGCGGCGGCGGCGCCATCCGCCGACGCGGTCAGCCCTACGACTTCGGCCTCGGCATGCTCACCGACACGGCGATGGCCGCCGGAGCGCTCATCTTCGGCGGGGTCATGCAGCGCTTCCCCAGGCTGCGGGTGATGCTCTCGCACGGTGGCGGCACCCTGCCCTGGGCCTGGCCCCGGCTGGCCAGGGGCGCCCGCCTCGGCGACGTCGACCACACCATCGACCTGGCCGCCACCATCCGCCGGTTCTGGGTCGACTCGCTCACCTTCGATCCCGGGCACCTGCGTCTGATCATCGACCGGTTCGGTGCCGACCGGGTCATGACCGGCACCGACCACCCGTTCATCACCCGCCAGATCCATACCGCGACCGAAGACATCGAGACGGCCCGTCGCGACGGGACCATCACCGACGACGAGTCAGGCGCGCTGCGCTCGGCGAACGCGGTGGCCCTGCTCACCGGGCGGAGCGGTGATCGCCTCAACAGCGGACTCGACAGTGGAGAAGAAACACGATGACGCGCGATGACGTGACCGTGGTCGGCGGTGGCCCGATCGGGCTGCTCGCCGCACTCGGCCTGGCACAGGCCGGCATCCCCGTGACCGTCCTGGAAGCCGCGAGCAACGTCGTCCGAGCCCCCCGTGCGATGATCATCCACTGGTCGGTCCTCGACGGCCTCGACCGGCTGGGCATCCTCGACGACGTACTGAGCGCCGGCCTCGTCCAGGACTCCTGGTCACTGCGGATCACCGCCACCGGCGAGACGTTCCGGTTCGACCTCGGGGTCCTCGGCGACGAGGTGAACCGGCCCTTCAACCTGCACCTGGAACAGGACCGGCTGGCCGAGATCCTGCTCAGGCATGCCACCAAGCTGCCCAATGTCACCGTGCACTGGGGCAGCCGGGCCACCGAGGTGACCCTCGACGAGCACGGCGCCACCATCGTCGCGGGCGGCCCCGAGGGGAATCTGCGACACCGCACCTCCTGGGTCATCGGGGCGGACGGCGCCCACAGTGTCGTCCGGCGCGGCATGGGCCTCGGCTTCCCCGGCATGACCTGGCCGGAAAGCTTCGTCGCCACCAACATCACCTACGACTTCGCAGGCCTCGGTGTCCAGCGCTGCACCGGCATGATCGACCCGGTCGACGGCGCGCTCGTCGCCGAGATCGACGGTGAGGGCCTGTGGCGCTACACCTACGCCGAATCGCTGCGCCTGCCCGTGGAGGAGATCGCGCAGCGGATTCCCGCGGCACTGAAACGGGCACTGCCCGGCGGTGACGACATCGAGGTGCACGCCTGGTCGGCGTTCCGTATGCACGAACGGGTCGCCGACCGCTTCCGCGTCGGCCGGGGCATACTGGTGGGCGATGCCGCCCACGTCACCAACCCGTCGTCGGCGGTCGGCTTCGCCGGCGGGTTCTTCGACGTGTGGACGCTGATCGAGACGTTGACCCGGGTGATCATCGACGCCGACGACCCGGCCGTGCTGGACCGCTACTCACAGCTGCGCCGCCAGGCGTTCACCGAGCACGCCTCACCGCTGTCGTCGGAGTTCAAGCAGTTCGTTTTCAACATGGACGATCCACGACGGCTCGACCGGGAGGCGCAACGGTTCCGGCGCGTCGTCGGCGATCGGGACCTGCTGCGCCGCTTCCTGAAGGCCGGCTATGACACGAAGACCCCGACGTTGAGGAACTGACCGGCGCGACAACGCGAATCGGCCGGTTCCCCAGGGCGGGGAACCGGCCGATTCGCGTCGCGCCGGGTCAGCCCCGAGCCTTCTTGGCGAAATCCTTGGCCACGATGACGCGCTGGATCTGACCCGTGCCCTCGAAGATGTCCAGGATCTTCAGGTCGCGGTACCACTTCTCCAGCAGCAGTTCGGTGCTGGTGCCCTCCGGCCCGAGCAGCTGCATGCAGCGCCGCACCACCCGCTCGGACGTGGGCGGGCCGAACGCCTTCGCCATCGACGCCTCGACGCGGTTCTGCAGGTCGTGCTGCCGCATCCACTGGGCGTACCGGTTCAGGTGCCGGTTACGCGTGAGGGCCGCGGCCATGCCCTCCAGCTCTCGCTGGATCAGCGACCAGCGGTCGGCGCGGAACCCCAGCCGCTGCTCGTGCAGCAGCTCACCGGTCAGGTCGAGGGCGGCCTGCGCCACCGTCGTCGACAAGGCCGAGACGTTGGGCCGGTTCTGGTTCAGCACCGACAGCGCACTGAGGCGGGCGCCACCGGCGCCGTTCGCGCCGGCCGACGGGTCGTGGCCGAGCCGGTTCCCCAACGGCACGACGCAGTCCTCCAATCCGATCTGGGTGGTCTCCCACGCCCGCAGACCCAGCTTGTCCTCGTTCTCCTTGAGGATCACCAGGCCGGGGGTGCCCCTTTCGATGACGAACGCCTCGGCCGAGGCGATGCCCTTCTCGGGATCGGTGACGGCGAACGCCACCACGTACTCGGCGGACGCGGCGTGGCTGCAGAAGATCTTCGAACCGTTGATGACCCACGAGTCGCCGTCACGGACGGCCCGGGTCACCAGCCCACTGGTGTCGGAGCCCGCGCCCGGCTCGGAGAGACCGAACCCGGTGACGCCGCCACCGCGCACCACCGGCTCGTACCAGCGGTCGATCTGTTCCGGCGTGCCGAGCAGGCTGACGACGACGTGGCCGATACCGCCGCTCACGTAGCTCTGCGCCCACGTGTCGCCGTAGTTGAGGCCCTCGTACTGGGCCATCACCCGCATCAGCTCACCGTCGGGGAACTTCGGCAGGTCGTTGTCACGGCCTTTGGCGACGTGCTTACTGATCTTCACCGGGCAGGTCTCGAAGATCTCCCGGTAGTTCGCGGGCGGCCGATGGTCGGTGTCGGCCTGGCGCGCGTGCGGCCGGATCCGGGCCACCGACCATTCCTTGAGCTCGCGCTCGTAGCGCTGCAGCTCCGGGCTGAATTCAAAGGCGAGCGTCACTGTGGTTACCTCTCAGACCGCGGGCGCGAAGCTCGCGAAATACGGGTCGGCGTCCAGGGTCGACAGCAGCGCGGCGGCGCGGTACCACAGCTCCGTCGGGTGGTCGGTGAGGAATCCGTGGCCACCGAGCACCTGGATGGCGTTGCGGGTCGCCTCGGTCGCCGCGGCGTGCGTCTCGTTGACGATCCGGCCGACGTCGGCGAGTGCCTTCTCGCGCCCCTGGTCAAGCCCGTTCGCCACCGACAGCAGGCCCAGCCGGGCCGCGTCGAGCCGCATCTGGTCGTCGACGAGGGTGAAGGAGATTCCCTGGAAGTCGAAGATCGGCCTGCCGAACGCGATGCGCTCCGTCGCGTACTTCGTGGCGTACTCCCGGGCCCGGTTCGCGCCACCGAGCGCCACCGCCGGCGCCAGCAGCCGAGTCCGGGCGACGGCGAACGCGAGTGACCGCGCGTCGGCGTCCACGCCGCCGAGCAGGTCGTCCGCCGCGACGAGCACATCCAGGTGGACCCTGGACAGTCGCGCCGCGCTCAGCGCGATGTGCGAGGTGCCGGAGACACGCTTCGTGTCGACGCCCTCCCGGTCGAGGCCGACGACGGCGGCGCGCAGACCGCCTCGCGGATCCACCCCGACGACGAGCAGTTCGGTGACGCCGTCGAGCAGCGCCACCGCGTACTTGGTGCCGCGCACCCGCCAGCCGTCGCCTTCGGCGGTGATGGTGGTGCCGTACTCCTCGGGCGGCAGGCCGTGGCGCTCGTAGAGGGCCGGGGCGGGCGCCGGACGCGCCCCGTCCGCGACCCCGGCGAGCCAGCGGTTCCGCTGCTCCCCGGTACCGGCGGCGTCGATGATCAACGTGGAGCCACCGGCCAGGACGGCGGTACCCACGATGCCCGGGTCGCCGTAGGCGAGGTTCTCGACGGCGCGCAGCTGCGTGACCGCGTTCGGAGTGCCGCCGAGATGCTCGGCCACCGGGGCGGTGAAGCCGAAGTCGCGCAGCCGGCGCCAGAGCCCCTCCGCGATGACGCCGGTCCTGTCCACCTCACGTGCCGCCTGGTCCACGGGGCCGAGTGCCAGCCGACGCGCCGTCTCGGCGATGAGCTGGTCCTCGGTGGACGAGGAAAGAACAAACATGGAGCACCTTTCTTCAAGCGGAGACCGGCCGACGGCTGCTCACCGCGCGTTCGGCAGGACCTTCTCGGTGAACAGCTTCAAACCGGCGTTCACCACCTCGCGGTCGCCGTCGCGGGCGCCCATCAGCACCACCACCCGGTCGAGTCCGGCGGCCTTGAGCGCCTGGAGGCGGTCGACACACGCCTGTGGTGGCCCGGCCACGGCGAAGCGGTCGATGAACTCGGGCTCCAGCACCGTGCCGTGCCCGCTGACACTGCTCGCGTGGTGGATCCGGTCATACGCCTCGGCGGCCCGCCGGTACTGCTCCTGGAGCGCGGGATCCTCGGTGGCGAACCGCGCGGTGGCGGAGAAGCGGGCGATGGTCAGCACCGCGCCGGCCAGCATCGAACGGGCCGCTTCGACGTCGTAGCCGGTCATCACGTTGATGTAGGCGCCGAAGGTGAGGTCGGCGGGATCCTTGCCCGCCTCGGCGCGGCTCTGCCGGGCCCAGGCGATCGCGGCGGCGATCCGCTCCGGGTCGGCGCCGAGGGCGAACATGATGCCGTCGGCCTCACGAGCGGCCATCGCGATGGCCTTGGGGCCGCTGGCGGCCACGTCGACACGCACCGGCGGCAGCGTCGACCTGCCGATCCACTCCGAGCGGCTCTCGAAGCCGTCGAGGTCGACGATCTCGTCGCGCAGGTAACCGCGCACCTGACGCACATACGTACCGAAGTCAGCGAGCTTCGCGGGCTTGCGGTTGATGTAGGTCAGCGACGAGTCACCTCGGCCGATGCCGAGCACGGCCCGGCCACCGGAGGCCTCGTGCACCGACTGCACGGCCGCCGCCATCACCGACGGGTGACGGGTCACCGGGTTGGAGATACCCGGGGCCACCAGCAGCCGTTCGGTGGCCTCCGCGGCCAGCGCCATGCCGACGAACACGTCGCCGGTGAGGCACTGGGTGTCACCGAAGGCCAGACCGTCCCAGCCCGCGTCCTCGGCTCGTTTGGCCATCCGGCCGGTACGACCTGGAATGGGAAAATTGACCTGCCAGATCTCCATCGCAACGCCCTTGCTCTTTCGGCGCACGCAAAAACATGCACGGCACGGGCCTGCCGGGAGTGCCGATACGGCGTTTCCGGCGGCCGGACTGGTGACTCGAATGCAAAAACTAGTCGCCGACATGGCGGGAACTGTGTTTCTGTTCCAACGACTGGAACGGAGGTGCCTGTCGCGCTTCCGGCCAGATGGCACGCTATTTTCTGAATCGCACGGCGCCGGTTGCCGCCGGACGGAACTCGGCGACGCCGACGGGATGCCGACGGGATTCAGGCCCCGGGCGACAGTAGGGTGTCAGCGTGGATCTCCGGCTCATAGAGTATTTCATCGCCGTCGTCGATCACGGTGGGGTCACTCGGGCCGCGCAGGCGCTCTACATCGCGCAACCGTCGCTGTCACAGGCGATCCGCACCCTGGAACGCCGGCTCGGCGTGCAGCTGTTCGACCGGACCGGACGGCAACTGCGGCTGACCGACGAGGGAGAGGCGTTCACGGTGTCGGCGCGCCGGATCCTCGCCGATGTGGTCCGGGCCCGGCAGCGGGTGGCGGCGGTGCGGGAGTTGCGCAGCGGACGCCTCGACATGGCCGCGCTCTCCACCCTCGCCGTCGAACCGCTGCCCCGGCTGGTCAGCGCGTTCAACCGGGAGCATCCCGGAGTGCTGGTCAGCGTCAGCGACCCGGGCAGTCCGGCCGGGGTGGTGTCCATGGTCCGCCAGGGAGGCGTCGAGCTGGGACTCTCCGAACTGCCGGTGCGCAGCGACACGCTGCGGTCCATGGAGCTGTTCACCCAGGAGATCTGCCTGGTGCTGCCGCCCGCACTGGCACAGCGGCTGCCCGATCCGGTGCCGGTGGCCCGCATCGCCGAGATCCCGCTCGTCCTGGAGGGGTCGGCGGGGCCCAACCGGACTGCGGCACACGCCGTACCGGCCGGGGTGACGTTGCAGGTCGCGGTGGAGTGCGTCCACCGGCAGGCCATCTGGGCGCTGGTGGCCAACGGCGCCGGGGCGACCCTGCTGCCGCGCCAGGTGGCCGAACAGGAGGTCACCGGAGTCGTGGTGCGCTCGACGACGCCGCGTCTGGAGCGTCCGGTGGGCCTGGTGTTCCGGCCGGGAGCGCTGTCACCCGCCGCGCAGGCGTTCATCGACTGTGTGCGGCGGCTGTATCCGCCACCTGCTCCCGTACCAGCTCGATGAAGGCCCGTCCGACCGGCGACAGCGCCTCCGGGTCGAACAGCAGCCCGTAGGGGCGACTGAAACAGGGGTCGACCGCCCGGACCACCGCCCCACGGGCGGCGGCGGCTTCGGCCGTGGATCGTTCCATGAAGGTTCCGCCGAGCCCGGCCAGCACGAACGCGAGCCGAGCCTCCCGGTGCGCGATGATCGCGGCGGGCCGGCGCAACCGCCCCGCCGCGGTCACCGCGCGTTCGATCTCGGTCGCCCAGGAGCTGCCCGGCGGCACGACGATCAGGGGTACGTCGGGCAACTGGGCCCTCGGCAGCGGATCGGCCCGCGACACCTCGGTGCCGGGCGGGAAGACCGCCCAGAACTCCTGCACACCCAGCGGCAAGGTGTCCAACCCACCGGTCGCCGTGGGCAGATAGCAGACGACGATCTCGCAGTGCCCGTCGACGATCAGCGATGCGGCGGCCTCCTCGTCCTGCAGGTCACCGATGCGGATGTGCACCTGGGGACTACGTTCCCGGAACCGGCCGATCAGTTCGGCGAGCGACCCGGCCGACAAGGTGGCGTACGCGACGATGTCGAGCCGCCCGCGCAGCCGGCCCGCCGCGTCGACCACAGAGCTCTCGGCCGCGACGACGTCGCGCAGGATCTGCCGGGCAGGGCCGACCAGGGAGTGCCCTGCCGAGGTCAGCACCATGCCCCGGCCGATGCGGTGGAACAGTTCGGTGCCCAGCTCGCGTTCGAGGCCGCGGATCGACTGGGAGATCGTCGGCTGGGACAGGTGCAGACTCTCCGCGGCGGCGTTGATGCCCTGATGGTCGACGACCGCGAGGAAGTACTCAAGGTTGTGCAGGTCCACTCCGAGAACCCTACTGTCCGGCACGCGCCCCACCACGGTGAGCCGGCACGTCAGCGGGGTGCCATCCGGATGGCACCGTCGAGGCGGATGGTCTCCCCGTTGAGGTAGCCGTTCTCCAGGATGGTGGCGGCGAGCTGCCCGAACTCGTCGGTGCGCCCCAGCCGGGCCGGGTTCGGCACGGTGGCCTCCAGCGACTTCTTGACGTCGTCGCGCAACCGGGCCAGCAGCGGCGTGTCCATGATGCCCGGGGCGATGGTGCAGACCCGGATAGCGCGGCCGGCCAGGTCGCGGGCGGCGACGATGGTCATGCCGACGATGCCGGCCTTCGACGCGGTGTAGGGGATCTGGCCGATCTGACCTTCGAACGCCGCCACCGAGGCGGTCATCACGATCGCGCCGCGTTCACCGTCGACGAGCTCCTGGCGGGCGATGCGCTCCGCGCCAAGGCGCAACGCGTTGAACGAGCCGATCAGGTTGAGCCTGATCGTCCATTCGAAGTCCTCCAGGCTGCCGGGGCGGCCCTCCCTGTCGATGACACGCACCTTGCGGGAGGCCCCGGCGCAGTGCACGAGCCCGCGCAGCCCGCCGCGCGCGTCGGCGACGTCGAGGGCGGCGGCGAACGACTCCGGGTCGGTCACGTCGCCCGGCGCGAAGTGCGCCCGCTCCCCCAGCTCCTTGGCGACGGCGGCCCCGTCGGAGGTGGGCAGGTCGATGACGGTGACCGTCCCGCCGGCGGCGATCAGCCGGCGGGCGGTGGCCAGGCCGAGGCCGGACGCCCCCCCGGTGACGGCCGTGTTGAGTCCATCGAGATTCATTGTCTTCCCCTTGTGACCGTCAGAGCCCGAACGACTTCGCGATGATCGTCTTGAGTACCTCGGTGGTGCCGCCGTAGATGCGGGTGACCCGGGCGTCGGCGTAGAGCCGGGCGATCGGGTACTCGCGCATGTAGCCGTATCCGCCGTGCAGCTGAAGGCAGCGGTCGACGACACGGGACTGCATCTCGGTGCAGAAGATCTTGATCTTGGCGGCGTCGACGGGGCCGAGCTCGCCCGCCTCGTGCTCCGCCAGGCCCTTCTCCAGCAGTGCCCGGCCCGCCTCGATCTCCACCGCGCACGACGCGAGCTCGAACTTCGTGTTCTGGAACGACGCCACCGGCACACCGAACGCCTTGCGGTTCGCCACGTACTCCAGCGCCGCCGCCAAAGCCGCCTCCGCCGCGCCCTGCGCGGCGACGGCGATACCGAGACGCTCCTGCGGCAGGTTGCCGGTCAGGTAGCCGAAGGCCCCGCCCTCCTCACCGAGCAGGTTCGCCGCCGGCACCCGGACGTCGTCGAAGAACAACTCGGCGGTGTCCTGCGTGCGCAGACCCACCTTGTCGAGGTTGCGGCCCCGGGTGAAGCCCGCCATCTCCTTCTCGACCACCAGCAGCGACAACCCGTCGCGACGTCCGCCGCCCTGGCCGGTGCGTGCCACCACCACGACCAGATCGGCGTGGATACCGCCGGTGATGAACGTCTTCACCCCGTTGAGCACCCAGTGCTCACCGTCGAGCCGCGCGGTGGTGGCGATACCGGCCAGGTCCGAACCCGTTCCCGGCTCGGTCATCGCGATCGCCGTCATCAGCTCGCCGGACGCCATGCCGGGCAGCCAGCGCCGCCTCTGCTCCTCGTTCGCGTACGACAGGAAGTACGGCAGCACGACGTTCATGTGCACGGCCAGGCCGCCCAGGTTCACGTACGCGCGCTGGGTCTCCTCCATCCAGACCGCCGAGAACAGGAAGCTGTCCTGCCCGCCCCCGCCGTACTCCTCCGGGATCTGGACACCGAGCACGCCCAGCTCACCCAGCCTGCGGAAGATGCCCCTGGGAACGATCTTCGCCTCATCCCAGTCGAGATAGTGCGGCACGACCTCCCGGTTGAGGAACTCACGCGCCGTCGCGCGAAACGCCTCGTGATCGGGGCCGTACAGGGTGCTCTTCATCGTCTCGTCTCTTCCAGCGCCGTCTACAGCAGTTCGAGGATCGTGGCATTCGCCAGGCCGCCGGCCTCGCACATCGTCTGCAGGCCGTAACGGATGCCGTTGTCACGCATGTGGTGCACCATCCGGGTCATCAGCACCCCGCCGGAGGCGCCCAGCGGGTGCCCGACCGCGATCGCCCCGCCCAGCGGGTTCAGCCGCTCGGTCCTCGCCCCGGTCTCGGCCTGCCAGGCCAGCGGCACCGGCGCGAACGCCTCGTTGACCTCGAAGACGCCGATGTCGTCAATGCTCAGGCCCGCCCGGCGCAGCGCCTTCGCGGTCGCCTCGATCGGCGCGGTCAGCATCATCACCGGGTCGTCGCCGGCCAGCGCCACCGTGTGGATCCGGGCGATCGGCCGCAGACCTCGCGCCGCCGCCAGCTCACCGGTGGTGATCAGCAACGCCGCCGCCGCGTCGGAGATCTGCGACGAGTTACCGGCGGTGATCACACCGTCCTCGCGGAACACGGTGCGCAGCCCGGACAGCACCTCGGTGGTGCTGCCCCGGCGCACCCCCTCGTCGGCGGTGAGCAGCCCGTTCACCGAAACGAGCTGCGCGTCGAGGGCTCCCGCGTCGATCGCCGTCGCGGCCAGCCGGTGCGAACGCACCGAGTATTCGTCGAGCCGGGCGCGCGACAGCTTCCACTTCCGGGCCACCAGCTCCGCGCCGATGCCCTGGTTGAAACCGCCGACGCCGTAGCGTTCCAGCACCGACTCCGGGTACTGCTGCCCGTCTTGCACGTTGGAGCCCATCGGTACCCGGCTCATCGACTCGACGCCACCGGCGATCGCGATGTCGTAGTGCCCGGCGATCACCGACGCCGCCGCGAAGTGCACGGCCTGCTGTCCCGAGCCGCAGCGCCGGTCGACGGTGGTGCCCGGGATCGACTCGGGCCATCCGGCGCTGAGCACCGACACCCGCCCGATGTTGCCGGACTGCTCGCTCACCTGCGTCACGCAGCCCCACACCACGTCGTCGATCTCGGTGGGGTCAAGGCCGTTGCGCTCGGCGATCGCACGCAGCACGCACGCCGACAGATCACCCGGATGCAGGCCGACCAGAGCACCGTTGCGCTTACCGACCGGCGTACGGGCCGCGTCGACGATCACCGCGTCTCTCATGGTTCTTCCCTTACGGTCGTGGCCTCGCGGCGGTCGACGGTGTGGTGCGACTCGTCACTCATCTCACTCATCGGCGAGGAACGTCTCTCGCACCTCGCTGCGCCGCAGCTTGCCGGCACCGTTGCGGGGCAGCTCCCCCCGGAACTCGAAAGCCTTGGGCACCTTGTATCCGGCCAGCACGGCTCGGCAGTGCTCGGTGAGCTCCTCTGCGAGCGCGTCGCCGGCCCGCGTACCGGGCTCGGGCTGTACGACGGCGACGACCCGCTGCCCCCAGTCGGGGTCGGGCACGCCGATGACCGCGACGTCGGCGACGGCCGGGTGGGTGATCAGCGCCACCTCGATCTCGGCGGGGTAGACGTTCACCCCGCCGGAGAGGATCAGGTCGACGCGCCGGTCGACGATGTACAGCCAGCCGTCGGCGTCCAGGTAACCCAGATCACCGGCGGAGAAGAACCCGTCACGCATCGCCGAGGCGGTCTTGTCCGGATCGTTGTGGTACTCGAACGGCACCGGCGGCATGAAGTACACGTTGCCGATCTCTCCGGTGGGCAACTCGACGCCGTCGGCGTCCAGGATCCGCAGCCGCATTCCCGGCAGGGGATGTCCCACGCTCCCCGGCTTGCTCAGCCACTCCTCGGAGTTCAGCGCGGCCGCCGACCCCTCGGTGGTGCCGTAGAACTCACAGACGACCGGCCCGAACCAGGCGATCGCGGCCCGCTTGACCTCCGGCGGGCACGACGCGCCGGAGAGCACCATGGCACGCATACTGGACACGTCGTAGCGAGCGCGGACCTCCTCGGGCAACCGCAGCAGCCGATGCACGACCGTCGGCACGGTGAACGTCACCGACACCCGATGCCGCTCGACGAGGGCGAGGATCTTCTCCGGACGAGGGCGCTCGGCGACCACGACGGTGTGCCCGAACTGCAGGGCCATGAACGAGAACGTGCCCGGTCCCGCGTGGTACAGCGGGCCGGCCGCCAGGTGCACCTCACGGCCGGGACGGATCCCGAGGCGCCCCATGAATCCGATGGTGAACGCCGACACGGCGGGCGCCCTCCCCGACAACCCCTTGCGGACGCCCTTGGGGCGGCCGGTGGTGCCGGAGGTGTAGCCCATGTACTCACCGGCGATCGGATCTTCCAGCGGCGCCGTCGAATACCGGGCCAGCAGTGCCTCGTAGTCGACCCAGCCGGGAGCACCGCCGACGGAGATGCACCGCCGCGGATCCAGGTCCACCTCGGCGAGGGCCGGCGCGACGACGTCGATCAGTGACGCGTCGAGGACGACGGCACCGGCGCCGCTGTCCCGCAGGATGTATGCGATCTCCGCCGCGGTGAAGTGGTGGCTGACCGGGGTGAAGTAAAGCCCGACCTGGAAGGTGGCCAGCCGCAACTCGTAGTACGCACGCCGGTTGGGCAGCATCGCCACAACACACTCTCCGGGCCGCAGGCCGCTCTCCCGCAGTGCCCGGGACAGCTGGTTGACCCGCCGCGCCAGCTCGCCGAAGGTCATCGACGTGCCGTCGGTGTCGATGACGGCGACACGATCCGGATCGGCGGCGGCGACGGCGGCGAAACCGACGGGGGCGGCTGCGGTGCTGCTCGACATGCCTGACACTTCCCTTCCGCCGAAGGCGCACAGACCTTGACGTCTCTCCAGCCGACCATCCTCGACAGCAGTTCACGGCACGAGCCACCGGAACGTCAAAGAGCAACCGTCGAACATTCGGATAGGCGCCGCCTATGGCGTCGAAGAACGCGGACGTATTCGGCGCTCTCATAGGTCGCTCCTATCCGAATGTTTGCGAGAACGTCTTTGTCACCCGGATAAACGGTGTGCTGTAGTCGGCGGCGACGCGCTTTGAGGATCCTCACGCGTTTTTCACGAAAAAACTGCCACCGATCAGGGAGGCACGGTGCTCGGCAATCTTGTCCCTCCGGCTCTGGAGGAGACGTCAGAGATGACGGCTCTCCGCCTTGAGGTTCGAAGTTTCCTCCGAGAGATCGCTCAGAAAGGCGTTTTCACCCCCGGGGTGGACACCTGGCTCACCGGCTGGGACGAGGACTTCAGCCGAACGCTGGCCGCCCACGGCTGGATCGGCATGACCATCCCTACCGAGTACGGCGGCCGGGGCCGCACCCATCTGGAACGGTTCGTCGTCACCGAGGAGCTGCTCGCCGCGGGCGCCCCGGTCGCGGCGCACTGGATCGCCGACCGGCAGATCGCGCCGTCACTGCTCGCGTTCGGTACCGAGGAACAAAAACAGCGCTACCTTCCGAAGATCGCCGCCGGCGAGGCGTACTTCGGGATCGGGATGAGCGAACCCGACTCGGGCTCGGACCTGGCCAGCGTACGAACCAGGGCGGTCAGGGTCGACGGCGGCTGGCAGATCACCGGCAACAAGGTGTGGACATCGAACGCGCACCGCTCACACGCCTTCTTCGTACTGGCCCGCTCCGCCCCGCAGGACCCGAAGAACCGTCACCAGGGGTTGAGCCAGTTCATCGTCGACCTGCGTTCGCCGGGTGTCGACATCCGGCCGATCGTGTCGATGGGCGGTTCACACCACTTCAACGAGGTCTTCCTCCAAGACGTGCTGGTCCCCGACGAGTCGGTGCTCGGCACCATCGGCGAGGGCTGGAAGCAGGTCAACCACGAACTCGGCTTCGAACGCAGTGGCCCGGAGCGACTGCTCTCGACCTACCAGCTGTTCACCGAGGTCATCGACGGGATGCGTGACGGCTCACTACGCCGCGACGCGAACCTGGGACGGCTCTTCGCCCGGCTCACCGGGTTGCACCGCATGTCGCTGGCGGTGGCGGGCGCCCTGCAACGGGACGAGCCCGCGGACACGGCGGCGGCGCTGGTGAAACTACTCGGCACGACGACCGAGGGCGACCTGGCGGAGTTCGCCGACCTGATCTCGGACGACACACTGGGCGCCGAACGCTACGAGCGACTACTGCGCGAGAGCCTGATCCAACGGCCCGGTTTCACACTGCGCGGCGGCACGAACGAGGTACTGCGCGGCGTGATCGCCCGCGGATTGGGGATGCGCTGATGTCCGGCCACGACAACGCCGAACTACTCGACATGATGCGGCAGGTCTTCAAGGATCACACGCGGACCGCCGGCGCACGGACCACCGAGCGCACCTTCAACACCGAGCTGTGGAACACCCTGGAATCGCTGGGCCTGACCCGGCTGACCGGCCGCGAGTCCGACTCCGGCAGCGGCGCGGGCTGGCCGGAGGCGGCGGCGCTGCTCGCCACCGCCGCCGAACACGCCGCGACGGTGCCGCTGGCCGAACACGATCTGCTGGCCGGCTGGCTGCTGGAGACGGCCGGGCTCCCCGTCGACAACGCTCTGCGCTCGGCGTGCGTGCTGAACGCCGACGGGACGGCCACCGCCGTGCCATGGGCTCGCCACGTGCGGTCGCTGGTGGTGCTCTGGTCCGACGGCGGCACCTGGTACGCCGCGGACGTGGCACTTGCCGAGGTCTCCCTGCGTCCCGGGCACAACCTCGCCGGGGAACCCCGCGACCATGTCACGGTGGCCACGGACCGGCTCGCCGGGGTTCCGATCGCCGACGAGGTCGTCGCCGAGTTCCGGCTGCGAGGAGCACTCGCACGTACGGTACAGATGTGCGGCGCGATGGAGAAGATCCTCGAACTGTGCGTCGAGCACACCACGCAACGGGTGCAGTTCGGACGCCCGCTGGCGAAACTGCAGGCGGTGCAGCAGCTCGTCAGCGATCTCGCCGCGGAGACGTCGCTGGCACGGGCGGCGACCGACGCCGCCGTGCGGGTCGCGACGAAGTCGCTGCTGACCGACGAGGCCCTATTCGCGGTGGCCGTGGCGCGCTCCTGCGTCGGGCACGCGGCGTCGGTGGTGGTGCGCAACTCCCACCAGGTGCACGGGGCGATCGGCACGACCGCGGAACACGACCTGCACCTGTTCACCACCCGGCTTCTGGCATGGCGCTCCGAGTTCGGGGCGGTACGTCACTGGGACGACTGGCTGACCGATGCCGCCCTCACCGGCGGCACCGGCGGCACGTGGGCGCTGCTGACCGCTGTCGCGGATTAGGCGGCACACGGTGTCCACGGCGAAACTGCACGGCACGGCACGCCCCCGGGGCTCCTACCGGCTGATGTTCGACGCGCGCTACGGAGTGTACTTCTGGACCAACACGTGCGCCGCGACCGGACTGTGGATCTTCAGTATCGTCACCGCGATCCTGGCGTACGAACTGACCGACTCCGCCTCCGTCGTCGCCCTGGTGGTCGTGGCACAGAACGTCCCGCAGATCTTCTCACTGCTGAGCGGCAAACTCGCCGACCGCCGGCATCTCGGCCGGCTCATCGCGCTGGGCCGGCTGGTGTCGGCGGTCGGGCCGCTGACGATGGCGATCTGGCTGTGGGCGTTCGATCCGGTCGGCAGCGTCGAGGGCACCGTCTTGATGTGCGTCTCGGCGGCGCTGATGGGCTTCGGTCTGGTGCTCGTCGGCCCGGCCAGTCAGACGATGATCCCGCTGCTGATCCGCCCCGGCGAGATGCCGGCGGCGATGGCGTTGAGTAGCGTGCCGATGACGTTGTCCCGGGCGATCGGGCCGGCGGCGGGCGCGTTCCTGGCCCTGCATCTTGGACCGGTGGCGGCACTGCTGGTGGCCGCGGCGGGATACCTCATCCACGCTGTCGCGGTCCTGACACTGCAGGTGCGGCGGGCCACCACGCCCGTCGGGACCGATATCGACGACCTGTCGGTGACCGCGTCGCTGCGCTATGTCCGCGACCATGCGCCGCTGCCGGCGTTGCTGCTGGCGGTGGCGGCGATCGGGGTCGCCGCGGAACCGTCGGTGACCCTGTCCCCGACGATCGCCGCCGACCTCGGTGGCGGCTCCGCACTGGCGGGCTGGCTGACGTCCGGCTTCGGCATCGGCGCCTGCGTGGGTTTCCTGCTGTTCGGGGTGATCCGCCGCTGGGTCAGCATGCAACGTCTCACCGGTGCCAGCATGCTGCTGATGGCGGTGGGGCTGCTCGCGCTCGCGGTCGCCTGGATCCCGCCGGTGGCGCTGGGTGCGTTCGGACTCAGCGGCATCGGCATGACCCTCGCCTTCATCTGCGTCACGACGCTGATCCAGGAAAAAGCGTCGGACTCGGTCCGGGGCCGGGTGATGGCGCTGTGGTTCCTCGCCTTCCTCGGTGTACGCCCGATAGCCACCACCGCCACCGGGGTACTCGCCGACACGGCGGGACTGCCGACGTCACTGATCGTGGCCGCCGTCGTCATCGCAGGCGCCGCCTACCTGTGCCGACCGGCGGTGCTCGGCCCGGACTCCTCCCCGGCCACCTGATCCGGTCCTCGTACACCGGCGCAGCGCAGGCGGCTCCGGCGTGCCGCCGTGATCACGCGGACGTTACCGCGGCTCGCCCGGGTTGAGCACGCCCGCCTCGATCAGTTCGGCGATGCGCTCCTCGCTGTAGCCGCTGCCGCGCAACAGATCAGGACCGTCGCCCCCCAAGGGGCGCAGTTCCAGCGTCGGATCGGCCGGGGTGTCACTGAACCGGACCGGCGGGCGCGGCGAACGCACCTCACCACCGACCGGATGTGTCCACTGACGCAGCAGACCGACCTGCTCGACGTGTTCGTTGCGCACCACCTGAGAGGTCTCCAACACCGGCCCACAGGGCACCCCCGCGTCGTTCATGCGCTTGATGAAGTCCTCCTTGGGAAACTTCAGCGCCTCCTCGCGGACAATCGTTTCGAGCGCGTCGAGATTCTCGCGCTTGATCATTTCGCTCTGCGTGGCGAACCGCGGGTCGGTGCGCAGGTCGGACCGGTTGACGGCGTCGAGCAGACCGAGCCGCTGCTTCAGGGCGATGGCCATGTAGACGACGAAGCCGTCGGCGACCTCGGTGAGCCGCAGCGTCTTGACCCCCATCCGGCCGGCCTCGAAGTCGCCGACGAACGTTTGGTCCGCCATGCCCTCGGGCCACAGGAAGTAGACGGCCGAGTCGAGCATCGGAATCTCCAGCCGCTGCCCCAGACCGGTGCGCTCGCGCGCGTAGAGCGCCGCGCTGATGGCGTTGGCGGCGAACAGCGAAGTGATCTTGTCGACGATCATGTTGTGGATGACGTCCGGCGGCCCGCCGGCGGCCGGCCGCTGCAGGGCGATCATGCCGGCCAGACCCTGGATCACCGGATCGAACGCGGGCATGTCCCGGTACGGGCCGCTCTCCCCGAAGCCGGTGATCTCGGCGACGACGACCCGCGGGTTGCGAGCGTGGATCGCCTCGTAGTCCAGGCCCATCGCCGTCAGCACACCCGGCCGGAAGTTCGCGACCACCGCGTCCGAATCGGCGATCAGCGTGAGTGCGGCCTCGCGCCCCTCGGGCGAACGAAGATCCAGGGCGATGGACTTCTTACCCCGGTTCGTGTTGATGAAGAAGGCCTCCACACCGTTACGGCTCGGCTGCCCGATCCGGCGGTCGAAGCTGCCGTTGACATCCTCGATCTTGATGACTTCCGCGCCGAGGTCGCCCAGTATGAGAGCTCCGAACGGCGCCGACGCGACCCGGCCGAGGTCGATGACCCTGACGCCTTCCAAAGGACCTGACATATGTGACTGTTCCCTTCCCTCCGTACCGACGCCGCCCGGTGGACCGGTCTTCCTTTCCAGCTTGGTGGTATGTCACCGCATGGTCAGGAATCGGTGAAGTCCGAAGGCCCGCGCCCGACGAACGCGCGAGCGCCTTTCTTCGCGTTCCGGCCGGCCCGCACGATCGACGAGCGCCGACACCGCGTCGCCGGCCGTCACGTCCGGACACTAATGTGGCTGTCCGCACCGCACTCCTCACAGTTCCGACAGTTGGAACACCTCCGGTGTTCTTCACCGGACCGCGCCCTTTACAATGTAGATTCATAATCTGTGATCGCGAGATCCGGCACCTTCCGAACGGCGAGCCCGGGGCGCCGGCCAGGAGTGACGGAAAACGCTTCCGCAGCCATCGGCCGGGGTTCCCCCGGTGTGACAGGATCTATCACAGTGCCTCAGGTCGGCGTGGCGATCCTGTCCCGCCGTCGTGACGCACCACGTTGGCAAGCCCTCAGTCGTCAGGATTCCCACGATGCTGAAAGCCGGTCGCTCCCAGGAGGAGATTCGCCGGCACAACCTTGGCGTTCTGCTCCGGCACGTCCACCTGGGCGGCCCGCTCTCCCGCACGGCACTGGCCGACCGGATGGGCCTGAACCGCAGCACGATCATGGGACTGACCGCGGACCTCACCTCGGCGGGCCTGGTCCGCGAAGAGCTCCCCAAGGACACCGGCAAGGCGGGCCGGCCGTCGCTGCTGGTCCGCCCGGAGTCCGGCCGGTTCCACGTGATGGCCTTCGACGTGCGCGTGGACCGGCTGGTCGCCGCCAGGGTCGGGCTGGGCGGAACGATCCTGGACCGCAGGGAGGCGGTCCGGCCCCGCGCCGGCGCCGACCTCGACGACGTGGTCGGCACCCTCGCCGCCTTCGCCCACGAGATGGACCGCGAGGCACCCTCGGACTCGGTGTGCGTCGGGGTCGGCGCCGCCTACTGCGGCATGATCAGGCCCGGTGACGGGATGGTGCGTTTCGGGCCGAACATGGGCTGGGTGGACCAGGCCTTCGGCACCGAACTCGGGCTCAGGCTGGGACTCGGGCTCCCGGTGGCGGTCGGCAACGAGGCCCACCTGGGCGCGCTGGCCGAGCTCGAACGCGGGGTGGGCGTCGGCTTCCAGAACCTGGTCTACCTGCACGGGGACGTCGGCGTGGGC
This sequence comes from Streptosporangium sp. NPDC049078, assembly GCF_040648855.1. Taxonomy (NCBI): domain Bacteria; kingdom Bacillati; phylum Actinomycetota; class Actinomycetes; order Streptosporangiales; family Streptosporangiaceae; genus Streptosporangium; species Streptosporangium sp. NPDC049078. The sequence goes on from NZ_JBEZEL010000004.1 coordinate 409,440, forward strand.
GGCGGGATCATCGTCGGCGGCAAGCTGCTCGACGGCGACGGCGGGTACGGCTGCGAGCTCGGGCACATGATGGTGAACCCGTACAACGGACGGCCCTGCGGGTGCGGCTCGCGCGGCTGCCTTGAGGCGGAGGTCGGCGAGCAGGCCCTGATCGACGCCGCCGGCCGCTCCTCCGAGCTCACCGGCCGCGAGGGCGTACGGGCCGTGGTGGAGGCCGCCGACCGAGGGGACCCCGCGGCCACGGAGGCGCTGCTCCGGATCGGCGACTGGCTCGGCATCGGGGTGGCGAACCTGATCAACCTCTTCAACCCCGGCCTGGTGATCTTCGGCGGGATGTTGCGCGAGGTCTACCCGGGCGCGGCGGCCCAGGTGCACAGGCGGGTGGAGGCGAACGTGCTGGTGATCTCCCGGGAGAGGGTGCGGCTGCGCGTCTCGGCTCTCGGGGACGACGCCACCCTGGTCGGCGCGGCCGAACTCGCCTTCTCCGAGCTCCTCGCCAACCCCCTGGAGGTGCTCGCCACAAGGACCGGCCGGACCGAGACGGAGGCGGCGCCCCCCACGCCGCGGTGACCGGCCTCGCTCCGGGGTGCCGGAGTGAGGCGGCCTCACTCCGAATCGGGGACCGCGAGGTGCCATCTGAGCCATTCGACGACGTTCTTGACGAAGGTCACCCGGTTCGGGATCTGCCGGATCTCGTGCCCCTCGTCCTCGAACAGCAGCAGCTCGCAGGGCACCTGACGGGCCCGCGCCGCCTGGAGCACCTGCTCGGCCTCGTACAGGGGGACGTTGGTGTCCTGGGCGCCGTGCACGACCAGCAGCGGAGCGGCGAGCCGGTCGAAGGAGTGCAGGGGTGACAGGGCCCGCAGCAGCTCGCGGTCGGTGACGGGGTGCCCGTACTCGCTGACCGCCGCCGCGGCGATCCACGGCTCGGTCCGCTCGTAGAAGGTCTCGAAGTCGGCCATGCCGCAGACGTCGACTCCGGCGCGGAAGAGGCGCGGGTGGGTGACGAGGGCGGCCAGCGTGAGATAACCCCCGTAGGAGCGGCCCATGCAGGCGATCCTGGCCGGGTCGGCGATGCCCGCCCGCGCCAGTTCCAGGGCGCAGTCGGCGACGTCGTTGATCGCGTCGAAGCGGAGGGCGTGGTTGTCGGCGTTGCGGAAGGCCCGGCCGAAACCCGACGAGCCGCGGATGTTCGCCGCGAACACCCCGATCCCGGCGGCCAGCAGGTTCTGGAACAGCGGGTTGAAGGTGGGTCTTTCCTGGCTCTCGGGGCCGCCGTGCAGGTAGACGACGAAGGGCGCGGGGCCGGGGACGCCGGGGACGCGGTAGAGCCAGCCGGTCAGCTCCATGCCGTCGCCCGCCTGGAAGCGCATCAGCTCCGCGCCGGCCGCCTCGGGGATCCGGTCCGATCCCGCGATCCGCCGGTAGCCGCCCACCTCCAGGTCGCAGAGCAGCACGTGGGAGGGGTGGCCGGGCCCTTCGGCGGCCAGGACGGCGAGGCTGCCGTCCAGGGACACCCTGATCGAGGACACCACCTCGGCGGGCAGGGGCGGGAGCGGACGCGTCCGGCCGGTGTCCAGCTCGATCACCTCCAGCCCCGAGCGGCCGGAGTCGTTCCACACCAGCACCGCGCGGCGGCCGTCGGAGCTCAGCGCGAACTGGTCCAGCTCGGCGTCCGAGCGCTCGGCCAGCACGACGCCCACCCCGTCCTCGCCCACCGCGACCAGCGCGGCCCGGTCGCGGCCGACGTCGGACAGCAGGTAGGCGGTGCTCCCGTCGGGAGAGAGGATGCCGTAGTCGGTGGTGCCGGTCAGCCCGGCCAGCAACGGCAGCTCCCCGTGGCCCGGCAGATCACCGGCGGCCTCGTCGGGAAGGCTCGCGGGCAGGCCGGGCGGGACGTCTTCGAGATGGCCCGCGGGAAGATCGACGCGAATCCCGGCCGGAGGGTCGGCGGGCAGGCCGGGCGAGAGATCGGAGAGATCTTCGGTGGGCAGGTCGAGGTGAATCCCGGCGGGAAGGTCGGCGGAGAGGTCACCGGACGGGTCCGCGGCGAGATCCCCGGGATGGGACAGACCGGGAACGAGGGCGCCGGGACCCGCGGGATCGCCGGCGAGGGCGGGAGGGTGGCCCGTGGGGTCGCCGGCGAGGGCAGGAAGATCGGCCACGTACATCCGGCGCACGCCGCGCGGGCCGCGCCGCAGCAGCATCCGCCGGTGGTCACGGCTCACCGCGGCCGGGTGCATGAGCGCCCCCGCCGCGATCACCTCCCGGCTTCCCGAGCCCGCGTCGATCAGCACCGCGTCCGTACGGCCGGAGGAGGAGACCTCCGCGACGAGGAGGACCTCCCCCTGGCCCGTCCAGCGCACGAACGACGCCGACCCGCCCTCGGGCGCGGCCAGCGGGCGCAGGTCGCCGCCGTCGGCCCGCACCGTCCAGACCTGCGTGTGCTCCCCGCCGCCGGGCACGACGAGGACGGCGAGCCGCCGGGCGTCGGGGGACCAGCTCACGTCGGCGACGGGCTCGGCCCCCGTGTCGATCGGCCAGGCGCCTCGGTCCTCCTGGTGGAGATCCAGGAGATCCTCGAGCTCCCCGGGAGGCCACGCCTCCAGGTCTCTTCCGAGGGGCTGGATCCAGACCCTCGGCGAGCCGTCCCGGTCGCCGATGAAGGCGACGGCGCTCAGGTCGGGCGCCAGGGCGGGCGCCCGGCAACTCCAGGCGGTCAGGCCCGTGCCCATCGAGGGGCGGGAACGGGCGCCGAGAATTTCGGTCATCAAACTCCTTGTGCCTGCAACCACAGCTCCAGGAGTCCGAGTTGCCACAACGCGTTCGCACCCAGGGTAGTGCGGTGTTCGTCCGGAGCCGCCAGCAACTTGTCGACATATGGCTGGTCGAACAGGCCGCGGGCCCTCGCGGCGGGGCCGGTCAGCGCCTCCCTGACGAGCTCCAGATACGGACCGTGGATGTGCCTGATGGCCGGGACCGGAAAGTACCCCTTGGGCCGGTCGATGATCTCGGCGGGCAGCAGCTTGCGCGCGGCGCCCTTCAAGATGCCCTTGCCGCCGGAGGCGAGCTTGAGCTCGGGCGGGCAGGCCGCCGCCAGCTCGACGAGTTCGTGGTCGAGGAACGGGGTCCTGGCCTCAAGCCCGAAGGCCATGGTCATGTTGTCCACGCGCTTGACCGGGTCGTCGACGAGCATGACGTTCGTGTCCAGGCGCAGCGCCGCGTCGAGCGCGGTGTCCGCGCCTGGCCTGGCGAGGTGACGGCGGACGAAGTCGCCGCTGACGTCCTCGTCCAGCAGGTACTCGGGGGACAGGATCCCGGCCAGCGCCGCGTGCGAGCGGTCGAAGAACTCCCTCTCGTAGACGGCGGCGGCGTCCTCGCGCGACACGCCGGCGAGCGGCGGATACCAGCTGTAGCCGGCGAACACCTCGTCGGCGCCCTGGCCTGACTGGACGACCTTGACGTGCTTGGAGACCTCCTCCGACAGCAGGTGGAAGGCGACGCAGTCGTGGCTCACCATCGGCTCGCTCATGGCGAGCACCGCGTGCTCCAGGGCGGGCAGCATGCGGGTGTCGTCGATGAGGATGCGCCGGTGATCGGTGCCGAACTCCCTGGCGACCAGGTCGGAGTAGACGAACTCGTCCCCCCGCTCCCCTCCCGCCGACGGGAACCCGATGCTGAAGGTCGCGAGGCCCGCCTGCCCCTCCTCGGCCAGCAGCGCGACGATCAGGCTGGAGTCCAGGCCCCCCGACAGCAGCACGCCCACGGGCACGTCCGCGACCATGCGCCTGCGTACGGCCGTCCGCAGCTGGTCGAGCACGGCCTCGCACCACTCGTCCGGGGTGAGCCCGGCGTACTCGGGCAGGGCCGAGCGGGTGTGCGGCGGCTGCCAGTAGAGGTGGTCGGTGACGGTGCCGTCGGGCTCGACGGTGCGCACCGTGGCAGGGGGGAGCTTGCGCACCCCGGCGAGGATGGTGCGCTCGGCGGGCACCACCGAGTGGAACGTCATGTAGTGGTGCAGGGCGACCCGGTCGATGCCGGTGTCCACCCCGCCCCCGGCGAGCAGCGCGGGCAACGACGAGGCGAAACGCAGCCGCCTCGCGTCCTGGGTGACGTACAGCGGTTTTATCCCCAGCCGGTCTCTGCCGAGGGTGAGCCTGCCGGTGTCGCGCTCGGCGACCGCGAAGGCGAACATGCCCCTGAAGCGGTCGACGCAGCCACTCCCCCAGCGGTGGAAGGACTTCACCAGCACCTCGGTGTCGGAGGTGGAGAAGAAGCGGTAGCCCAGACCCTCCAGCTCGCGCCGTAACTCACGGTAGTTGTACAGGCATCCGTTGAAGACTCCCGTCAGGCCGAGGTCGCTGTCCACCATCGGCTGGGCACCCCGGTCCGACAGATCGATGATCCTCAGGCGCCGGTGGCCGAGGGCGACCGGCCCCAGCGACCACAGGCCGGCCCCGTCGGGGCCCCTGTCGTGCATCACATCGTTCATCCGGGCCACTGCGGCGACGTCCGCCGGGCGGCCGTCGAACCGGAGCTCACCGCTCAAACCACACATCGAAACCCCCCGGTGACCGGCTCACGCCGGAGCTCACCGCTCAGATCGCACATCTCACGCCTCGGGCTCGCGCCTGAGCTCATCGCTCAAGCCCCACCTCGACGTCCCCACTCGGCAGCCAGGTGTCCTTGGAACCACCCCCCTGGGAGGAGTTGACGATCATGCTGCCGGCCGGGGCGACGCGGGTCAGCGCGGTCGGCGGCACCTTCGCGGTCTCGCCGAAGCAGACGAAGGCCCGAAGGTCGACGACGCGCGGGCTCAACCGGTCTCCGTCGAAGGTCGGGTGCGTCGACAGCCGGACCGTCTCCTGGGCGACCCAGCCCTCGGGGGCGGCGAGGATCGTCTTCCTGACCTGTTCGAGCTCGTCGGCGGAGGCGTCGGGGCCGACGACCACGCCTTGGCCGCCGAACCCGTCCACCGGCTTGACGACCAGCTCGGCCAGCCGGTCGAGCACCTGCTCGCGGTCCGCGGCGTCACGGCACAGGTAGGTGGGGACGTTGTCGATGAGGGGTCGCTCGCCGAGGTAGTACTCGATGATGCGCGGCACGTACCGGTACAGGCACTTGTCGTCGGCCACGCCGTTGCCCGGCGCGTTGGCCAGGACGAGCGCGGAACGCTCGACGGCGTCCATGATCTCCAGCCCGAGGCGCCCGCCGAGCAGCGCGCTCTCCTCGATCCTGCGGTAGAGCACCTCGATCCTGCGCCCGTCGATCTCCAGATGACCGTTCTTGAAGGACAGGTCGGCCGGTACGGCGAGGACCACTCCCAGTTCCTCGGCGAGCATCCTGTGCTCGTAGTAGGCGGAGTCCTCGGGTCCCGCCGAGACGACGGCGAGGGCCGACGGGTCACCGGAGCCCGCCGCGAGCAGTGCCTCCCGCAGGATCCGCAGGCCCGCGCCCGGGTCGGCGACCTCCTCGCCGGGGGCGAGTTCCGGCATCAGCTCGTTGATCAGCCGCCTGTTGGTCACGGCGTATCCGAGCCCGGAGGGCACCCGCAGGTTGTCCTCGAGCACCGCCCAGCGGCCGACGTTGTCGCGGACCAGGTCCAGTCCGGCCACGGCACAGCGTACGGTGCCCTGCGGCACCCTGCGGCCCGGCCTGCGGTAGCCGGGGGACTCGTCGACCACCCACGCGGGGATCGTGCCGTCCCTGATGATCTCGCGTCCCTCGTAGACGTCGTGCAGGAACGCCTCCAGCGCGCGCACCCGCTGCGGCAGCGCCCGCTGGATCCCCGTCCACTCGCCGGGCGGGACGAGCCGGGGAACCATGTCGAACGGGTAGATCCGGCTCTCGCCGCCTCCCTCGACCTGGAAGGTCATGCCGTTGTCGCGCTGGTAGGCGTCGCGCCTCTCCTCCCGCTCGCGCAGTCCATCGAGGCCCAGGCGGTCGAGGACCCGCAGCACCGGCTGGTAGGACTCGCGCACCGTGCCCTCGATGATCGCCTCGTCGCCCGGGGCCTCGTAGCCGTCCAGGAGGCTGGTGTGCATCCTGGGCGTCGGCCCGCCGAAGGCGGTCTCCCACTCCTGTGATCGCGTCTCGGCGATGACGAGGTCGACCACGTCGGACAACTGGCCGCCGCGGGCGTACGCCTGCCGCTGGCGGGCCGCCGAACTCCCCCTGGCGAGTGACTCCGTGGCCAGGGAGGTGACGAGCTCCCAGTCGCCGTACTGCTCCAGCTGCGGGCGCAGGCTGTTCACCATCCGCCGGATCACCTCGGCGGCCGGTCGTGGGGTGCCTTCGACCGGGTCGACGAGGTCACCCTCCAGCCCGGAGCGCGAGGCCCGCCACGACGCGGCGCGGACCATCTCCAGGCGGACCGTGCGCTCGGGGCCGTTCTGCGCCGCGTCCAGCTCCCTGGCCACCAGGGCCCTGAACAGTCCGGCGATCAGCACGATGTCGCCCACGCGGGGGCAGGCGTCGCAGACCCTCAGCTCGATGGTGGGCAGGTGCGCCGAGGGCCGGATGTCGAAGTAGATCATGCCGGGGTCGGTGATCACCCCGGAGGCGACGAGGTCGCGCACCACCTGGTCGTACTCGGCGGCCGACTCGAACCTGGGTACGGGGCCGGCGGTGGGCCAGCGCTGCCACAGCAGCGGGCGGTAGCTGGCATACCCGGTGTCGGACCCCAGCCAGTACGGCGAGCTGGAGCTGAGGGCGAGCAACGGGGGCAGCCACGGGGCGAGGCGATGGGCGACGGCGACGGCCAGGTCGCGGTCCTCGACGTCGGCGTGGAACTGCGTCCCGCAGATCAGCTGCTCGCGGGTGAGCAGCTGGTAGTCGGCGAGCATCTGCTCGTAGCGGGGGTCAGGGGAGATCTTCAGCGCCTCCAGATCCACCATCGGTACGCTGCCCGCCGCCACGATTCCCAGGCCGAGTCCGTCCGCCGCCTGGATCACCGTGCGGCGTAGCGCGGTCAGGTCGTGCCCGAGGTCCTCCAGGTGCATGAAGGGCCTGCTGTTGGCCTCGACCACGGAACGCTGCAGCTCATGGGTGAAGCGCTCGGCCGGCAGCTGTTCCAGCAGGACACCGGCCCGTGGGACCAGGTGCCGGGTGTCGACATCGACGACGTGGAACTCCTCTTCGACGCCGACCGCGATCGGCCCCGCCAGACCCGCCATTGCCTCATCACCCCTGAACTACGCCGGTTAATGCGTTTTTTGTTCTTTGCCCGAAAAAGGGAGTTTCGCACTTCACCGCACACTTTGGGCGAAAGTGAAACTGTGCGCCCGTCTCCCCCGCGATCGGGACACACCCGCTTCCCCTCCGACGGGAAGACTCACCTGTTTCCGCGGAAAGATCTCACCGGAGTTTCGGACAAAGCACCGTCGGCGACCGGCCACGGTGAAGGTCCGCCCAATCCGTCCAATCCCTCCAAGGGGGCCTCCTTCAGGAGGCTCCGCCCAAGGCGGTCCCTTCCAAGGGCCCGTGTCCAAAGGGCTCCGCCCACAAGGCTCCCTGCGCGCGGGTGCGGCCCCGTCCGGCCCGGCTCGATGACCGGAGACGACCGGGAAGTCCCCGGAACCTACGCCGGTTGCGACCCGGCCGGAGAATCCCCGTCTCCTGACGGCCCGGCGTCCGGCCGCTCCCGCACGGGAGAGGCCCCGGACCGATCCGGCGGCCCGAGCGGACCCTCGCGATCGGACGGGCCCGCGGGCGGCTCGGCCTCTTCCAGCCGTGACTCGATCATACGCGGCGGTCTGGACGCGTCCTCCGGCTGCGTCCCGAACGTGTCGGGAAACGCGTGAACCCCGAGTTCCTCCGGCCGGTCACCCGACGGGCCGGGCGGATCGAGAAGCTGCCGTACGGGCGGGCTGTCGAGGAACGTGGAGACCGCGTCGACCACCCCCTCCCCCAAGGGACGGAACGCGTCGACCACGGCCTGGGCGGGCGGGCCGAGGCGGGCTCCGACCTCCTGAATGAAGTCCTCCAGCACCTGCGGCAGCGGCGGCACCGGCAGGCCGAGCTGGGGCTTCGGCCGTGCCTTCTCCGGCGGTGTCCAGCGCATCGAGTCGTCGCTCATCGCGAGCCATTCGTCGACCGCACCGTCGATGGAGTCGAGCACGTGATCGGAATCGTCTGGCATGGCGGCTCCCCTCATGACCGGGATCCGATAAGACGACGGTACCTCGCCTCGCCTTCCCGGGGCAGAGGAGGGTCGCGACCGTCACCGACGGTGAACCACACCGCCGCCGGAACGCCCGTTTCCTTCGCCCGGCGGACCGGCACCTGTACGGCGACCGTACGGCGGTGGAACCCCGATCATCGAAGCCCGTATCTGGCATAACCCCCTCAACAGGGGGAATAAGCTGTCGATGCTCTCTCAAAATCGTCCTGCCGGTAGTGACACGTTCACATTCCTCGGTGCGATCATGCGTAATCCCCACCAGCTGGGGGCGATCGCTCCCAGTTCGAAGGCCGTCGCACGCCTGGCGGCTTCGATCGTTCCCACAACCCCCGGAGCCACGGTCGTCGAACTCGGCGCCGGCGGCGGAGTGATCAGCGACGCGATCCGCGACCGTCTCCCCGTGGGAGGGCGGCAGCTCGCCATAGAGCTCAACGAGGGCATGGTGCACCACCTGCGGCGCAGCAGGCCCTGGCTGGAAGTGATCTGCGGGGACGCGGGTGACCTCGGCAAGATACTGCGGGAGGCCGGTCTGTCCCACGCCGACGCGATCGTCTCCTCGCTCCCCTGGACCCTGTTCGAGGAGGCCCAGCAGAAACGCGTTCTGGAGGAGATCGCGGCCTGTCTCGCCCCCGGCGGCGCCTTCAGCACGATCACGACGCTGACCGTGATGCCGTTCCAGCGTTCCCGGCACTTCCGCGGCCTCATGAACAGCACGTTCACCACCGTCGACGCCCTGGGGCCGATCTGGCGCAACGTACCTCCCGCCCTGGTGTACGCCGGGGTCGTGGCGGACGACCGGCTGGCCGGGGATGCGGCCGGCGGCCTGGCGGCCGGGGACACCGGCGGGTGAACGGCCGGTCGGACACCGCCCGGCGCCTCGGACACGCCCGCGATCTTTTCACCACCGGCGCACCCTCCGCGCCGGTGGGCGAGAGGCGACCGGCCTGGACGCCGCCCGGCGTTCCGGGCGGCGGGCACGCGATGACCTCGCGATGATCTCCCAGTGACTTCCCGTTGACCTCACGGTGACGGTGGCCCGCGACGGGCCGCCGTCACCGTGAGGTCAGAACCGGTCCCGTCCAGGTGAGATCGTCCAGGTTGACCACGATGGCGTCCTGGGTGCTGCGGGCGATGACCACGATCGCCTCCAGGTCGGGGTCGGGATTCTCCTCCCGGTGGGGGACGAAAGGCGGCACGAAGATGTAGTCGCCGGGTTCGGTGTCGATGCGCACCTCGACGGGCTCCTCCCCCTCGACGTCGGCGAAGACGAACGAGGGGTGGCCGCTGACGACGTAGATGGCGGTCTCGGACTCGCCGTGGTGGTGGTTCGCCGAGGCGGTGGCGGGCGCCACGTGGGTCTGCCCCATCCACAGACGGCTGGAGCCGACGGTGGCTCCGCTGATGGCCGCGCGGCGGCGCATACCACCGGTCTGGGCGGTCTCGGAGGTGAGACCGCCGGGCGCGATGTGGTGCAGGCGGCGGTGGAAGGGGTCTTCGGGAAGGACGATCGGCATCAGTCACTCCTGGCTCGGTCGGAAGGGTGCGGCGCGAGCGCGCCGAAACCTCCATCGTGGTACAGCAGCGGAGGGTGGGCGGGATCGGTGTGCCCCTCCACGACCCGGCCGACGACCAGCCGATGGTCCCCCGCGATGAACCGCTCCTGGGTGCGGCAGAGCAGCCACGCGGCCACCCCGTACAGCAGGGGTTCCCCTCCGGGGAGGGGTTCCCAGCGATCCCGGTCGGCGAACCTGTCGGCGCCCTTCCTGGCGAACAGCTCCGCCACGTCCCGCTGGTCTCCGGCGAGGATGTGGACGACGAACGCGTCCGCGTCCCGGATCGCCGGCCAGCTCGACGAGCCGACCGAGATGCCGAACGACAGCAGCGGCGGATCGAGCGACATCGAGGTCAGCGAGGTCGCGGTGAAACCGGCGGGACCCGGGGCGGTGACGACGGCGACCCCGGCGGCGTGCCTGCGGAAGGCGGACAGGAAGACATCGCGCGGCTGCCCGCCGCCGACCGCCTCGGCGCTCATCGTGCCACCACCTCCTGTGCCGTGTCCCTGGTGATCGGTTCGCCGCGAGTGTCCTGCCCTGCCCGGCCGGAGGCGCCCGGGCTGCTCGGGGCCGGCACCCCTGGCCTCGCGTGTCGCGCTCACGCGCCCACGCCCGCGGGTTCGCGCCGCTCGGCCCCCTGCCGCAGCAGCGGCACCAGCTCGTCGCCCCAGCGCACGACGTCGTCCACCGGGTCGAAGCCGCGGATGAGGAAGGTCGTGACGCCGAGGTCGTGGTACTTCAGCAGCGCCTCGGCGACCTGCTCGGCGGTGCCGACCACGGCCGTGGAGTTGCCGCCGGGACCGATCAGGTTGGTCACGCCGTACCAGAGCCGCTCGTCGTGCACCTCCCGCTCGGCGCCCTGCTCCTGGAGCCTGGCGGCTCCGACGGAGGTCGACTCGCTCTTCCCCTTGCTCCAGCCGAGTCCGCCGCCGGAGACGCGCGCGGCGGTCGCGGCCCTGATCCGCTCGGCCCGCTCCCACGCCTCGGCCTCGGTCGCGGCGACGATCGGCCGGGTGGACAGGCTGAAGGTGATCTCCCGGCCGTGCCTGGCCGCCTCCTGCCTGACGCGCCGGATCCGCTCGGCGGTCTCGGCCAGCGGCTCGCCCCACAGCATGTAGACGTCGGCGTGCTCGGCCCCGGTCTGGACGGCCGCCGGGGAGGCCCCGCCGAAGTAGAGCGGAATGTCGGCCCTGACCGAGCTGTAGGCGCCCTCGAACCGGTAGAACTCGCCCTCGTGGTCGAACGGCTCGGCCGAGGTGAGCGTACGGCGCAGCACGGACATGAACTCGCCGGTACGCCGGTAGCGGCCACCGTGGTCGAGGAAGTCGCCGTCGCGGCGCTGGTCGGCCTCGTCGCCGCCGGTGATGTGGTGGATGGCGACCCTGCCTCCCCCGGTGAGCTGGTCGAGGGTGGCGAGCTTCCTCGCCACCACCGTCGGGGCGACGAAGCCGGGCCGGTGCGCGATCAGCACGCGCAGCCGCTCGGTGGCGTGCAGCACCGACGCGGCGACGGCGAACCCGTCGGGCGAGGACGAGCCGTAGCCGATCAGCACCCGGTCGAACCCGGCGGCCTCGTGGGCGCGGGCGAACGTGGCCAGGTAGGGAACGTCGATGGGCGGGCCGTCGACGAATGAACCGTGGGTCTCTGAGAAGTCCTTCGTACCGACCATGCCGAGAATCTCGATGGACATGCGTGTACTCCTTAGCGGGCGACGAAGCGGGGAACGGAACCGGAGGCCGGATCGGGGACGGGAGCGGAGGCGAGGTTCGGTGCGGGACCGGGACCGCCCGCGGACCCGCGGAAGGAAACGGAGCCGGGAGCAGGGCTTTTTGGAGCAGGGCTTTCGGAAAGAGGGCTTTCGAGGGCGGAGCCGCGGCCGGGAACGGCCACCGGGACGGGATCGGGGGCGGGCGTCGACGCGGCGGCCCGTGCGGGCCAGGTGCCGGTGTGGTGGCAGGCGACCGCGCGCCCGCCCCTGACGACCGGTTCGGGAACGACCGCGCAGGTCTCGGTGGCGAACGGGCAGCGGTGGGCGAAGACGCAGCCACCGACGGCACCGATGGCGCCGTCGGTCGGTGCCGCCCGCAGCCGCTCCAGGCTGTGGCGGGCGGCACCGGCCACGCGTGGGGCCGAGGCGACGAGCAGCGCGGTGTAGGGGTGGCGGGGGTCGTCGAAGACCTCGCCGATCGGGCCCTCCTCGACGATCCGGCCCCGGTAGAGGACCGCGACCCGGTCGGCGACGCCCGCCAGGGAGCTGAGGTCGTGGGAGATGACGACGACACCGGCGCCGAGCCTGCCGCGCAGGTCGTCCAGGAGGCGCAGGATGTGGTTGCGGTTGGAGGCGTCCAGCGCGCTGACCGGCTCGTCGCAGATCAGCAGCGACGGCTCCGCGACGATCGCGCGGGCGATCGAGACGCGCTGCCGCTGCCCGCCGGAGATCTGGCCGGGCGTCCTGGCCGCGAGGGCGGGATCCAGGCCGACCAGCTCCAGTGCCGCCCGCACCCTGGCCGCGCGTTCGGCCGGGGGCACGCGCCGCACGGCCAGCCCTTCGCCGACGACGGTTCCCACGCTGTGGTCGGGGTCGAGCGAGCGGAGCGGGTCCTGGAAGACGAACCGCACCTTTCCCGTACGGCGATGCGCCCGCAACGCCCTGCCTCTCAGCGAGGAGATCTCGACCCCCTCCACCTCGACCGAACCTGAGTCGGGGCCGACCAGGCCGACGACGGCCCTGGCCAGGGTCGTCTTGCCCGAGCCGGTCTCCCCCACGATCCCGAGGATCTCCCCGGCCCTGACGGTGAGGTCGACCTCGCTGAGGATCCGCACGGCGGGTCTGCCGAGTGACACGTTCAGGCCCCGCACGGCCAGCAGCGGCGTCCCCGCCGGGCCGGTGCGGGGGGTGGCCGCTGAGCCGTCCGCGGTCGCCCTACCCGTCGCGGAGGTGCTCGCGGGACCGGCCGCGGTCGCGGGAGTCCACCCGGAACCGGTCACCGGGGTGCTCTCGGGGCCGCTCACAGGTCGCTCCCCCGCGCTCCGGCGCCGACGCCCACCGCGTCGCGCCCCACCGGCTCCTGGCGCAGCAGGCAGCGGACCTCGCGCCCACCGGGGTGGGCGGTGAGGGGAACGGGAGCCGCCGAGCATGCCTCCTCGGCGAAGGAGCAGCGGCCGGCGAAGCGGCAGCCCGGCAGCGAGGCGCCCGCGGGCGGCGGCTGGCCGGGGATGACCTCCAGCGTCCGTCTGCCCCAGTCTCCGGCCGAGGCGACCCGCAGCAGAGCCTCGGTGTAGGGATGCGCCGGACTGTCCAGGACCTCTCTCGCCGGCCCCGACTCGACGATCTCGCCGCCGTAGAAGACGACGATCCGGTCGCAGAGCGCCGCGATGACCGCCAGGTCGTGGGAGACGCAGACGATGGACAGGCCGCGCTCGGCGCGCAGCCGGGCGAGAAGTTCGAGCACCTCGGCCTGGACGGTCACGTCGAGGGCGGTGGTGGCCTCGTCGGCGATCAGCAGTTCGGGATCGCAGGAGACGGCGACGGCGATGAGGACGCGCTGGAGCATGCCGCCGGACAGCTCGTGCGGGTACTGGCCGTGGACCCGGGCCGGATCGTGCAGGCCCATCGCGCCCAGCAGTTCCACGGCGCGCTCGCGGGCGGCGCGCCGCCGCAGGCCGAGTTTGACCCGCAGCACCTCGGCGAGCTGGTCGCCGACCGGCAGGGACGGGTTCAGGTAGGAGGCGGGGTCCTGGAAGACCGCGCCGATCCTGCTCCCGCGGATCCCGAGCCACTGCCTGCGGCTCGCCCCCGTCAGGTCGTGGCCGCCGAACTCGATCTCGCCGGAGCTCACCGAGCAGCCGGGGGCGAGGGCGCCGAGGACCGCACGGCAGGTGAGGGTCTTGCCGCTGCCCGACTCGCCGACCAGGCCGACGGCCTCGCCGGGGGCGACCTCGAAGGAGACCCCGCGCACGGCCTCGGCCCGGCCTCCGGAGACGGTCACGCGCAGGTCGCGCACGCTCAACAGCGCTTCAGCGGGCATGGACTTCCTCGCTCTCGTCGATACGGTGACTGTCGGTGTGCAGGCCGGTCGTGTCGCGTACGGCGTCGGCCAGGGCGTTGAGCGCGCCGACGGTCAGCATGATCACGACGGCGGGCGCGAGCGGGGCGAGCGGCCGCTGGTGGAGGTAGCCCAGGTCGCTGGCGAGCATCCCGCCCCAGGTGGGGGCGGGGGGTTCGACACCGATGCCGAGGAAGGCGAGGGAGGAGACCACCAGCAGCGCCGCGGCGGACGCCCCCGCCGCGGTCACCGCGACCGTCGGCAGCACCTTGCCCGCGATGTGGGTGCGCAGGATCCGGGAGCGGGACGCGCCGAGCAGTTCGGCCGCCTCGACGTACTGTGCGCGGGTGAAACCCAGCGCCGCCGTACGGGTGACCCGGTAGAACACCGGCGCGAGCAGCAGTCCGATGGCGGCCATCGCCTGGTGCGGGCCGTTGCCGAGGATCCCGGCGACGGCGATGGCGAAGATGACGAACGGCAGCGTGAGCAGCGCGTCCACCAGCCGCATCGTCGTCCACTCGAAGACCTTGCCGAAGAACACCGAGGCGAGGCCGGGGATCGCCCCCAGGAGCAGCCCGATGGCGACCGCCTCCGCCGCCGCGGCGATCGAGAGACCGGTCCCGGCGAGCAGCCGGCTGAGCACGTCGCGGCCGAGGTAGTCGGTGCCCAGGAGGTGCTCTCCCGACGGTCCGAGCAGGCGCAGCCGGGGGTTCTGCGCGAGCGGGTCGTGCGGAGCGAGCAGGTCGCCGAACACTGCGACGAGGAGCACGACGGTGAGGATCGTCACGGACAGCTTGACGGAGGGCAGCCGCCACGCCCTGCGGAAGGAGCTCATCGCGCACCCCGCAGCCTGGCGACGGCCGCGTTGACGGTGACGTTGGAGACGAGCACCAGCGCGATGGTGGTGAGCAGCGCGCCCTGGATCACCGGCACGTCGTGCTTGAGCGCCGCCTCGCCGGTGAGCTGGCCGAGACCCGGCAGGGCGAAGACCGCCTCGGTGACCACCGCGCCGCCGATCAGGCGTGGGATGTGCATCCCGAGTACGGTGAGCGCCGGGCCCGCGGCGTTGCGCAACGCGTGCCGGAACAGCACCCGCCGCGCCGGGAGCCCGCGGACCACCGCGCCGGTCACGTAGTTCTCCCGCAGGGCGGCCACCAGGCCGGTACGGAGCTGCCTGGCGAGGTCGGCGGCGGCGTCGAGGCTGAGCGCGATCGCCGGGAGGGTTATCAGCCTCAGCCACTGGACGGGATCCTGGGTGAGCGGCACGTACCCGCCCGAGGGGAACACCGGGACGATCACGGCGAAGACCACGATCAGTCCGATGCCGACGACGAACGCGGGCAGGGTGGAGGCGACCGCGCAGACGGCGGTCACGATCCGGTCGAACCTGCCGCCGTTGCTCACCGCCGCGCCGACGCCGGCCGCGCCCCCGGCGAGGATCGCGATGAGCACCGCGAGGCCGGTGATCGACAGGTCGACGGGCAGGCGCTGCGCGATGCTCTCGGCGACCGGGAGCCGGGTGAACCAGGAGCGGCCCAGGTCTCCGGTGAGCGCGTTGCCCAGCCAGGTGACGTACTGCTCCAGGAAGGGGCGGTCGAGCCCGAACTCGTGGCTCATCCTGGCGATGTCCTCGGGGGTCGCGGTCTCTCCCAGCACCGCCGCCGCCGGATTGGCGTCGCCCAGCGCGCCCAGCCCGTAGGTGACGAAGGTGGAGGCGAGCGCCACGACCACCAGGGCGGCCGATCCGCGCGCCACCGCGCGCCACCGGGCGGTCCCCGCGCTCCGGCGGACCCGGGAGGGTCTTGCCGAGGGCGCGGTCACGACGGGCCGGCCGACCTCTTCGTCCCCTCCGCCCTTCCCGGCTCCCCCGGTTTCCCCGTCTTCCCCCGCTCCCCGCGCGGACGCGGGGGCGCGTGATCCCAGCGCGGTCACGGGTTCGTCACCCGTACGCCGTCGAAGCGCTGCACCGCGAGGTTGGTGGGAAGCTCGGAGACCCTGGGGCTGCGGGCGAAGATGCGCGGTGTGGAGAACAGCCAGACGTTGGGCAGTTCCCTGACCCCGATGGCGACCGCGTCCTGGACGGTCTTGGCGTAGCCGGGATCGTCCGGCGGCGTGACGCGGACCCTGTCGAACTGCTCCAGCAGCGCCTTGGGGGTGTTGCGGCCGGGGTTCATCAGGCCCTCCGGCCCGTAGACGACGCCGAGCGCCTGCAGCGGTGACTCTCGGCCGACGAAGGCGTCGGGGGCGAGGGCCACGTTGTGCTGGACGTAGACGAGCTGGGTGTGCTGCGCCGGGGCGATGAGTTTGATCGTGGTCCTGATGCCCGCGGCCTTGAGCTGCTCCTGGACCTGCTCGGGCAGGCCCTCGGGGTCGGCGGTGGTCAGCGGGACGTCGACGCCGTCGGGGAACCCCGCCTCGGCGAGCAGCTTCCTGGCCTTGGCGGGGTCGTGCGGGTAGAGGTTCTCCAGCTCGGGGTTGTAGCCGAGGTGGCCCTTGGGGAACGGCTGCGTGTTCACCTCGCCGACGCCGAATCCCGAGGTCTCCAGCAGTGCCTCACGGTCGACCGCGTACTTCAGCGCCTCGGTGACCTTGGGGTTGTCGAACGGCGCGATCTTGTTGTTGACGTCCAGGACCCGGACCATGAGCGACGGGATGAGGTCGACCTTCAGCCCGGCCGCCTTGGCCGCGTCGATCTGGGCGGCGGGCAGTATCGCGACGTCGAACTGGCCGGACTGGAGTCCGGCGACGACGGTGGCGGGCTCGGAGACGGTCTTCAGCTCGAACTTGGCCAGGTGGATGTTCGCGACGTCGTAGTAGGACGGGTTGCGGTCCAGGTTGGCGTGCGAGCCGGGAACGAGCTGGGTGAGGGTGAAGGGTCCCGCGCCCGCGGGCTCGGCGCTGACGGCCCTGGCGTCCGCCTCGAAGGCCCGGGGGTTGACGATCATCCCGGTCTTTCCCGCGAGCAGGTTGGGGATCTGGTGGTCGGGCCGGTCGAGCAGGATCCCGAACTCGGTCGGTGAGACGACCTCGACGTCCTTCACCCCGCGCAGCTGGGAGGCGATGAGCGAGTCCTTCTGGTCCCGGCCGCGCAGGAGGTTCTTGCG
Organism: Streptosporangium sp. NPDC049078; assembly: GCF_040648855.1. NCBI lineage: Bacteria > Bacillati > Actinomycetota > Actinomycetes > Streptosporangiales > Streptosporangiaceae > Streptosporangium > Streptosporangium sp. NPDC049078. The sequence goes on from NZ_JBEZEL010000004.1 coordinate 426,325, forward strand.
TACGGCCTCGGCGTCGAGCGGGGAGCCGTCGGAGAAGGTCAGCCCGGCCCTGAGGGTGAAGGTGACCCTCTTGCCGCCGTCGGTGTACTTCCAGGCGGTGGCCAGGCCACCGACGGCGTCGCCCCTGTCGTCCAGGCGGGTGACGGCACTGTAGACGAGGGACAGGGCGTTGACGTCGTTACCGGCGCTGGAGGTGACGGGATCCCACGTTGTGGGAAGGCTCCAGCCCCATTTGAGGGTGCCTCCCTCCGCGCCGGAGGCGCTGCCCACCGACTGGGTGCCGCCGCCACAGGCGGTCAACGCGAGAACGACCGAGATGAGCAGGGCCAGTGGTCGCAGAAGCCGACGGACAGGCATGACGGGGGTCCTCTCAGGGGAACGAGCCAGATCCCACATGGCAAGATCTTCATTCCACATAGTAGTAATTCCCTAAAAACCCGTCAAGAGTGTAGGAAATAGCTCTCCGCCCTAAGCTGGAACGGTGGACCCGATGAAGCCGAAGCTTGAAGACGCCGCCCGCAGGGGCACCCAGGCGATCGAACGCGCCATCGCGGTGCTGCGCGCGTTCGAGCGGTCGACGACGCTCTCCCCCACCGAGGTGGCGCAGCGGCTTCACCTGCCGGTCAGCACCGCCCACCGCATCGTCCGCGCCCTGCACGCGGCGGGCATGCTCGGCCAGGATCCGGTGACCGAGCGCTACCACCTCGGGATCACCACCGCCACGCTGGGCCGCCTCGCCCTGGAACGCCTCGGCGCGACCACGATGCTCCCCGAACTCGAGGCCCTGCGCGACCTGACCGGGGAGGCCGTCAACCTGGGGGTGCGCATCGGCGACGAGGTGGCCGTGCTGCTCCAGGTCCCCTCAAGACAGCCGCTCCGCTACGAGCAGGAGCCCGGCCAGCGCAACCCGATCCACGTGTGCGCGATGGGCAAGGCCCTGCTCGCCTTCGGGGATCCGAGGGTGGGCATGGCGGAGCCCTTCGCCCGCTACACCGACACCACGATCACCACCAGGGCCGGCCTGGAGACCGAACTCGACCGCATACGCGCCCGGGGCGCGGCCGTCAACTTCGAGGAGCGCGTCGCCGGGGTCCGGGCCGTGGCCGTCCCGGTCCGCGACGGCCACGGCAACGTGCTGGCCGCGCTCGCCATCCAGGGCCCGGCGGTACGGCTGGGTGACGACCGGCTCCCGGAGCTGACCGCCCGGCTCACCGCCACCGCCCGACGACTCGGCTCCTTCGGCCACGACCTCCAGGTCCCCGCACCCGCGCACGCCTCCGCGAGCGGCTCGTGAACACCCCGCACGCCTGCTTTCGCGGCTCGTGAAACGCCTGCCGGGTTTCCCCGCGCCCGCCTGCCGCGTCTTTCCGCCGGCTCACGGGTGCGCGGCGGGGCGTCGAGGTGACGGCCCGACCGTACGGCACGAGCCCACCCGGCACGGCACAACACGACGCGACACGGCACGGCACGGCACGGCCCACGGGGGCAAATGTCCCGAATGCCGATTTTAATGAAATTTAATGAGAAAAAACCCATAAGAAGTAAAACAACCGAGACTCGCCGACCATCTCCTCACACCGATCACCACACGCGTTAACCGTGGCCGCAATCTGCCACTCCACCTGCATCCGAGGTCTTGCGCCCCTGCCGTGAACAATGATTAGGTCACTTACATGAAGGGCGTGCCAACATATACGGCGATTGAAATTCAGGGCGAATTAGCCGTGACTCGTCCACGACGACCCTCCTCCAGACCCTGATCGCCAGACCGACCTCAACCACTTGATCAAGGGTGGCGAGGCATTCTCGCACCATCTTCCACCATCACTCATCGACACCCCTCGATATTGGACCGTTCCACACACCGGGAACGGCCGGTGACGGCACGAATGCCGCCTAGCGTCCCCCGACGTCGAGGACCTCTTTCTCGATCGACGCATCACCGAAGACCACGCGTTTATTCGCGAGAACCCTCACGTGATCGCCGGGAGTTCGATTCACCGTCTCCGAGCTCCCATTCAGGCACGAACATTTGGGAGTTCTCGACCTCGGGTCATTTGGAGGCCCCTCCATGACGAGTTCGCTTTCCGATGTCCAGAGTTCCTTTCCCGAGCCGACGGCTCCCGAGCCGGCGACCGGCGAAGGCTCCCGTTCAGCCATGCCGGGCCTCACCGCGGCCTTCGACCCCGAGCGTTTCCACAACGGCGCCATGGACATCGTCGGCCGTCTGACGACGTATCTGGGCGACCGGTCGGTCCGGGGACTCGACCTCCTCGATCCCGCGGTGCTGCTGAAGGCCGCGCGCGAGCTGATGACCCGGGAACGGCGGCGCATCGCCGACTTCGACGCCGAGCGGGTGAACCAGATCGTCGACCTGTACACGGGGACCGGCATCCCCGTCTACTCACCCGGCTACATGGGACGGCAGTTCTCCGGCGTGGTGCCGCTGGCCAGCCTCATCGACCTGGTCGGCTCGGTGGTCAACCAGCCCTCCTCCTTCTACGAGGCCGGGCAGCTCCCCAGCGTCGCCGAGCGGCTCATGGCCGAGGAGCTCAACGGGTTCATCGGCTGGGACCGTGACCGGTTCGCCATGGTGACGACCTCGGGGGGTTCCCTCGCCAACCTGACCGCGCTGCTCGCCGCCCGCAACCGCGCCTTCCCGCAGATCTGGACCCGCGGCGCGGGCGCCCTGCCCGGTCCCCCGGCCATCGCGGTCAGCGAGGAGGCCCACTACAGCGTGACCCGGGCGGCAGGAGTTCTCGGCATCGGAGAAGGACAGATCATCCGTCTCCCCGTCGATCAGGCCGGGCGGATCCGCCCGGAGCTGGCCGGTCCGGCGCTGGACGAGGCCTACCGGCGCGGTCTGCGGCCGTTCTGCCTGGTGGCCTCGGCCGGGACCACCTCGGTGGGCGCCTTCGACCCGCTGGAGGAGCTCGCCGCCGTGGCGCGCCGGCACGGGCTCTGGCTCCACGTGGACGGGGCACACGGGGCGAGCCTGCTGCTGTCGGACCGGCACAGGCACCGGCTACGCGGCATCGAGCAGGCCGACTCCCTGACCTGGGACGCCCACAAGATGCTGTTCATGCCGTCGCCGTGCACGCTGCTCTTCTACCGCGACGGCGCGGCGGCGCGCGGCGCGTTCCGGCAGCGGGCCAGCTACGTCTTCGACGAGGAGCCCGACGTCTACAGCGCCTACGACAGCGCGGACAAGAACCTCGAGTGCACGAAACGCCCGATGATCATGCCGCTCTGGACGGTCTGGTCGGTCTACGGCCCGGCGCTGTTCGCACAGCGGATCGACCGGCTGTGCGAGGTGACCCGGCAGGCGCACCGGATGCTCGCCGCCGAACCGGACTTCGCCGTGGCGCACGAGCCGGAGTCCAACATCCTGTGCTTCCGATACCTGCCGGACGACCTGGAACCGGCGATCGCGCATCGGCTGCAACTGGAGATCCGCAACCGGATCCGGGGCGGCGGGCGCTTCTTCATCTCCAAGGTCGACATCGACAAGGTGGCGGCGCTGCGCGTGGTGGTGATGAACCACCTGATCGACGCGGGCCACCTGACCATGCTCATCGACGAGATCAGGGACATCGGGCAACGGGTGCTGCGTACGAGCGCCACGACCCGCGACGACCAGCGGAACAGGAGCCAATCATGACCATGACGGATGTGGACCTCGCCACCTCGGCGGAGCTGGCGGCACGACTGATCCCCGAGGAGGAGCTGCGGCCCCGCTCGGTGGACGACGTCATCGGGCTGCCGTCGTTCGCGGGCAAGCTGGAGGAGTGCGGGCGGCTCACCGGAGCCCCGTACTGCGAGTCCCCGCTCGACCTGCAGAACGCGCTGGTGTTCCGCCGGCTTCAGCAGCTCGTCGGCATCGCCCTGCTCAACCCGCTGTGGCGCGAGCGGCTGCACTACTTCGGGATCCGCGACGCCCCCGCCGACATGTCCGAGTGGGAGCGGATCCCCCTCTCGGACAAGACCGTGCAGCGTGACATGTTCATGGGCGCGCGGGCCGGGATGGTCGTGCCGCTCGACCGGGGCGGGTTCGAGGTGGTGGCCAGCGGCGGCACCGGTGACGGCATGCCCCTGGAGATCGTGTACTCCCTGCGGGAGCTGCGCGACACCTACCGCATCTCCGGGGCGTTCATGGGCGCCTACCAGCTCGGCCGCTATCTGCGCGGTCCCGCGCCGCGCTGGCTGTTCACCACGCTGGCCGACTACCAGATGTGGAGCAGCGGGACCATGGTCGGCGGCGTCCTGTCCCACGTCCCCGAGGTCAACTACATCGGTGCGGGCCCGGTGAGCGCGCCGGTGCTGGAGCACATGTTCTCCTACCCGGGCCACAAGGCGCTGATGGGCATCACCGCGGGCATCGCGCTCCTGCCCGAGCTGGGCGCGGGTCTGTCCCCGCAGGCCAGGGCGAGCTTCCGGGTCGCGATGTACGGCAGCGGCTCCCTGCCCCAGCGCAAGCGCGACGAGTTGCAGGCGTTCTTCCCCAACGTGTCGATCCTCAGCTACTTCGCCGCGACCCAGGCCGAGTGCGTCGGGCTTCAGCTCGACCACGCCTCGCCGGCGCTCTCCGCCGTGCCGGGACTGCACCTGGTGGAGATCGTGGACGAGCACGGCCGGGCCGTCGCCGAGGGTGAGGAGGGCGAGCTGGTCGTCACCCGGCTGCACTCCGACGAGACGCCGCTGCTGCGGCTCAAGCTCGGCGACCGGATGATCCGCCGCCCCGCCCTGAACGGGCCGGGGCTGCGCACCGAGCGGTTCGAGTTCGCCGGGCGCACCGCCGACGTGCTGCACCTCAACGACAGCCAGTACTCGGCGACGCTCGCGTACGCGGCCCTGCGCGCGCGGCTGCGCTCGACGACCGGTGTCGACCTGGACCTGGTCGCGCACGAGGTCCAGTTCCACAACCACCGCGAGGACCGGACCCTCACCCTGCTGGTCGCGGTGGACGACGCCGAGGGGACGGCCGCCGCCGTCGAGCACGCCCTCGGCCCGAGCGGGACGCGGCAGCTGTTCACCCAGGCTCTGCCGAGCTCCCTGTCGCTCTTCAACGACCGGGAGGCGACCGCGGCGGCGATCGAGCAGACCGGATACGGGTTCCGGCTGGTGTTCGTGCCCCGCTCCTCACCACAGATCGAGCGGACCACCGTCGGCAAGACGCCGCTGGTCAGGGACCGGGGCTGAGTGGTGGCCCGCAGACCCGAATCACATCCGACAAGGGAGGATCGATGCAAGACAGGATCAGCATCGTCGTGATGGTCGACGCCGTCGGGGCGTTGTCCGACCGGACGCTGCACAACGGCAATATCTCGCTCGTCGACGACAGCGCGGCGGGAAGCAGGCACAAGGGGACCCCCGACCTCGTCACGGTGGTCGCCCCGGGGCAGATCGTCCAGTGGACGCCCATCCACGTGGACGTGCAGACGCCGGTCGAGATCCAGGCCATCGAGTTCCTGTCCGGTGCCCCGGCCGCGCCCGCGGCCGGCCAGGCCGCGTCACCGCACCCGGTGGGCCACTCCGCCGTTCCGGCACCCGGTGTCGTGTCCGGGGCGGCGGTCGACGCCATGGGCTCCAACGGATACGAGAACCACGACCTGCTGGTGTGGGAGGGCGTCGTGCCCTACGACATGACGCCCGGTGTCCCGTACCGCTACCGGCTCTCCGTCAGGCTCCACGAAGGACCCAACAGCGTGTTGTCCATCGACTCGCCCGCGCTGCTGCGCGTGTGAGCCACGTTTCGCGAAAGGCGGTCTCATGGCCCAGCAACACGGGATCATCGTGCTCTTCGACGTCGAGAACGCGCTCAAGACGCGGTCGCTCAACGGCAACACGTACTGGTTCGACAACATGAAGCTGTTCGGCTCGACCGGGGTGGGCACCGAGCAGCTGGTGACGATCGTGCCCGGCACCCATTTCCTCGACGGGTCGCAGGCGACCGAGCAGGTGCTCAACTGGTTGCCCGCGGCGCTGGGTTCGATCCCGCCGACGGTGCCGCGCAACTACCTCGCCGAGCAGGAACGCGCCGACGACCAGCGCACGCTGAACGAGCTCGCCTCGCTCAACGCCGAGGGTGGCGTGAGCGAGGGCGACCTCAAGCGGCTGCAGCGGCGGGTCGGCAAGCACGCGGAAAAGCGCGGTGGCGGGCGCGGTCTCACCGACGCCAAGCTGCTGGACGTCACCGGCAAGACCACCAGCGGCTCCGGCGCCTACAACTACCCGGCCCCGGTGATCACCGACATCACCGGCCAGGCCGTGAGCGAGAAGATCATGTATCCGGCCCAGTACGGGTCCCCCGACATGATCTACGACGGCTGGTACTGGGCCGCGACCGTGGACACGAGCCGGCCCGGGGTCTATCCGTACACGATGCACATCCAGCTGCACGAGCTGGTCGAGCGGGGCGGCGAGATGGTCTGGGAGTCCGTGGACCTGACCTGCGAGTCCAGCCTCAAGATCATCAACGATCCGAAGCGCAACGGGTTCACCGGTGCCGGACTGGGCGTGCTCCCCCTGCCACCCGTCCCCGCCGCCGGCTGACCCCGTCCGAATCGGAACACCTTCGAGCGGAGGAACCACATGCCCCCGAGGAACAAGCAGCAGGAAAGCCGGACCGCCAAGCCCACCCGGCCCGTGACGATCACCGCGGTGGTCGACCCCGTGGCCGCGCTGGCGTCGGAGAACCTCGACGACAACCTCTACTGCTACGACACCAACAAGACCGCGGGGTCCACCGGTTTCGGCACCCCCGCGCTGCACAGCCGGGTGCGCAAGGGCGACACCCTGCTGTGGAACGTGATCCCCCTGGAGTGCGAGACCTACGTCTCCCTCGCCGGCATCGAGATCGACCCGCGAGTCGCCGAACCCACGCAGAAGGTGTATCCCGGCACCGACATCGTGTTCTGGACCGCCGAGGTGAAGCAGGACCTCACCGAACCGGTCCCGTACCGGCTCTCGTTCCTGCTCGGCACCGTCAGCACGCCGTTCACCGCCACCGCCCGACCGGCCCTGGCCGGTCCCGTCACCGAGGAAAAGGAGGGCCGATGAGCCAGGCGTACGCGGCCACCGACTTCACCGATCGTGGCCAGCTCAACTCCGTCCAGCTGAACGTGGTGACCCTCGTCGACATGGAGAGGGCCGCCGCGACGAAGTCCCTGGACGGTTGCCTCTACATGATGGACAACAGCGTCGGCGGGGTCGGGCAGGGCACCGACCACCTGGAGACCATCTGCAAGCAGGGGCAGGTGATCAACTGGATCATCCGCCCCATCGACATGCACCGCCGCGCGGACGGCACCTGGCCGCCGATGCCGAAGATCAACAACTTGGTCTTCCTCGACATCGAGAAGGGTGACGAGGACGACGTCGCCGAACGCCGGATCATGACCGAGCTCAAGGTCTACGGCGCCCCCGACCGGATGCGCGACCAGTACACCGCCGTCTACTACTACTGGGCCGGGGCGGTGATGAGCGAGGCCCGGCCGGGCCTCTACCGCTACCGGTTCGTCCTGGAGCTGGAGAAGGAGCACGGCACCGACAAGCTGTACCTGAACTCGCCTCGCTACCCCGCCCTGCGGGTCCTGCCCGTCTGACCGTCCCGCGGGGTCGTGAGCGCGACGTGACCCCGTGAGAGCACCGGAGAGCGCAGGTGGGAGGTCATGGTCGCCGGGCGGCGGCCATGACCGGCGGGTGCGGGACACGCGAGATCCTCGCGGCCTTTCCTACTGGGAAGGCCGTCCTCTGGGAGATACGCTCGATCGGAGATCGGCCCGCGTCTCGTTCGGCCCGCGTGATCGAGGCTGTGATCAAGACGATGCCCGGCCGTGCGACGAACGGAGCCGCCATGACGACCACCATCACCGTGATCGGCGGTCCCACGGCCCTGCTGGAGCTCGGCGGGCTGCGCATTCTCACCGATCCGACCTTCGATCCGCCGGGTGACCACCCCGTCGGGCCGCTCACGCTCACCAAGACCATCGGCCCGGCTCTCTCCCCCGCCGACGTCGGCCGGGTGGACCTGGTGCTGCTCAGTCACGACCAGCATCCCGACAACCTGGACAGGCTGGGCCGTCAGGTGATGTCCGCGGCGCCGCTGACCCTGAGCACGCCCGAGGCAGCCGAGCGCACCGGGGTCACCCCACTGCGCCCCTGGCAGCACCACGATGTCGGCCGCCTCCGCGTCACCGCCGTTCCCGCCCTGCACGGCCCGCCGGGATGCGAGCCCTTCGTCGGTCAGGTCACCGGCTTCGTGCTCACCGGCGACGGGCTGCCCACCGTCTACGTCAGCGGGGACAACGCCTCGCTGGAGTGCGTGGAGCTCATCGCCGGACGGTTTCCCGCCGTCGACGTCGCCCTGCTGTTCGGCGGCGCCGTCCGCACGCCCATGATCGACGACCGGCTCACCCTGAACGCCACCGAGATGGTGACCGCCGCGCGCCTGCTGGAGGCCCGGCAGGTCGTGCCGCTCCACGTCGAGGGCTGGACCCACTTCACCGAGAACCGGGCGGACGTGCTCGCCGCCTTCTCCGAGGCCGGTCTCGGCCACCTGCTCGTCTCCCCCGACCCCGGACGACCGGTCCCGCTGGGCCTGCCCGAGGGACGATCATCCCGGGTGCGGTAGGCGATCCCGCGGTGCGATGAGACGAACCGGTCGGCCGTGCCCGGCGGCTCACCCAACGGCGACGCCACGACGAACCGCCCGCGGACCCCGACAGCTCACCCAACGGCAGGCCACGACGAACCGCCCGCAGAGCCGGACAGCTCGCCCAGCGGCGACGCCACGACGAGCCGACCGGCGGAACCCGGCGGCGATGCCGGGTGACCGGCAGAAATAAACCTCCGCCTCGCCCGGTTGCCGCCTACATGGCTGATGACGACATCCGCGGGACGGCCCGCGGCTCTTCCGAGGTGCCCCTGTCGATCCTGGAGCTGGCGACCGTCGGTTCCGGCGTGACACCCACCGAGACCCTGCGAGCGAGCACCGAGCTGGCCAGGCGTGCGGAGGAGTGGGGCTATCACCGGATCTGGGTGGCCGAGCACCACGGCATGCCGTCCGTGGCCAGTTCCTCGCCCGCCGTGTTGATCGCCCATCTCGCCGCCGCGACCAGGAGCATCCGGCTGGGGTCCGGCGGTGTCATGCTGCCCAACCACGCCCCGCTCGTCGTCGCCGAGCAGTTCGGCACTCTGCACGCGCTGCACCCGGGCCGCATCGACCTCGGGCTCGGCCGGGCCCCAGGCACCGACCCCGCCACGGCGAGGGCCCTGCGCGGGCGGCACGGCCTGGACGCCGACGACTTCCCCGAGCAGCTGGCCGAGCTGACGGCCTTCCTGGACGGCGCGTTCCCGCACGGCCACCCTCTGGAGCGGGTCGTCGCGGTGCCCCGCTCCCCCGAGTCGGGCCGCCCGCCGATCTGGCTGCTCGGTTCCAGCGGCTTCAGCGCGCGGCTCGCCGGGAGGCTCGGCCTGCCGTTCGCGTTCGCGCACCACTTCAGCGGCGAGAACACCATCCCCGCCCTGGACCTGTACCGGTCGTCCTTCGAACCCTCCGCCGTGCTCGACCGGCCGTACGCGATGATCGGCGTCTCCGCGGTCGCCGCCGACACCCCGGAGCAGGCGCTGCGCCTGGCCCGCTCCGGCGGGCTGTCCATGCTGCGGCTGCGGCGCGGCGCCCCGCAGCCGATCCCCACGCCCGAGGAGGCGGAGAACCACCCGTACAGCCCGATGGAGCGCGACTTCCTCGACGACTATCTGTCCAAGCTGGTGCTGGGGGACGCCGCCGGAGTACGGCAGGGGCTGGAGGATCTTCGCAAGCGCACCGAGGCCGACGAGTTGATGATCACCACGATGGTCCACGACTCCGCCGCCCGGATCCGCTCCTACGAGCTCATCGCGCAGGCGTACGACCTCACCCGCGGCTCCTGACCGGACTGCGGCGCGGAGCACGCGCATCTCCGGATTCCAGGCATATGCGCCGATAAAGACCTCAATCTCCATCGAAACTGCACAGAGGACCGTTACGCTCCGGGCATGATCAGATCGAGATGGGTGAGCCTGCTGGTCTGGCCGGCGGTGCTGCCCTTCGCGGCCTGGGCGTTGCTCAGGGTCGGCGGCTGGACCCCGATCTGGCAGTGGGTCGCCCTGGTGGCGTTCACGCCGTACGTGGCGGCGGCCTCGGTGATCCCGCTACTCCTCGCCCTGGGCCTGCGCCGCTGGGCGGCCGCGGCCCTCGCGCTGGTCACGAGCGCGACGCTGGCGACGATCGTGCTCCCCCGCCACTTCGGCGACGACGACCAGCCCACGGCCGACGGAGGACGGCTCCGGGTGCTCGCCGCGAACCTCGCCGTCGGCGCGGGCGACACCGACGCCCTGATGAGGCTGGTGGGCTCCCTCGGCCCCGACGTACTCGCCCTCCAGGAGGTCACCCCGGCCGCGCGCGACCGTCTGGAGGCGGCCGGGCTGCGCCGTCGCATGCCCCACGTCGTGGACCGCGCGGTCGACGGGGTGGGGGGCTCGGGCATCTACTCCAGGCACCCCATCACCGAGAAGCCGCTGATCGCGCTGGGCGGGTTCCGGCAGGCGCGAGGGGTGATCCAGCACCCGAGCGGCCACGAGATCGAGGTCGTCTCGGTCCACCCCTGCGCGCCCCGGTACGGCGGCAGGGTGCCGTGCTGGGAACAGGGACTGCGGGCACTGCCCAGGGCGGGCGGCGAGCTGCGGGTGCTCGCCGGAGACTTCAACGCCACCCTCGACCACCGGCCGGTACGCGATCTGCTCGACAGCGGTTACCGCGACGTGGCCGACGCCACCGGGCACGGCCTGACGCCCACCTGGCCGCGGCAGGGCTGGAACGTCCCCGGTGTGACGATCGACCACGTGCTCGCCGACTCACGCATGGCGATCAGGACCTTCGGCGTCCATCACCTCCCGCACACCGATCATCGTCCGCTCTTCGCCGAACTGGGCCTGCCCCGCTTCACCAAGCGCTGACCTTTGCCCGACTCGCCAGGCCGGGGTCCGACGGGTCCGTCCGCACCGAACGGCACCGGCGCGGACCGGCGATCCTCTCCGGCGAGGATCGCCGGTCCTGCAGGAGCGGCCCGCCCCATGGACGCCGATCCCGGCCGATCCGACGGGAGCGGCGATCCTCATGGACCGCCGAGCGTGGACCGGGTGGTCGCGGCCCTCCTCGAACGGGACCCGCCGAGGAACAGAAGCAGGGCGAGGACGGCGTACGGCACCGCGGCGGCGGTGAAGATCGCGGCATGGCCGACGAGCGCCGAGGCCGCGGCGTACGCGCCGTAGACGAGGACGGCGCCCAGTTCCGTACCCAGCCCGGCCAGCGAGGTCACGGTGGCGCGTGCCGGGCCCGTGATGCTCTCCTGAAGCCGCACGTCGGCCAGCACGGTCGCCATCTGGAAGACGCAGAAGGCCGTCGCGAGGGCGACGAACCCCACCGCGACGCCGCTGAACGCGCCCGCGCCGAGCGCGAGCGCCCCGAACGCGAGAAGCGCGGCGAACTCCCGGTCGGTGAAGCTGCGCCCGGCCGCCGCGAGCACGCCACCGGCCGCGACACCCACGGAGACCAGAAGCACCAGGAGCGGCACGACGTGCGTGGTGACGCCGGTGCCGACCGCGAGCAGCGGGGTGTACTCCTCCAGCGAACCCCACAGGGCCGTCACCGCCGGTACCAGCAGCAGCGCCCGGCGCGCCGGCCGGTCGGCGCGCGCCGCCCGCAGCCCCTCGCGCAGGATCGCGGCGTAGCCACCGGCCGGCGTCTCCTCCCCACCGGCCTCCTCGCGTTCCTCCCCGGGGCGTACGCGGCGCTCGGGAAAGGCGAGCGCGGCCACCGCGGCGAGCACGCACGCCAGGACACTGCCCGCGGCGACCAGCGGGTAGCCGCCGACGGCGAACACCGGGGCGGCCACGGCCATGGACAGCATGACGGCGCCCGTGCCGATCGCGCGGGCACGGCCGATGACCGCGGCGTAACGGCCGGTCGCGCCCAGGCGGTCGAGTTCGGTGTAGACCAGAGCCTCCAGCGCGCCCGACTGCAGCGCTCCCGAGGCACCCCACAGCACGAAGCCCGCGGCGAACACCCAGTAGGAGGGGGCCGCGACCCACAGGAGGAAACCGGCCGCGGCGAGCAACGGTGCCAGGGCGAGCAGCGCGCGCCGCGAGACGGCGTCGGCCCACACCCCCGAGGGGACCTCCAGCACGACGGAGGTGACCGACCAGATCGCCAGGAGCGAGGAGATCTCGGCGGTCGACAGACCCGTGTCGACGAACAGCAACGCGTAGAACGGGTAGAACAGGACGAACTCATCAAGGAAGGTGTAGACGTAGAGCGTCGCGGCGAGGCGCTTCGCACGCCCTTCGGGCGCACGAAAAAAAGCACGGAGAAAAGAAGAAGTGGTCATGAGGTCCTTCTCGCGAGGGCTGGCGGACTTCGGGATGCTCGGCATCTCCGGAGGTCCACGGCAGCTCGCGCCGGACCGACCGATCGTTCAGGATCAATGTCGCCAGGTCATGTCACAGACCATACAGTCGCCCAGCCCGCTGCGGCCTCCCCTTTTTTCCTCTTCAGGACGAAGCGTCACCCGGTCGTGGAGGCGGCGTCGCGGGCACGGCGGGCGGGTCCGTCTCGCCTCCGCCTTTCGGGTGCGCGGGTGTGTGCGGGAAACCCGGCGGGGCCGGTCAGAACTCGTCGTGCCCGGAGACCTGGCCGATCGGGAAGACGTGCCTGCTCGCGGCGCAGACGGTCTCCAGGACGTGGACGGGGACGTCCTCGTCGGAGTAGCCGGTGCGAAGGATGTGAACGACCCACTCCCCCGGTTCGAGCTCCAGGGTCTCGTACTCGAAGGAGGTCGGCGGGCGGGCCGTCAGGCTCTCCTCGGCGCGGCCGAAGGTGTGGCCGAGGGCGATCAGCGCCGCCTGCAGTGACGGCTTCACGAACCCCGGCTCGGCGAGGCGGGTGCCCCCGAACAGGTCCGCCCGGAAGTAGCTGGTGGCGACGCGCACCGGGATCCCGTCGGCGGTCATCATCTTCCTGCGGGCGATCACCTCGGCACCGGGTTCGACGCGCAGGCGCGCGGCCACGTGTTCACCGGCCGGTTCCGGCCCCACGTAGAGCATTCTGCGGCCGGGCGTGACGCCCTGCCTTTCCGCCTCGGCGAGGAACAGGGACGCCGAGCCTCGATCGGCGGGGTCGGTGGGCAGCGCCCGCCGCACCACGACCTTCGGCTCACGGACCGTGGGACCCTCGGGGACCCGCGCCGCCGGCCCCTTCCTCATCTGGGAGATGCGGCCGGGGGACACGCCCAGGCGCGCCGCTATCTCCTCCAGGCTCATCCCGGAGTCACGGGCCTCGGCGATCGCCTGACGGCGCATCTTCGCCGCCTCCGCGACGAGTCCCTGCTCTTCGGTCACGAGGCGGCTCAGAACCCGCGCGCGCTCGATGGGGTCGCTCAGCCCGGAAACCTCGTGCAGCGTCTTCAGGTCCATCGGGGGCCGCCTCCTCGCGCTCGACACCACCGGGAATTTTAGCCCCCCTATTTTGGCGCGGTGACACTGCCTCGCGCACCGGAAAGGCTGTCGGACCCGCCCGTTCACTCCGAGGAGGGGGTTCGCGGTCAATGGGCATTCTGGCCCGGTGGTTACACCATGCCGACCGTCAGATCAGTTGCCGACGCCGCAGCCGGGTGCGGAAACTGGATGGTCGCCCGCGTCACGCGGGTGGCGGTGATCCGACGGGGCGCCACCTGGAGCGGTGGTACGGGAGACCGGTTGGGAGGGATGGCGCTCCGGCCTGCCCTGCCCCGGACGGCTCTCACCTCGTCAGAACACCGTGAGGAGCGTGCCGCCTGCCGATGCCCCCTGACACCGGAAACACCTCAGCCAGCACCAACAACACCGACAATACCGACAACACTCACGCCTCCGCCACCAACCCGGCATCCCTGACTTCGCGCCCCCTCCCCTCGCGCCGCGCCGGGACGGGCTCCCTGTGGCGACTGAAGTCCTACCTCCGCCCGTACGTCGGCCGCCTTGTCACCATCTGGGTGTTGTCCCTCACCGCGGTCGCGATCGGCATCGCCATCCCGCTGATCGGCAGAGAGATCATCGACGGTCCCGTCGCCCGCGGCGAGGCGGGGGCCGTGCCACCCCTCGCGCTGCTCGCCTGCGCGCTGGGCGTGATCGAGGCACTGCTCGTCTTCCTGAGGCGGTGGCTGCTGGCCGCCGCCGTCCTCGGCCTGGAGACCAGCCTCCGCGACGACATCTACCGCCACCTCCAGCGGCTGCCGATGGGGTTCCACTCCTCCTGGCAGTCGGGCCAGCTGCTCTCCCGGGTGACGACCGACCTGTCGACGATCCGGCGTTTCCTCGGCTTCGGCCTGCTCTTCCTCGTCCTCACCACCGTCCAGATCGCGACGGTGACCGGGCTGCTGCTCCACATGTACTGGCCGCTCGGGCTGCTGGTCGTCGCCTCGGCGGTGCCGATCATGGTCACCACCCTGCGCTTCGAACGCGAGTACATCACCATCTCCCGGCGGGTCCAGGACGAGCAGGGCGACCTCGCCACGGTCGTCGAGGAGTCCGCGGCCGGCATCCGCACGATCAAGGCGTTCGGCCGCGGCCCGTACGTCTCCGGAATCTTCGAGAAAGGGGCGTTGAAGGTCTACGGGACCTCGATGGAGAAGGTCCGCCTGTCGGCCAGGTTCTTCACCTTCCTTGAGGTGATCCCGAACATCACCCTCGCGCTCGTGCTGCTGCTCGGTGCCCTGGCGGTCGGCTCCGGCACGCTGACGCTGGGCACGCTGGTGGCCTTCGCCACCCTGATGCTGCAACTGGTCTGGCCCGTCTCCGCGCTCGGCTTCATCCTCACGATGGGCCAGGAGGCGATGACCGCGGCGGACCGGGTGATGGAGGTGCTCGACACCGAACCGGAGATCGTCGGAGGTACCGCCGTGATCGAACGGCCCCGAGGGCACCTGCGCTTCGAGGGAGCGGGGTTCACCTTCCCCGGTGACGGGAAACCCGTGCTCCACGACGTCTGGCTGGAGGTGCGTCCGGGAGAGACGCTCGCGGTCGTGGGCGCGACGGGGTCGGGCAAGACCACGCTGACCTCCCTGGTGCCACGGCTGCACGACGTCGGCACCGGCCGGGTCACGATCGACGGGGTCGACGTCCGCGACCTGCCGCTGCCCACACTGCGCTCGATGGTCGCCACCGCCTTCGAGGAACCGACGCTGTTCTCGATGAGCGTCAGGGAGAACCTCACGCTGGGACGGCACGACGCGAGTGAGGAGGAGATCGAGCAGGCGCTGCGGATCGCCCAGGCCGGGTTCGTCCACACACTGCCGTGGGGGCTGGAGACCAGGATCGGCGAGCAGGGCATGTCCCTGTCCGGCGGCCAGCGCCAGCGGCTCGCACTGGCACGCGCGGTGCTCAGCCGTCCCAGGATTCTCGTGCTGGACGACACGCTGTCGGCCCTCGACGTCGAGACCGAGGCCCTGGTGGAGGAGGCGCTCCGGCATGTGCTGCGCGAGGCGACCGGGATCGTCGTCGCCCACCGGGCCTCCACCGTACTCCTCGCCGACAGGGTGGCCCTGCTGCTCGACGGCACGATCGCGCACGTCGGCGAGCACCACGAACTCATGGCGAGCGTGCCCGAGTACCGCGCGCTGCTGTCGGCCGCCCCGGAGGCCGAGGAGGCGCGGCTGTGAGCGCGACCGAACCCTCCACCCATCCCTCGGCCAAGCCTTCCGGTGCCGAGAACGCGAACGGGTCCCGGGAGTGGCGGGGCGTCGCGGCCGAGAACCAGGAGGAGCTGTCGGCGCAGGTGTCGTTCCTGCTGCGTGACAGGTCCAGGCGGCTGCTGGGCGACCTGCTGCGCCCGTACCGCGGGAGACTCGTCCTGCTCGTCGTCATCATCGTGACCTGCAACGCCGCCTCGCTCTCCATCCCCTACCTGGTCAAGGTGGGCATCGACGCGGGCATCCCGCCGATACTGGCGGGCGCGGGGCCGCGAACGCTGGTGACGGTCGTCGTGGCGATCCTGGCGGCGGCGGCCGTCCAGCTGGTGACCCGGCGGATATTCCTCAGGATGGCCGGGCACATCGGCCAGAGCATCCTGCTGGAACTGCGGCGGCGGGTGTTCGTCCACTTCCAGAGGCTGTCGCTCTCGTTTCACGAGGACTACACCTCGGGCCGGGTCGTCTCCCGGCTCACCTCCGACATCGACGCCATCTCCGAGATGCTGCAGTCGGGTTTCGACGACCTCGTCACCGCCGTGCTGACACTGGTCGGCACGGCGGTCCTGCTGCTCGTCCTGGACGTCCACCTCGGCGTGGTCGCGCTGCTGCCGCTGCCGGTCCTGATGCTGTTCACCGGCTGGTTCCGGCGGCAGTCGAGCATCGTCTACCGCAGGACCCGGGAGACCGTGGCGCTGGTGATCGTCCACTTCGTGGAGTCGATGGCCGGCATGCGCGCGGTCCAGGCGTTCCGCGGGGAGCCGCGCAACCAGGCGATCTTCTCCCAGCTGAACGCCGACTACCGCGACGCCAACCGGCGCAGCATGCACCTGGTCGCGATCTTCTCTCCGGGCGTCAAGCTCATCGGGAACGTGACGATCGCGGCCGTCCTGCTCTACGGGGGCACGCTCGCGATCCAGGGCGAGGTCACGGTGGGAGTGCTGGCCGCCTTCCTGCTCTACCTGCGCCAGTTCTACGAGCCGATGCAGGAGATCTCGCAATTTTATAACACGTTCCAGTCGGCCGGTGCGGGGCTGGAGAAGCTCTCCGGCGTTCTGCAGGAGCACCCCATGGTGGCCGAGCCCGCTGACCCGGTGGCGCTGGAGCGGCCACGCGGAAGGATCGAGTTCCAGGGCGTGGAGTTCTCCTACCTGGACGGCACCCCCGTGCTGCCCCGGCTGGATCTGGTGGTCCCCGCCGGGCAGACCGTGGCGCTCGTCGGCACCACGGGGGCGGGCAAGACCACGCTGGCGAAGCTGACCTCCAGGTTCTACGACCCCGTCGCGGGGCGGGTGCTGCTGGACGGGGTCGACCTGCGCGACCTCGGCGAGCAGACGCGGCACGCCGCGGTGGTCCTGGTCACCCAGGAGAACTTCCTGTTCAGCGGGTCGGTGGCGGACAACATCAGGTTCGGCCGACCCGGCGCGAGCATCGCGGACATCGTGGCGGCGGCCCGCTCGATCGGCGCCGACACGTTCGTCTCCGCGCTCCCCGACGGGTACGACACCCAGGTCGGCAAACACGGCGGCCGGCTGTCGGCCGGGCAGCGGCAGCTGGTGGCGTTCGCCAGGGCGTTCCTCGCCGACCCGGCGGTGCTGATCCTCGACGAGGCGACGTCCAGCCTGGACGTCGCCGGCGAGCGGCTGGTGCAGCGGGCGATGCGGACGATCCTCGCGGACCGGACGGCCCTGATCATCGCGCACCGCCTGTCGACCGTCGAGATCGCCGACCGGGTGCTGGTGATGGAGGGTGGCAGGATCACCGAGGACGGCCCGCCCGGCGAGCTCGTCGAGCGGGCGGGCCGCTACGCCGACCTGCACCGCGCCTGGCTCGACAGCGTCTCCGACCACCGCGACGCCCCCGGCTGACCCACCGGCGGCGGGGAGGGCTCACACTCCCGAACCGCCTTCCCTCGCTCCCCGGTCCCGGAATTCCGTGCCCCGCCCGCAGAACCGGCGCCCGGAATTCCGGGCACACGATTTCCGGCGAACCCTGAACCGCGGGAAGGGGACCCGCGTATCTCAGGGCGGAACGGCACGAATGATCCTTCCCACCCGCAGGAAAGGGGCAGTGATTTCGATGAGCACCCGGCGGTCGCGCAAGCGACGGTCTCTGACCGCCTCCTTGCTGGTCTCCGCCATGCTGGCCGCCGGGTGCTCGTCAGCGGCCATGACCGCCGAAACCCCCGTCCAGGCGGTGGGACTCGCCGGCGATCGGGCCGACGCGGACGTCCGTTTCTCCCAGGAGATGATCCCCCACCACCGGCAGACGATCCAGCTCGCCGACCTGGTGACCGGCCGGAGCGAGAACCCGTACGTGAACGACCTCGCCGCGAAGATCAAGAAAAAGGAGGCGGCCGACATCGACCTGATGTCGGGCTGGCTGCGGTCGTGGGAGGTCGAGGTACCGGCCGAGGGCGACCACTCCGCGCACGACATGCCGGGCATGCTGTCGGCCACCCAGATCGCCTCCCTGGAGAAACGGTCCGGCGCCGCCTTCGACAAGCTGTGGCTGAGCGTGCTGGGCAAGCACCTCAACAGCGGTGTCCAGATGGCCCAGGTCGCGATCGCGCTGGGCAGGCACCGGCCCACCACCCTCCTGGCGGAGAAGATGGTCACCGAGCAGCGCGCCCAGATCGCCGAGATCGGCGAGAAGCTCGCCTGACCCGTCTCCGGCTTCCGCCGAATCCACTTCCGGTCGACTCGGTGTCCCTCTGACCTCGTCTCCGGGTCCGCCCGGGCTCTTCGTTCCTTCAAAGCGGCGGGTTGTCCGGGAACGACCCGCCCTCCGTGGGTACACAGCCTCCCAAAAAGGGCATAAGCGCGAGGCGCAACCGGGTCGCGGTGGCGGCGGTGACGCCGAGCGGCGTCCGGTGTGGCGAGCAGAACGGTGGCAGACCGCCCGATCCCCCGCTGGAGGTCTCATGAGCACGACCCGAAGGCGCCCTGTCCTCGCGGACTCCGTCCGGATCACCGAGGACGCCGTGGAGATCCTCGACCGCCGGGTCTATCCCTTCGAGCACCGCTGGGTGCGCTGTGCCACCAGCGAGGACGTCGCGGTGGCCATCGAGCGGATGGTCACCCAGAGCACCGGCCCCTCGTTCGCGGCGACCGCCGGGATGACACTGGCCGCCCGCGAGGCGCGGGGCGAGCCGCCGGGCCGGGCCGCGGTGCGGCTGCGCGAGGCGGGCGACCGGCTGATCGCGACCCGGCCCACGAACAACCACATCCGCGACGCCGTGGAGGCCGTCCTCGCCGCCACGGTGAACGGGCCACTGCCGCAGGCCTGCGGGGACGAGCTGGTGGAGGCCGTGACCCGGGCGGCGTCCGAGCACGACGCGGCCTACCTGGCGAGCAGCGCGGCCATGGGCAGGCACGCGGCCGCGCTGCTCGACGACGGCGCCCGCGTCCTCACCCACTGCTGGGCGGACGCCTACCTGATAGCCACCGTCGAGGCCGCTCAGCAGGCGGGCAAGCGACTGGAGTTCATCTGCACCGAGACCCGGCCCTACCTGCAGGGGGCACGGCTGACCGCGCCGACACTCGTGGAGATGGGCTACCGGCCCACCCTCATCACCGACGGGATGGTCGCCTCGGTACTGTCCGACGGGCTCGCCGACGTGGCGCTGACCGCGGCGGACCGGGTGACGATGGACGGGCACGTGGTGAACAAGGTCGGCACCCTCGGGGTGGCGCTCGCCGCCCGCGCCTTCGACGTCCCGTACTACGTGGTGATCCCGGCACCCGATCCGCGGGCACCGGGTATCGGCGACGTCGTCATCGAACGGCGGAACGGCGACGAGGTCCTGCACGTTCTGGGGACCCGCACCGCGGGCGAGGGCGTGACCGGCCACTATCCCGCCTTCGACGCCACCCCGCCGCACCTGGTGACGAGAATCGTGACCGAGAACGGCGCCTACCCCGCCGAGCGCGTGTCGGAGCACTTCGGCCCGTCGGGGCGTCCGCCGGCGGACGCCCCGGCCCACCCGCTGTAGCCGTTCCGGCCCGGGGTGCGGTCCGGTCCGCGGTGCCGACGCCGTACGCCGGACGCGACACGGAAGCCACGTGAACACCTAACGCGACAGATCGACCACAGAGAGTAGTGTGCGCTGTGAAGTTGATCTACGAGGACATCCCTCACGACAGAACGGGAGTTCGACGTTGGTGTCACAACGATCCAGATCCGCGCTCACCGCGTTGGCCTGCGCCCTGCTGGCGCTGCTGGCCGTACCGGGGACACCCGCGACGGCCGACACCGGTGCGCACGCCACCGCCACCGCCACCGCGCGCCAGGACGTCAAACGAGCCGCCGCGCCGTGCGTCCGGCAGGGACAGGCGACCTACCCCGTGGACTACTACTGGAAGAACGCGCTCGGCATGAGGCTGGGCAGCGGGTCGGTCCCGGTCGTCACCTCCCCGCCCCTGTGGGGCGGACAGATCGCACCGGGCGGCATCTTCACCATTACGCTGGCGCACCGCACGGCCCAGTGGCCGCTGCTGGTCAGCCGCTACACCACCACCTGGGACCTGTCGTCGCTGCTCGCCCACGCCGACGTCATCGGCCAGTCGGGGACCGGCACCATCAGTGGCACCACCCTGACGATCGCCTCCTCGGGGACCAAGACCGACCCGCCCGCGAAGGTGATCACCTTCCAGGTGAGGCAGGGCACCGCGGGGGGAGCGATGACCATCCGGCCGACCGGGATCAGCAGCGTCATCGCCGCGCCGGGCCAGCTCGGGAACAACACACCCGCCCCCCCGATCCAGATCGCCACCGGGCAGTCCATCTCACCCACAAGAGCCACCGACGACACCGCCACCACCGGCCAGGGCACGGCCGTCAGCGTGCCCGTCCTGGCCAACGACACCGCGACCTCACCGACGATCAGCGGCGTCACCCAGCCCGCCAACGGCACCGCGACGATCTCCGGTGGCACCGTGGTCTACACACCCGCGGCGAACCTCGGTGGCACCGACACCTTCACCTACACCATCACCACCGCCTGCGGAACCAGCACCGCCACGGTCACGGTCACGGTCACCTGTGCCTACACACCGGTCAACCTGGTCAACGGCGGCTTCGAGGCACCGCCCGTGGCCACGGTCGACTGGTCCATCTCCGACGCCTCCGTCAACCCCGCCGTCGGCTGGCGCACCACCGCCACCGACAACAAGCTGGAGTTCTGGCCCGGCGGCGCGAGCGGGATCCCGGCCGCCGAGGGCCGGCAGTTCGCCGAGCTCAACGCCAACCAGGTCTCCACCCTCTATCAGGACCTGCCCACCGTTCCGGGAACACCGATGACCTGGTCGCTCTATCACCGGGGCCGTCTCGGTACCGACGTGATGCGGGTGCTCATCGGCGCACCGGGCGCGACCGTGGCCCAGGTCCCCACCGGGGCCTCCTCCCCGGACATCTCCGACGACAACACCGCCTGGCGCCAGTACACCGGGACGTACGTCGTCCCTCCCGGACAGACCACCACACGATTCGCCTTCGAGTCGGTGTCGGCCGCGGGAGGCACCCCGACGGCCGGCAACTTCCTGGACGGCGTGGTGTTCCAGACGCCGCCCTGCCTGCCCATGACCAAGAGCCCGTGAAGGCGGGCGGCGTCCCGGGGACGCGTACCACGAACCGACCGGCCGTCCCGCCCCTCCCGGAGTCCTGACCGTCACGCGCGACCTCAGGACGAGGACCGGACGGGCACAAACGCGTGAAGGCCCCTCTCGCTTCGTGCGAGAGGGGCCTTCACGCGTGCGGTGCGCCGGAGGACGCCGCCGGGGTCAGCTCGCGGTGCCCGCGGTCTCCTGCTCCGCGGCGCGGCGCTTCTCCTCCTCCTCGATCGCCTCGACCGTCTCGTTGTCCCGGTCGCGGCGGTACTCACGGACCGAGTAGGCGATGGCGGCGGCCCACAGGACGGCGATGGTGATGTAGGCGGCGGTCTGGACACCACCGGAGGCGTCGATCCAGTCGCTGCGCAGCAGGGTCCTGATGTTGGTCAGGACGATGATGCCGCCGACGGCGGAGCCCAGGATGCGCGGCGGGATGTGACGGACGAGCCAGGCGGCGATGGGAGCGGCGATGACACCACCGATCAGCAGGACGGCGACCCAGGAGAAGTCGATGTTCTCGGAGCCGATGCCGACGAAGAAGCCGACGCTGGCGGCGATGGCGACCAGGAACTCGCTGGCGTCGATGGAACCGATCACCTTGCGCGGCGCCAGGCGGCCGCTGGCGAGGATCGCCGGGGTGCCGACGGGCCCCCAGCCGCCACCACCGGTGGCGTCGACGAACCCGGCGACCAGGCCGAGGGGGGCGAGGAAGCGCTTGCGGAGCGGCTTGCCCAGGTTGCCGCGCGGGAGGCCGAAGGCCGTGAAGCGGATCAGGACGTAGACACCCAGCGTGAGCAGGATGATCGACATGATCGGGGCCGCGACCTCGGTGGAGAGGCCGGACAGGAAGGTCGCTCCCACGAACGCGCCGATCGCGCCGGGAACACCGATCTTGGCGACGACTTTCCAGTCGATGTTGTTGAAGCGCCAGTGGGAGATGCCGGAGGCGAGGGTGGTGCCGATCTCGGCGAGGTGGACGGTGGCCGAGGCGGCGGCGGGGTTGGTACCTATGGCCAGGAGCAGAGTCGTCGAGGTGACACCGTAGGCCATGCCGAGGCTTCCGTCGACGAGCTGCGCCGCGAAGCCGACCAGGCCCAAGAGGATGAGCGCACGCACAAAGCCCCCCTTCCTATTTTTCCCACTCTGTTGATAGGAATTATGGTGAATGAAGGCCAAGGCGACGTCAAGTCACGTTTCAAGCAAGGCGTCTCAAAGGATGGGAATCTTCGTCCCACGCACGAGGTCACCCCCTGCGCCGACCGCCGGTCCGGGTCGCCGGCGTCAGGAGGGCCGCCAGGCTGACGGTGTCGACGATGGCGCTTATCGAGGTCTCGATGTTCAGCCACACGGTTCGCAGTCGCGCCGCCTCTCCGAAGTAGGCGACGTCACCGGCCGGCGCTCCCCTCACCGAGGTCAGTTCGCCGCCGACCGCGCGCAGCACGTCCCCGACCGAGATGTCGACGGGCGGCCGGGCGAGCGTGAAGCCGCCCTCGTGCCCCCGCTGGGCGAAGACGAGATCGGCGCGGCGCAGATCGGTCAGGATGCCGCGCAGGAAACTCGCCGGGATCTCCTGCGCCTGGGCCATCGTCTCCGACTTGACCGGGTCGGGATCGCTCAGCGCGATGACCAGCATCGCTCTTATGGCGTAGTCGCTCCGAGCCGTGACGTGCATCCGAAAGTCCCCCCGACAGTGCGCCTCTGCCTCCGGCCGCCGACCTCATACGGGCTGGTCTCGATTAAATCTACTATCTCTATAGGTTAACCGTGAAATGTTCTCGTGGCTGCGCGAGACCCGGTCGCCGCGGGCGGCGACACCTGACCGGCGGGCGAGGGGTCAGCGAGGCGGTGAGGTTCGCCGAGGTCCGATGAGGTCAGCCGTCGGCCGCGTCCGAGTCGATCGCGGCGGCCTCCCCCCGGTCGAGGGAGGACAGCTCGGCGACCTCCTCGGAGGTGAGGGTGAAGTGGAAGATGTCGGCGTTGCCTCTTATCCGGTCGGAACTGGACGACTTCGGCACGGTGATCAGCCCGAGTTCGATGTGCCAGCGCAGCACGATCTGGGCGGGGGGCCTGCCGTGCCGCTCGGCGACGGCCGTGACGACCGGATGCTCCAGCAGGTCGCCCCCTCGCCCGATGGGACTCCAGGACTGGGTGACGATCCCGTGCTCGGCGTTGTAGGCCCGGGGCTCGTCACGGGTGAGGAACGGGTTGAGCTGGATCTGGTTCACGTCGGGCACCACGCCGGTCTCGGCCAGCAGCCGCTCGATGTGGGCCGGTTTGAAGTTCGACACGCCGATCGCCCGCACGCGACCGTCCCTCAGCAGCTTGACCATGCCCTTCCACGCCTCCACGTAGCGATCCTTGCGCGGCCGCGGCCAGTGGATCAGGTAGAGGTCGGCGTAGTCGAGGCCGAGCCGGTCCAGGCTGGCCTGGTAGGCCTCCTGCGCGGCGTCGTATCCGTGCCACTCGTCGTGTAGCTTGGTGGTGACGAACAACTCCTCCCTCGGCACGCCGGAGGCCCGCAGCCCACGCCCCACCCCGGTCTCGTTGTAGTAAGCGTGGGCGGTGTCCACCAGCCGGTAGCCCATCTCGACGGCGGCGGCGACCGCGATCTCCGCCTCCGCGTCCGACATGGGCCAGGTTCCCAGGCCGACCTGCGGGATGTCCGCGCCGTTGACCAGTTTCACCGTTGGAATGTCCAGAACAGTCATGATTGACAGCCTTCCACGCAGCCCCCTACCGGCTGTCACCGGGCGCGGCGGGGAGTTCGGGTGCGAGTCCTATCGGCCAAGTACGCGGAGACGCCGGAAAACAGCCCTCGAGCCTCGTTCCACTGCGGTGGGACACGGGTCACCGTTGTTCCTCCGGGGGGCGCGGTCGCGAGGGGGAGGAAACCGGAAGTGTCAGGACCATGGTGAGACCGCCGCCCGGTGTCTCCTCAGGCATCAGGGTGCCCGCCATCGCCTCGGCGAGCCCTCGGGAGAGCGCGAGCCCCAGGCCGACGCCGGTGTGGTTGTCGCGGTCCCCGAGCCGCTGGAAGGGCATGAAGACCCGGTCGTAGGCGTCACGCGGGATGCCCGCCCCCCGGTCGACGACGCGGAGCTCCACGTGGTCGCCGTACTCGCCGGCCGTGACGAGGACGTTTCGGCCCTCGGGACTGTGGCGGACGGCGTTGGACATGAGATTGACCAGGATTCGTTCCAGCAGCACCTGGTCGGCGACGACCTCGGGCAGATCGTCGGAGAGGTCCACCTCGATCCACCGGGACAGCGGGCCGAGGTCGTCGACGGCGCGTGGCACGACGTCCTCGAACGCGGTCGGCTCCAGTGCCAGCCCGAGCACTCCCGCCTGCAGGCGGCTCATGTCGAGCAGGTTGGTGACCAGGCGGTCCAGCTTGACCAGGGATTCGTCCGCCGTGGCGAGCAACTCCCGCCTGTCCTCGGCGGACCAGTCGACGCCGGTGTTGCGCAGGCTCTCCACGGCGGCCTTCGCCGAGGCGAGCGGGGTGCGCAGGTCGTGGCTGACCGCGGCGAGCAGCGCGGTGCGCATCCTGTCGGCCTCGGCGAGCGGCCTGACCCGCTCCGCCTCCCGCGCCAGCCGGTCCTGCCGCAGCGCCACCCCCGCCTCTGCGGCGAACGCCTCCAGCAGCCGCCGGTCGGACGCCTCCAGCAGCCTGCCCCGGATGGCCAGGACGAGCCGTTCGTCGACGACGACGTCGGTGTCCGCGACTCCCGGGCAGGTGCAGGGCGCGTCACCGGCGGTGGCCACGATCCGCCACGCCTCGGGGTCGGACTGGTCGTCGGGTCCCTGCTCGCCGACGCGTTCCAGCATGGTGACCGAGGCCAGCACGAAGGTCTCCCTCAGGCGGGCGAGCAGCGAGGCGAGCGCGTGCTCGCCGCGGAGCACGTGCCCGGCCAGGGTGGAGAGGACCTCCGCCTCGGCGCGGGCGCGGGCCGCATCCCGGGTACGGCGGGCGGCGACGTCCACGACCGCGCTCACCATGACGGCCACCAGTACGTAGACGCTCAGCGCGAACAGGTTCTCCGGGGCTGCGACGGTGAGGCGATCGACGGGCGCGGTGAAGAAGTAGTTGAGCAGCAGGAAGCCGAGCACGGCGGCGGTGACGGCCGGCCACATGCCGCCGACCAGGGCGACCACGACCACCATGAGCAGGAAGAGGAGTATGTCGCTCGGCAGGTTCACGGCGCCGTGGAAGGGCCGCAGTGCCAGTGTCAGGAGCGGCAGCCCGAGAACCGCGAGGAGCCAGCCCGCCACCCGGCGGGTGCGGGTCAGCGCGGCCCGTGACGGAGCGCGGGCACGTGTCCTTTTCACCTCGTCGTGAGTGATCATGTGAACGTCGATGGACCCGGAGCGCGCGGTCGTGGTCACCCCGACCCCCCGCGAGAGGATCTGGGCGAACCGGCCACGCCGGGACGCCCCCAGCACCAGCTGGGTGGCGTTCACGCCGCGCGCGAAGTCCAGCAGTGCGGTCGGTACGTCGTCGCCGACGACCTGGTGGTAGGTGCCGCCCAGGTTCTCCACCAGGGTGCGCTGACGGGCCGTGCTCGCGGGGTCGGCTCCAGCCAGGCCGTCGGAGCGTGTGACGTGCACGGCCAGCAGGTCGGCCCCCTGGCCCCTGCCCGCGACCCTGGCGGCCCGCCGTATCAGCGCGTCGCCCTCCGGGCCACCGGTCAGCGCGACCACGACGCGCTCGCGCGCCTCCCAGGTGCCCGCGATGCCGTGCTCGGCGCGGTAGCGGTCGAGCTGCTCGTCGACCTTGTCCGCCACCCACAGCAGCGCCAGCTCACGCAACGCGGTCAGGTTGCCGGCCCTGAAGTAGTTCGACAGTGCCGCGTCGACCTTCTCCGGGGCGTACACGTTGCCGTGCGCCATCCGCCGCCGCAGCGCCTCCGGGTCCATGTCCACCAGCTCCACCTGGTCCGCGCGGCGCACCACCTCATCAGGCACCGTCTCGCGCTGGGCCACCCCGGTGATCTCCTTGACCACGTCGTTGAGCGACTCCAGGTGCTGGATGTTGACGGTGGAGATGACGTCGATGCCCGCCTCCAGGATCTCCTCGATGTCCTGCCAGCGTTTGGCGTTGCGCGAGCCCGGCACGTTGGTGTGGGCCAGCTCGTCGATCAGGGCCACCCTGGGCCTCCTGGCGATGACGGCGTCCACGTCGAGCTCGGTGAACACGCTTTCGCGGTGGACCATGCTCTTGCGCGGGATCGCCTCCAGGCCGTCGAGCAGCTCGGCGGTGCGGGGACGGTCGTGGGTCTCGACGAGGCCCACGACGACGTCGGTGCCCCTCGCGAGGCGGCGGTGCCCCTCGCAGAGCATCATGTACGTCTTGCCGACACCCGGAGCTGCCCCGAGATAGACGCGCAGCCGCCCTCGCCCCCTGCTCATCGGTCGAGGGCCAGGTTGAGTTCGAGGACGTTCACCGCCGGTTCGCCCATGAAGCCGAGGGGACGGCCGGTGGTGTTCTCCATGATCAGCCCCCTCACCGTCTCCACGGGAAGGCCGCGCTCCCTGGCCACCCGGGGTGCCTGAAGGTCGGCGTACGCGACGGAGATGTCCGGGTCGAGGCCGGAGCCACTGGCGGTGACCGCGTCTGCGGGCACCACGGCCCTCGCCGTGCCGCGGACCGGGACGGTGCGCCCGGCCGTGTAATCTTCGCCCGGCCTGCCGCACTCGACCCTCACACCACGATACTCGGCGACGAACGGGCTCGCGGGACAGGCCTGGTTCACGCTCACGACCCGGGAGGGGATGCCCGCGACGGGAAAGACCTTCAGCACGGCGCCCACCCCGTCGGGCGCGCAGTACGGCCGGGCGCCACTGACCCCCTCCAGCTCCCCGACGGCCCTGGAGCGGGCGCAGACCTGGGTGAGCAGGCTCCGCCTGCCGTCGGCGCCGTTCGTCCCGGGGACGGGCAGGACGTCCACGACATCCTCGGGCCCGAGGTTGCTCGCGGCGGTGGCGAGCATGTCGTAGCCGGCACCGGCCACCGACGGCCTGCTCTGGAAGTAGCGGCCGACCGGTCTGCCGTCGGCGCCGGTGAAGCTCTGGCCGACGATCGCGCTTCCCACGTCCTTTCCGTCCTTCTGGACGAGGGAGCCGTTGGCGCCGGCGTGGAACACCGTCTGGGCGATGCCGGTGACCACGAGCGGGTAGAAGGCCCCGGTGACGAGGGTGAGGACGAGCAGCGCGCGGAGCGCGGCGAGATGCCGGAGGATCCAGCTGGGCAGGCGTTCCATTTAAGACATCCCCGGAAGAAACTGGACGATCAGATCTATCAACTTGATGCCGACGAAGGGCACGACGATCCCGCCCAGACCGTAGACGTAGAGGTTGCGGCTGAGCAGCCTCGACGCGCTGGAGGGGCGGTAGCGCACACCGCGCAGGGCGAGCGGTATCAGCGCCACGATGACGACCGCGTTGAAGACGACCGCGGACAGGATCGCCGACTGCGGACTGGACAGGCGCATGACGTTCAGCGCGTCCAGGCCCGGGTAGACCGCCGCGAACATCGCGGGAATGATCGCGAAGTACTTGGCGACGTCGTTCGCGATCGAGAAGGTCGTCAGCGCGCCGCGGGTGATGAGCAGTTGCTTGCCGATCTCGACGATCTCGATGAGCTTGGTCGGGTTGGAGTCGAGATCGACCATGTTGCCGGCCTCCTTCGCGGCCGAGGTGCCGGTGTTCATCGCCACCCCGACGTCGGCCTGAGCGAGCGCGGGCGCGTCGTTGGTGCCGTCTCCGGTCATCGCGACCAGCCTGCCGCCCTCCTGCTCCGATCTGATCAGGGCGAGCTTGTCCTCGGGCGTGGCCTCGGCGAGGAAGTCGTCCACACCCGCCTCGTCGGCGATGGCCCTCGCCGTCAGCGGGTTGTCGCCCGTGATCATGACGGTGCGGATGCCCATCCTGCGCATCTCGTCGAAGCGTTCGCGCATGCCCTGCTTGACGACGTCCTTGAGATGGACGACCCCCAGGACCCGCGCCCTGCCCACTGCGTTCCCGGTGTCCCCGGCGTTCCCGGTGCCCCCGGCCTCC
The DNA here is from genome assembly GCF_040648855.1 of Streptosporangium sp. NPDC049078. Classification (NCBI taxonomy): domain Bacteria; kingdom Bacillati; phylum Actinomycetota; class Actinomycetes; order Streptosporangiales; family Streptosporangiaceae; genus Streptosporangium; species Streptosporangium sp. NPDC049078. The sequence continues at coordinate 454,751 of NZ_JBEZEL010000004.1, forward strand.
CCCGTGACCTCCCCGACGACCAGCGGGGTACCGCCGGAGCCGGAGACCGCGTCGACGATGCCGCCGACCTCGTCGGTGGGGTGACCGCCGTGCTCGCGTACCCATTTCATGACGGCGGTGGCGGAGCCCTTGCGGATCCGGCGGCGGTCGAGGTCGACCCCGCTCATCCGGGTCTGCGCGGTGAACCCGATCCACTCCGCACCCGCCAGCTCTCCCGGCCCGCGCTCCCTCAGGCCGTACGCCTGCTTGGCGTAGACCACGATGGAACGGCCCTCTGGGGTCTCGTCGGCGAGACTGGCCAGCTGCGCGGCCGCGGCCAGCTCGTCGGCGGAGACCCCGGGGGCGGTGAGGAACTCCGACGCCTGCCGGTTGCCCAGCGTGATGGTGCCGGTCTTGTCCAGCAGCAGGGTGTTGACGTCTCCCGCGGCCTCGACCGCGCGGCCGCTCATCGCGAGAACGTTGCGCTGCACGAGCCGGTCCATGCCGGCGATGCCGATCGCCGAGAGCAGCGCCCCGATGGTGGTCGGAATGAGGCACACCAGCAGCGCGACCAGCACGACACCGGTGACACCGTCCCCGGTGAGGGCGAGTGAGTCAGGTACGCCGGGATTCTGGGCCTTGGCGTAGATCGCCAGCGGCTGCATGGTCGCGGTCGCGACCAGGAAGATGATCGTCAGGGCCGCGAGCAGGATGTTGAGGGCGATCTCGTTGGGCGTCTTCTGCCTGTCGGCGCCCTCGACCAGGGCGATCATCCGGTCGATGAAGCTCTCGCCGGGCCGCTGGGTGATCTGGACGACGATCCGGTCGCTCAGCACCTTCGTGCCGCCGGTCACCGCCGACCTGTCGCCGCCGGACTCGCGGATGACCGGGGCGGACTCACCGGTGATGGCCGACTCGTCCACCGAGGCGATGCCGTCGACCACGTCGCCGTCACCGGGGATGATCTCCCCCGCCTCCACGACGACGAAATCACCCCGCAGCAGTTCGGAGGCTCCGACGACGTCCCAGCCGGTGGAGTCGCGTCCGCGCAGCCGCCGCGCCGTGGTGTCGCGCTTGGCGGCGCGCAGCGTGGCCGCCTGGGCCTTGCCGCGCCCCTCGGCGACCGCCTCGGCCAGGTTGGCGAAGATCACCGTGAGCCAGAGCCAGACCACGGTGGCCCAGGCGAAGAACGACGGGGTGAGCACGGCGAGCACCGTGGTGAAGGCCGCGCCGGCCTCGACGATCAGCATCACCGGGTTGCGCCAGAGCGTGGCCGGGTTGAGCTTCCTGACCGCCTCCGGAAGCGAGGTGAGCAGTTGCCGGGGATCGAGGAGGCCGCCGCCCACCTTTCCCTCCCCCGGTGCGGGGGCGGTGCCCCGCACTTCGAGCGTCCGGGGCGTCACTGGATTCCCTCCGCGAGCGGGCCGAGCGCCAGGGCCGGCAGGAAGGTCAGCGCGACGAGGATCACCGTCACGCCGACGGCCATGCCGACGAACTGCGGGCGGTGCGTGGGCAGCGTGCCCGCGGAGACGGGCACCGGCGCCTGCCTCGCCAGGGATCCGGCCAGGGCGAGAACGAAGACGATCGGCAGGAAGCGGCCGAAGGCCATGCACAGGCCGAGGGCGACGTCGTACCACGGCGTGTTGGCGCTGAGGCCGCCGAAGGCGGAGCCGTTGTTGTTGGAAGCGCTGGTGAAGGCGTACAGCACCTCGGAGAAACCGTGCGGGCCGCCGTTGAGCATGCTCGCCCGCCGCTCGGCCGAGCCCATCGCCAGCGCCGTGCCGGTCAGCACGAGCAGCGGCGTGACCAGGAAGTACATCGCGGCGAACTTGATCTCGCGGGAGCCGATCCTCTTGCCCAGGTATTCGGGGGTGCGGCCGACCATGAGGCCGGCCACGAAAACCGTGATCACCGCGAGGACGAGCATGCCGTACAGGCCCGCGCCCGCGCCGCCGGGGGCGACCTCGCCGAGCATCATGTTGAACATCGTGAGCATGCCGCCGAGCGCGGTGAACGAGTCGTGGGAGGAGTTGACCGCTCCGGTGGAGGTGAGCGTGGTGGCCGCGGCGAAGGCGGCGGAGCCGGGCACGCCGAAGCGCACCTCCTTGCCCTCCATCGCCGCGCCCACCGACTGCGGGACCGTGCCGCCGTGGGCGGTCTCCAGCGCGGTCAGCAGCGCGACGCTCGCCAGCGCGATCGTCCCCATGATCGCGACGATCGCGTGGCCCTGCCGGGGGTCGCCGACCATGCGGCCGAACGTGCGGGGCAGCGCGAACGGGATCAGCAGGATCACGAAGATCTCGAACCAGTTGGTCCAGGCGGTGGCGTTCTCGAACGGGTGGGCCGAGTTCGTGTTGTAGAACCCGCCGCCGTTGTTGCCCAGCTCCTTGATGATCTCCTGACCGGCCACCGGACCACCGGTGATCGTCTGGGTGCCGCCGGTCAGGGTGGTCACCTCATGTGGGGAGGTGAAGTTCTGGATCAGGCCGCCCGCCAGCAGCACGACCGCGCCGACGAGGGCGAGCGGCAGCAGGACGCGGACGACGCCGCGGACCAGGTCCACCCAGAAGTTGCCGATCTCCTCGGTCCTCCTGCGGGCGAAGCCGCGAACCAGCGCGATCGCCACCGCCATGCCCACCGAGGCGGACACGAAGTTCTGCACCGCCAGACCGGACATCTGCACCAGGTAGCCCATCGTCGACTCACCCGGGTAGGCCTGCCAGTTGGTGTTGGTGACGAAGCTGACGGCGGTGTTCCAGGCGACGTGGTCGGGCACCGGGGCGAGCCCCAGCGACAGGAACAACCTGTCCTGCAGCCGCTGCAGACCGTAGAGGAACAGGACGGATGTCACCGAGAACGCCAGCAGGGCTCGGGCGTAGACGCCCCACCTCTGCTCGACGTCCGGCCGGACACCCACGAGCCGGTAGATCACGCGTTCGGCGGCGAGATGTCTCGTACCGGTGTAGACGCGGTACATGTGGTCGCCCAGCGGCCGGTGGACCAGCGCGAGGGCGGCGACGAGGGATCCGATGAACCAGATCCCCGCCGTGGTCGAGGACATCAGAAGCGCTCCGGGAAGAGCAGGGCCGCGACCATGAAGACCACCAGGGCGGCGACCACGACCAGACCCACGGCGTTGACGGCGCTCACAACCGTTCCACCGCTCTGACGGCCAGCCCGAGGATCGCGAAGACCGCGATCGTCAGGGCGACGAAGATGACGTCAGCCATCCCCACTCCTCGCATCCGGGGTTTGTCCGCCATCACCCGACGGGTGAGGCATACGCAAGGAAACCGCCGTTTTCCGCGCTTCCCGCGCGTCTTGACGGGTTCCATACGCCCCGGTGCCAAGACTTGACGCCTTCCCTACGCGAGCCCCGGGCCACCTCCGGACGACCGCGTCCCCCTGCCCCGGACGCGGGCGCGCTCCCGGAGGGTTCCCCGGCCTCCGGCACGTCGAGCCGAGCGTCCCCTCCCTGCGGTCATCCCCGATATACCGCGGCCGAAGGGAGGCGGACCGCTCTCCTCCCCCGCGCCTACCCGCCCGCCATCGCCCCCACGACCATGAACGGCTCGGCGCCTGTCGCGACCGGCTCGGGCAGCGGGGTGTCCGGCGGCTCGTGGGACAGGTCCAGCTCGCAGGCGAAGAACCGCACGAAGGGGCGGCGCCGCTGCGTGACGTGGTCGCGGATCGTCCCGCGCAACATCGGGTAGCGGGCCTCAAGCGCGTCGAGGACCGAACGTTGCGTCACCTGCCCCTGAACATGGAGCTCCACCTCGCCTCCGGTGCTCGCGAGGTTGCGCAGATGCGCCGGGAGCACGACGCGGATCATGGCAGCGTCTGGACTTCGACGGACAGCACGGCCGGCAGGTCCCTGGCGATGGGCATCCAGTTGTCGCCGGAGTCGGCCGAGGCGTACACCTGCCCGCCGGTGGTGCCGAAGTAGACGCCGCACGAGTCCAGCGAGTCGACGGCCATCGCGTCCCGCAGCACGTTGACGTAGCAGTGGCTCTGCGGCAGGCCCCTGGTGAGCGGCTCCCACTCGTTTCCGCCCGTCCGGCTGCGGTAGACGCGCAGCCTTCCCTCGGGCGGGTAGTGCTCCGAGTCGCTCTTGATCGGGACGACGTAGACGGTGTCCGGCTCGTGCGCGTGGACGGCGATCGGGAACCCGAAGTCGCTGGGCAGGTCGCCGCTGATCTCGTGCCACGACTCACCGGCGTCGTCACTGCGCATCACGTCCCAATGCTTTTGCATGAAGAGCACGTCAGGGCGCGAGGGGTGCATCGCGATGTGGTGGACGCAGTGGCCGACCTCGGCGTCCTGGTCGGGAATGCCCTCCGAGCTCAGACCCCGGTTCTTCGGCTGCCAGCTCTTGCCGGCGTCGTCGGTCCTGAACACGCCCGCGGCCGAGATCGCCACGGTGATGCGCCCGGGATCGCGCGGGTCCGCGACGACCGTGTGCAGGCACATCCCACCGGCACCCGGCTGCCAGGAAGGCCCCGAGCGATGCTCGCGCAACCCGGGCAGCTCCTGCCAGCTCTGCCCTCCGTCGGCCGAGCGGAACAGGGCGGCGTCCTCGACACCCGCGTACACCGTGTCCGGGTCGGTGAGCGACGGCTCCAGGTGCCAGACCCGGGCGAACTCCCACGGGTGCGGCGTGCCGTCGTACCACTGGTGGGTGCCGGGGACGCCGTCGTACTGGAAGTGATTACCGACCGGCTCCCAGGTCGCGCCGCCGTCGTCGGACCGCTGGATCAGCTGCCCGAACCAGCCGCCGGACTGCGACATGTAGAGGCGGGACGGGTCGGCGGGGGATCCCGTGAGGTGGTAGATCTCCCAGCCCCCGAAGTGGGGGCCGCTGATGTCCCACCGCTCGCGTCTGCCGTCGGACGTCAGAATGAACGCGCCCTTGCGCGTGCCGACCAGCACTCGTACACCACTCACCGGGGTTCCTTTCCGATCCCGGCGCCGACCCGTGCCGGCACCGCGCCACACTCCCGATCGTCCGGCCGGGCTCGGAGTCGACTCCGCTCGCGACACACCCGCCACGGTCGTGGGCACCGACGCTACGACAGCCCACCGACAAAACCGCCGCCGACACTCGCCGGAACGGTCGGCAGGGTCCACGAACGACGGACACCCCGCCGATAGCCGCCCTCGCCCACACCCTCACCTCGGTTCGTCCGACAGACCGGGCCGAAGACCGAGGCGCACCGGACCGGCCCGCTTTACGGGATGCCGGAAGTGGTTCACAATCCCTGCGGGGGGTCACACGCCGACGCGATCCGATAGGGGCATCATGCAATCCGGCAGGCGATCCCTGGGGGCGGTCCTCCTCACCCTCGGACTTCTCACCCTGGCCTTACTCATCGCGGCACCGACGATCGGCCCGGCCGGAGAGACGGCCCTGGCCGCCGCCCCGGCGAGAAACGCCCCTCATTTCGCCGTCCCGGCAGGGGCGACCGACGACACCACGCCACCGACACGTCCCACCGGAACGCGGCCCTGCCCGGTTCCGGGCATCCCCACCTCGACCGGTTACGCCTCCATCTGCTGGAATCCCTCGACGGACGACACGGGGGTCGCCGGCTACGACCTGTACCGCCTGGGGGTCGACGGCTTCGTCCTCGCCACCACCACGACCGGCACGGTCGGCGGCTTCTCGGGCGAACTGAACCGCTCGTACACGATGTACGTCGTGGCCAGGGACTCGGCGGGGAACATCAGCCCGCCCTCCGCTCTGATCACGGTGTCCGCGACGGTCGGCATGACGCCGAGCGCCTCGCCGACCCCCCCGCCGGGCGACCGCGTGCCCCCGTCCAAGCCGACCGGCCTGAACGAACCCTGTCCGTGGGACTACCGGGGCGTCGCGTTCTGCTGGCAGCCGTCGAGCGACAACGTGGCGGTGACGGCGTACGACGTCTACCGCGAGACCGCGACGGGATACGTCAAGGTCGGCACGACCACCCATCCCTCGTACCAGAGCTCCGGCGAATCCGGCCTGGTCATCGGGGAGCGCTACACCTACGTCGTGGTCGCCAGGGACGCGGCCGGCAACCTCAGCGTTCCGTCGGATCCGCTGTCGGCCCTCGCCAGGGGTGGTCTCCCCTCCCCCACCCCCAGCCCGTTGCCGCCGTCGTGCACGGTGTCGTACCACGCGACGACGTGGGATTCCGGGCTGAGCGCGCAGATCACCGTGCGCAACGTCGGCACGACCGCCTTCGACGGCTGGAGGCTGACGATCGACTACCCGACATCGGCCGTACGCCTCGTCTCCGGCTGGTCCGCGGGCTGGACCCAGACCGGCTCACGGCTCACCGCCACGAGCGAGAACTGGAACAGGGTCATCCCCGCGGGCTCGACGGCACAGGTCGGATTCGTCGCCTCCCACAGCGGTCCCGCGCCCACCCCCGTGCGCTTCAGCCTCGACGGAAGGGACTGCGGCGTCGGCTGACCGCCTCCGAGCGGCGTCTTCGCGTGAACCGCGCCCCACGCGAAGACGCCGCTCGTCGGCATCTCCGGACAGGAACGTGTCTCAGCCGGTGGGGGCCGGGCTGATCTGGAACAGGGCGGCTCGCCACTCGCCGTCGCGGCGGGTCAGCGCGGTGGTGGCGAAGACCCTCATGGTCTGCTTTTCCGTGCCGCCGACGAGCACGTCGATCTCCACGGTGACGGTGTGCGTCGCGCTGCCGTCACCCAGGACGATCACCCGGTGGTCACTCAGATCCGTACGCGTGTACGGGTTGCGGTTCTCGGCGAACCCCTTCAGGATCGCCTCCCGGTCGTCGACGATCCCCCACTGCGACACGCTCAGCGGTGCCTCGGTGAGGAGGCGGTCGTAGAACTCCGCGTCGCCGTTCCTGTTGGCCTCCCATGCCCGCTCGGACAGTTCGACCAGCTCACGCTCGATCGACTCGCGCTCGGTCCGCTCACGCTCAGGGCTCATCGCCGTACCCTCTCTCTCACTGACACCGGTTTAACCGGTGTCAGTGTTACACTCGACCCATGACCCTGGCAAACGGCATGGAGCTCACCGCGCCCGGCAGGAGGAGCTTCAGGTTCGACGCCGGCACGCTCTGCCTGGAGCTTCTCGTCACCGGGGGCGAGGGAGAGCTCGCGCGGTGGGAGCGGCTCCACACACCCGGCGACCTCGCCTCCTGGATCCCGTACTCCCGGGCCGGTCTCGGCGACCTCGTCAAGGTCTCCGCCGGCGACCTCTCCGCCACGCTCCGCCTGCGCGCCGCCCTCCAGCGGCTCGCCGCGACCGCCGCCTCGGGCTCGCGCGCCTTCTCGGCGGCCGATCTCGCCACGCTGAACGAGGCCGCCGCCGCGCCGCCGCCCGTCCCGGTCATCGGCCCCGCCCTGGAGCGATCCTGGGCCTCCCCCGTCACCGGGGCGCAGTTCCTCTCCGCCGTGGCCCGCGACGCCGTCGAGGTGTTCGGCGGACCGGCCCTCGACCGGATCAGGATGTGCGGGGGCGAGCGCTGCTCCCTGCTCTTCCTCGACACCTCGCGTCCCGGGGTGCGGCGCTGGTGTTCGATGGAGCGCTGCGGCAACCGCCACAAGCTCCGCACCCGCCGCGACCGCCACCCGGCGGGCTGACGCCCCTTCGATGGCGCGTCTCCGGAGGCATGCCCTCCGAGGCACGCCGACCGGCCCGAGTAGTCTCCTGTCCGACACTCGCGTCGTGACCCGCAGGGACCTGACGGACCGGTCCCGGCGGGTCACGACGTGGACCCCCTTCCAAGGAAGTGCGATGACCTCACAGACGGCGGGACGTTTCGGGCTGGTCGGCAGCGGGTGGCGTTCGGAGTTCTTCGTACGCCTGGCCAGGCAGCTGCCCGAGCGGTTGTCGGTGTCCGGCGTGGTGACCAGGTCGCGGGAGCGCGGCGCCGAGGTCGAGGCCGCCTGGGGTGTGCCGGCGTTCCGTTCCGTCGAGGAGATGCTCGCGGCCGGACGTCCCGAGTTCGTCATCCCGTCGGTGCCGTGGCCGGTCACCCCCGAGGTGACGAAGGAACTCGTGGGGTTCGGCGTGCCGGTGCTGGCCGAGACGCCTCCCGCGGCCGACCTGGACGGGCTGCGCGACCTGTGGGCGGCCGTCGGGTCCAGCGGCCTGGTGCAGGTCGCCGAGCAGTACTCGTACATGCCGGGGCACGCGGCGAGGTTGGCGCTCGTGCGTGAGGGGGTCATCGGGCAGGTGACCTCCGCGCAGATCTCCTCGACGCACCTGTACCACGCCGTGTCCCTGATCCGGCACCTGCTCGGGGCCGGTTTCGGGGAGACCACGGTGACGGCGCGCTCGTTCACCGCCCCGCTGGCCGACCCGCTGTCCAGGGACGGCTGGACGGGCGACTCCACGCCGAAGGAGGCGGCCACCACGATCGCCACCCTGGGGTTCGCCGAGGGGATGGGGCTCTACGACTTCACCGACAACCAGTGGTGGAACCCGCTGCGCGCCCGGCGCGTCGTCGTCCGGGGATCGCTGGGAGAGATCGTGGACGACAGCGTGGTGCGCCTGGCCGACCCGAGGACCCCGGTGGAGTCGCGGCTCACCCGGCGCCAGACCGGGATCGACCTGAACCTGGAGGGCCGCGAACTCGACCACATCAGCTTCGACGGGCGCGTGGTCTACCGCAACGAGTACCGGGGCGCGCACTTCTCCGAGGACGACCTGGCCGTCGTCTCGCTCCTGTGCCGGATGACGTCCTGGTGCCGGGGCGAGGGCCCGGAGCCCTACTCCCTGGCCGACGGCTGCCAGGACCACCTGATCGGCCTGGCGATCGGGGAGTCGCTGCGTACCGGCGCCGACGTGACCACCGGCCGCGAGGCCTGGGCACGGTAGCCTTCGCCGGGCCGCCCGACACGACCGGGTGGCCATGGCCTCGTGCGTCTCCGGCGCGTGCATCGGGGTCCGGATGACGCGGGGCACCGGAACGCATCGCCGTACTGGACCCCGCGGTCGGTCCCGCGCGCCTACCAGCGCAGCTCCCCGTTCTCGTCCTGGAATGTTAAGGACTCCGGCGAACCGGCGGTGAGCGCCATCCCGAACGGGACCGTGACGCGGCCGGGATCCCGTCCGGAAGGCGTGCGGGAAGAAGGTGGAAAGCGCCGCCCGCCCGGGGGGTGTAAGGCACAGGCGGGCGGCGCCGTCTAGGTGCCGCTCAGCGCAGGGAGAGCTGGAGCAGCAGGTCCTTGACCTCGGTGGCGGCGATCCGGTCGCTGGCCACGGACGGATCCGAGCAGAGCAGCACCGGGCCGTCGAGGGGGTTGTCGGGCAGACGACCGTGCGAGCCTCGGATGGCACGGGCGCCCGCGTCGAGGCCGACGACGTTCATCGTGTAGCGCATGCCGGTCTTCTTGCGCAGCAGCGCCATGGCGGCGCGGCGCTTGGCGGCTCCGGGATCCGCGGGGTCGAAGAACAGCTCCGCCGGGTCGTAGCCGGGCTTGCGGTGGATCTCGACCAGGTTGGCGAAGTCGGGGGCGCGGGTGTCGTCGAGCCAGTAGTAGTAGGTGAACCACGCGTCGGGCTCGGAGACGAGGACGAGTTCCCCCGCCCGGGGGTGCGCCAGCCCGTTCCTCGCCTTGCCCTCCTCGTCGAGCACCTCGGCGACTCCGGGCAGGCCCGCGCAGAGCTTGGCCACGGCCGGGATGTCGGCGGGGTCGGCCACGTAGACGTGGGCCACCTGGTGGTCGGCGACGGCGAACGCCCGGGAGGTCCAGGGGTCGAGATACTCCATGCCGTCCTGGGTGTAGACCTCGAGCAGGCCCTCGGTCCGCAGCATCCGGTTGATGTCGACCGGGCGGGAGACGTCGGTGATGCCGTACTCCGACAGTGCCACCACGGTGGTCCCGCGCGCGGCGGCGGCGTCCAGCAGAGGGGCGAGCACGGTGTCGAGCTCGGAGGCGGCCGCGGCCGAGCGCGGGTCGGACGGGCCGAACCTCTGCAGGTCGTAGTCCAGGTGCGGCACGTACGCCAGGGTCAGGTCGGGGTTGTGGTCCTTCATGATCTGCTCGGTGGCGCGGCAGATCCAGGTGGAGGAGGCGATCCCCGCGCCCGGCCCCCAGTAGGTGAACAGCGGGAAGGTGCCCAGCTTGCCGGTGAGCTCCTCGTGCAGGCCCGGCGGGTAGGTGTAGCAGTCGGGGTCCTTGCGCCCGTCGGCACGGTAGATGGGCCGGGGGGTGACCGTCCAGTCGACGTCGGCGCCCATCGCGTACCACCAGCACACGTTGGCCACGGTGAAGCCCGGCCGCTCGCGGCGGGCGGCGTGCCACAGCTTGTCCCCGCCGACCAGCGCGTTGTGCTGGCGCCACAGGAACACCTCGCCGAGCTCGCGGAAGTACCAGCCGTTGCCGACGACGCCGTGCTCGGTGGGCGCGACGCCGGTGAGGAAGGTCGACTGGGCCGAGCAGGTGACGGCGGGAAGTACGGTGCCGAGTTCGGCCTGGAAGCCGCCGTCGGCGACGGCGCGCAGCCTCGGCATGTGCGCCAGCAGCCTCGGGGTCAGTCCCACCACGTCGAGGACGAGCAACGATGTCATGCTTTCACTCCCAGATCGCGCATCGCGGCGCGGGCGAAGTCAAGCTCGTCGGCGATGCCCGCGGCGAGCCGGTCGGGGGTCTGCGGGCGCAGCGCGGGCGGCAGTACCCCCCAGGTGTAGGTTTCCACGTCGAAGTGGTCGCAGAGCGGCTCGGGACCGCCGACCAGCTCCGCGAGGGCCTCGCGGAGCACCGGCACGGTGGTGCCGAGCGGTGCCTGCGGCGCGACGTGCAGGGGCACGTGGTAGTGGACCCGCCACGGTCCTGGCAGCTTCCGCTCGAACGCCTCGTCGAGGTCGTCGGCCTCGTCGCCGGCCGCGTTGCGGGTCTGGTGCAGGAAGCGCGGCTCGACGTACTCGCGCAGGGTCTCCGGGTCGTCGCTCTCCAGTGCCGCGGAGACCTGGACCTTGACGACGGGCAGTCCGGCCTCGGCGTACCGGCGCAGCGCGTCGGCGGGCCGCTCCCAGGCGCACGCCAGGTGGGCGAGGTCCAGGCAGATGCCGAGCCGGTCGGTGTCGACACCGGACAGCGCGCGTACGGCCTGGTCGGTGGTCTCCACCACGCAGCCTGGCTCGGGTTCGAACGCCACCCGGATGACGCGGCCGGTGGCGGACTCGACGGCGGCGAGCCCGGTGGCGAGCTCGTCGAGCCTGCGCGTGGCCAGACGGGACATGTCCTCGTCCCACGGGTCGCGCCAGGCGAGCGGGAGCGTGGAGATCGACCCCCTCGCGGCGTCGTCCGGCAGGAGAGCGGCCAGGACGCGTGCCAGGTCGAGGGTGTAGGTGAGCCGTTCCGGAGTGGTCCAGTCGGGGTGGTAGACCGCCTGCTTGACCACCGGGTCCTGGAACGAGCGGTAGGGGAAGCCGTTGAGCGTCACGACCTCCAGTCCCCGCGCGTCCAGCTCGCGGCGGAAACCGGCCAGCAGCCCGGGGTCGGCGGCGAGCGCGGCGGCGACGGGCGCGGCCAGCCACAGCCCGAGCCCGAGCACGTCGGCGCCGAGGCGGGCACGGATCGGCACCGCGTAGGTGTCGAGCTGCCCGACGATGCCACCGAGGTCCTCCGCCGGGTGCACGTTGGTGCAGTAGCTCAGGTGCAACGCCCGCCCACCGGGGTGAAGCAGCCGCATCAAGACCCTCCGCGCTTGATGGAGCTGCCCTCGAAGGTCGCCTCCCGCGCCCCGGCGACCTCGGAAAGGTCCAGGCGTCCCGACTGGCCGTAGAACTCCACGGGGTTGCGCCAGAGCACCCGGTCGACGTCGTCCTCGCTGAACCCGGCCGCCAGCATCGCCTTTCCGGTCTCCAGGGTGAGCAGCGGGTCGGACACGCCCCAGTCGGCGGCGGAGTTGACCAGCACCCGCTCCAGGCCGTGCTCGCGCAGGATCTCCACCATGCGGGGCGGCGACATCTTGGTCTCGGGGTAGATGGAGAAGCCCATCCAGCAGCCCGAGTCGTGCACGATTCCCGCGGTGACCTCGTTGAGGTGGTCGACGGCGACCCGTCCGGGCTCGATGCCCGAGGCGGCGACGACGTCGAGGGTGCGCCGGGTGCCGGCGGCCTTGTCGCGGTGCGGGGTGTGCACGAGCGCGGGCAGCTCGTGGTCGACGGCCATCGCGAGCTGCCGTTCGAAGGCGTCGTCCTCCTCGGGGGTCATCGAGTCGTAGCCGATCTCGCCGACCGCGACGACCCGGTCCTTCTCCAGGTAGCGCGGGAGCAGGTCGAGCACGGGCCGGCAGCGCGGGTCCCCCGCCTCCTTGGGGTTCAGCGCGATGGTGGCGTGGTGCGCGATGCCGAACTGCCCCGCGCGGTACGGCTCCCAGCCGATCAGCGAGTCGAAGTAGTCGGTGAACGAGCCGGGGTTGGTACGGGGCTGGCCCAGCCAGAAGGCGGGCTCCACGATGGCGAGCACCCCGGCGGCGGCCATTCTGGCGTAGTCGTCGGTGGTGCGTGACGTCATGTGGATGTGCGGGTCGAAGATCCGCATCATGCCTCCTTCTCGCTGTTCAGACGGTCGAGCAGTGCGGTCGCGTCCGCGGGGACGTCGCGTCCGGCGGCGGTGCGTTCCTCGGCGAACGCGGCCAGCATCCCGGCCAGCTCGGCGTCGGCCCGCTCCTCCAGCCGGTCCACGGCGGCGAGCGGCACACCCATGAACACGCACTTGAGCACCGCCTGCCGCCACATGGTCTGGTCGAGGTGGCGGGCGTACGGGCCGAGTGCGGCGGCCACGAGGCGGGTGTCGTTGGTGCGGATCGCGTCGAGCAGCAGTGGTACCGCCTCCGCGCCGACGGGCAGCATCGGCAGGGCCTTGAGGACGGCGCGCTTCTCGTCGGCGTCGCCGTACCGGTAGAGGTCGGCGGCCTGCCCGGCCACCTCCTCCGGCGGGAGCGCGGCGAGCAGGACGGCCCTCGCCGCCTCGTCGGCACTCCAGCCGGGCGCGTCCGGCAACGGCGCCCGTCCGGCGCGACGGCCCGCGGCGGCGAAGTGCCGGGTGACACTTCCCGGTTTGGCGGCGACGCTCGCGCGCGCGTCGGCGAGCCACTCCTGGCCGAGCGCCGCCAGCAGGCTGTCCGTCTGGTTACTGGGTTCGGAGGTCATGCGTTCGTCCCTTCGGCGGCGGTGCGCAGGAAGCTCAGGGATCGGGCGGCCACCTGGGGGGCGGCGTGCGAGTGGCGGGGCAGCTCGACCGCGACCAGGCCCCGGTAGCCGCAGCGGGCGAGGGCACGCAGCACGGGCGGGAAGTCGATCTCCCCCTCGCCGAACTCCAGGTGCTCGTGCACCCCTCGGCGCATGTCGTCGATCTGCACGTTGACCAGGTGGGCGGCGACGGCCGTGACACAGTCGGCGACCGGATCCGGTTCGAGGCAGCGGCAGTGGCCGATGTCCAGCGTGATGCCGAACCCCGGCGGTTCGCCGAGTTCGGCGTGCAGCTTGCGCCATCCGGCGATCGTCTCGACGAGCATGCCGGGCTCGGGCTCGAAGCCCAGCGGCACCCCGGCGGCGGAGGCCGTCTCGGCGAGCCGGGCGCAGCCGTCGACGAGCCTGGCCCAGGCCGTGGCCTCGTCGACCGTCTCCGGGCGCACACCCGCCCAGAACGACACCGCCTCGGCTCCCAGGTCGGCGCCTATCGCGACCGCCCGGTTCAGGAAGTCCAGGCGCTTCTCGCGCTCGTCGTGCAGCAGCGTGGGGGCGTGCTTGTGCCAGGGGTCCAGCAGGTAGCGGGCGCCGGTCTCGACGACCACGCCGAGGCCGAGATCGCGCAGCAGGTCGGCCGCGGCCGCGACCCTGCGGGCCAGCCCTTCCTCGTAGGGGTCCAGGTGGTCGTGGTCGAGGGTGAGAGCGACCCCCTGGTAGCCGAGGTCCGCGATGACCCGCAGCGCGTCGTCCAACCGGTGGTTGGCGAACCCGTTGGTGCCGTAGCCGAACCTCAGCCCGGCACTCGTCACAGTGCCCGTCCCAGTGCCCGTCACAGTGCTCGTCTCGGCGCTCGTCTCGGCGCCATCGGGGCTCATGTGGGAGAGACCTTCCTGGCGAGGGCCCGGCCGAGCGGGACGGCCGCCGCGACCGCGATCCCCTCACGGGTGGCGCCGCTGCGGGCGACGAGCGCGCCCTGCAGGGCGGGCAGCGCGACGATGCCGGTGCCGACGGCGGCCCGCAACCGGGAGGCCGAGGGCTCGGCGACCGCCTGAGCCTGGGACATGCCGAACCTGGCGGCGTACCAGCCGGTCAGTCCCGCCTGCACGGCCCGCACCACCCGCGCCGCACGCGCGCTCTGCGGAGTGGGCGAGGCGTCGCCGCGTCCCAGGGCGGTGGCCACGGCGAGCGCGACGGTTCCGGCCAGGGTCGCCGCGGGCAGGCTCCGGTCCGAGCCGGACACCTCGGCCCGCGACAGCGCGGTGAGCAGGTAGGTGTGGGCGGCGACGGTGAGCGCCGAGGGCAGCGCGTCGGCGACGCTCCGTCCCGGGGTGGCACCCAGCAGCACGTCGAGGCCTCGGCAGAGCGCCATCACCAGCGGTCCCGCCGCCGTGTTCTTGGCCACCAGGTCGTACGACCATACGGCGGCGGCGAGCGGGACGGCGACCGCCAGGGCTCGGCGACCGCCGGAGAGCCCGGCCGCCGCCAGGCCCGCGGCGGTGAGCCCCGCGGCCACGCCGAGCGCGGCGCCCGGCGACACGCGGCCCGAGGGGATCGGCCGCTCCGGGCGTTCCTCCGCGTCCAGGTGACGGTCGGCCCAGTCGTTGGCGGCCATTCCCGCCCAGTACAGGCAGACCGAGGAGCACGCCAGCCCGAGGGTCCTACCGCCCAGCACCTGGGCGGCGGCGGCTCCCGCGACGACGTCACCGGGGACGGAGAGGGCGGCGGGGGCGCGCACGAGCTCCGCGAGGTCGCGCGGCGACGGCATCAGACCCGCTCCCCTTCGCCGAGGGTGTCGGCGAACGCGAGCAGCACCCGCCACTGGTCGGCCAGCGCGTGCGGCGCCTCGCCGAGCGGGTCCTTGAAGAAGAAGGCCAGCTCGCCCAGCGGCCCGGTGCGGCCAAGGCGGTGCGCCGCCGCCGTGAGCCTCGCCAGGTCCAGAATCAGCGGCGCGGCGAGGGCGGAGTCGCAGCCGTGCCAGCTGAACTCCATGCGCATGGACGTCCCCAGGAACCCCTCGAAGGTGACCAGGTCCCAGGCGGTCTTGAAGTCGCCGATGTCCTCCACGTACTCGATGCGGGTCTCGCCCTGCGGGGTGTAGCCGAGCGTCTCGCCCAGCACCCGCTGCTTGCTGGCGGCCTTGGCGGCGTTGGCCGCGGGGTCGGCGAGGTTGGCGCCGTCTCCCCCACCGAGGAGGTTCATCCCCGACCAGGTGCGAACCCGGAGATTGCGCTGGGCGAACATCGGGGCGAGCACCGACTTGACGAGCGTCTCGCCGGTCTTGCCGTCGTGACCCCCGTACGGCAGCCCCATCAGGTCGGCGAGCCGGTCCAGGGCGGGCAGCCTGGCGCCCGTCGAGGGGGTGAAGTCCAGGTAGGGGCAGCCCGCGCGGAAGGCGGCGTACGCCATCAGGGCGCTGGGCGGCAGCAGGTCCCTGGAGGCCGCCAGCTCGGACTCCAGCAGTTCCAGGTCGGCGTGGGCCGGACGCGGCTCGGGGGCGGGCTCGGTGGTCGAGACGTTGATGACGACGACCCGTTCCAGACCGTGCCGCAGCCGGAACTCGGTGATGTCGGCGCCGATCAGCTCCGCGGTCGCGGCCTGGTTCTCGGCGGCCGGCACCTGCCTCAGGTTCTCCTCGACCCTGGCGAGCTCGTCGCGCAGGGGTTCGAGCAGCCTGGCCGGTACGATCCCGGCTCCGGCCAGCGCGGCCGCCTTCTTCTCCAGCGGGGTCGGCACGATGTCGTGCCCGCCGAACACCAGGTCTCCCAGCCCTGGCAGTCCTGCGCCTCGGAACTGGGGGAGCTCCGTGACGCAGCCCGTCGGCTGGGCGAGACCGGCGCGTACCGCCAGCGCTCCGATGACGCTCGTGACGGCGACGGAGCCTCGTGCTCCTACCAGCCACACTCCCGTACGCATCTGGCCTCCTGTGGTGAGTCGACTCCTGGGGGATGACGGTTTTCATCCGCCCGGCCGGGGCCGGGCGGCGCCGGTGGCATCCGTCGCGGCCGTCCGGTCGGAGGGGATGTCATCGGCGGGTACTACGTGGTCGTTAGAACGAAGGAGACGACCCCGCGACGGGCCGAACCTGACGGTCCGACCCGCTTGTGCAAGGAATCGTACGTTATGCGGATATTACGGATATATGCCTCAGGGCCATGTGTTTCCGTCAGACCAGCTCAACTCATGAAAACAACTCATGAAATTAAGTCAGGGATTCCTGTCAGAGACATCGGCCGAGGACCCGGGCCGAGAATTACGGCCCGAGCTCCTGTCCGATTCCTGTTCCTCAGAGTTCCGGCCGGGGCTTCCCGTTGCCAAGCCCTCGGCCGGAGGATCCTCCCGGTCGGAAGGCCCCAGGCTCTCGGTCCCGAGACCTGGGGCCGGCCGACTCAGTCGGAGGAGAAAGCGGCGTCGAAGGCGGTGGAGGGCGGGGTGATGGAGTTCAGCTTGCGGATGATCTCCAGGGCGTCGGGGGCGCCGTCCAGACGGTCCATCCCCGCGTCCTCCCACTCGATGGAGATCGGCCCGTCGTAGCCGATCGCGTTGAGGGCTCGGAAGCAGTCCTCCCAGGGCACGTCGCCGCGTCCGGTGGAGACGAAGTCCCAGCCGCGACGCAGGTCCGCCCAGGGCAGGTGGGAGGCGAGCCGGCCGCGGCGGCCGTCGCCGGTACGGACCTTGGCGTCCTTGCAGTCGACGTGGTAGATGCGGTCGGCGAAGTCCAGGATGAAGGCGACCGGGTCGATCTCCTGCCAGACCATGTGGGAGGGGTCCCAGTTGAGGCCGAACGCGGGGCGGTGGCCGATGGCCTCCAGGGTGCGCACGGTGGTGTGGTAGTCGTAGGCGATCTCGCTGGGGTGGACCTCGTGGGCGAAGCGGACGCCGACCTCGTCGAAGACGTCGAGGATGGGGTTCCAGCGGTCGGCGAAGTCGGCGTAGCCGTCTTCGATCATCTGGGGCGGGACCGGGGGGAACATGGCCACGGTGTGCCAGATGGAGGAGCCGGTGAAGCCGACCACGGTGTCGACGCCGAGCTTGGCGGCGGCGCGGGCGGTGTTCTTGATCTCCTCGGCCGCGTTGCGGCGGACCTGCTCGGGATCGCCGTTGCCCCAGATGCGGGCGGGCAGGATGCCCTGGTGGCGAGCGTCGATGGGGCTGTCGCAGACGGCCTGGCCGACGAGGTGGTTGGAGATGGTGTAGACGCTCAGGTTGTGCTTGGCGAGCATCTCCTGCTTACGGGGGATGTAGTCGTCGTCGCTGAGAGCTTTGTCGACCTCGAAGTGGTCGCCCCAGCAGGCGATCTCCAAGCCGTCGTATCCCCAGCCCGAGGCGAGACGACAGACCTCCTCGAACGGCAGGTCGGCCCACTGGCCGGTGAACAATGTGATGGGCCTGCTCATATTCCCTCCACAGATGTAAGGCGGCTCTGGTCGTCGGCGCTGCGTTCGACCGCGGCCAGCACGCGCTGGACGTTCAACCCGTCGTCGAACGACGGAGCCGGAGCGACACCGGAAGT
>NZ_JBEZEL010000005.1:0-119352 GCF_040648855.1 Streptosporangium sp. NPDC049078
CTGGGCACCGCCTCGGTCGACATGCCCTTCCACCTCGCCCTCATCGGCGAGCTGAAACACCACCTGCCCCCCACCGTCCCCATGGTCGACGGCCAACCCCTGCTCTACCACTGGTTCGTCTACACCCACTTCGCCACCGCGAGCCACCTCACCGGCATCGAACCCCTCCTCCTGCTCTTCCGCCTGGGCATGCTCCCCATGATGTTCACCCTGACCATCCTCCTGGCCATGATCACCCACCGCCTCACCCGCTCCCACCCCGCCACACTCCTCGCCATCACGGGCACCGTGTTCATGACCGCTCCGAACCTCTACCTGGGGGTGAACCTCGGGATGTTCACCTGGAGAGGTTTCCAGTCCTGGACAGGCCCCACCCAGACCTTCGGGGCACTGCTGTTCGCCCCGGTCGTCCTGCTGCTCGTCGACCTCCTCGAAGGACACAGGCGTGACGAAGGACGCAGACGTGACGTCGGCAGATGGCTCCTGCTCGGCGTGTTCATGGTGGCGGTCATGGGAGCCAAGGCCATCCACCTTCCCCCGCTCGCCGCGGGACTGGCCGCCGTCGTCGGGGTCGAGGTGATCAGGCGGCGCCGGATACACCGGCCCGCGCTCGTCGCGCTCGGGATGACGGTGGCGTGCTCTCTCTTCGCGCAGGTAGTACTGTTCGGCGGTGCGAGTCAGGGGACGATGGTCGACCCCCTCTCCCTGCTGCGCCGGGCCTGGGGAGAGCTGACCGGCCACGTCGGCGCGGCCGAGCCGCCGCCGTTCTCGGTGCTCGGTGTCACGGTGCTGTACGCGTTGTGCCTGGCCGTCGCATGGTGCGGGATCCTCGGGCTGCTGTGCAGGCCGAGACTGCTCCTGCGGCCGGCGGTGGTCCTCCTGCTCGGCATGGGCGCCGCGTGTGTCGCCGCCGTGCTCCTGCTCGGGCACCCTCACCTCGGCCAGCTCTACTTCTTCGGGGCCTGCTATCCCTACATGATGATCGTCGCGGCCTACGGGCTCTCCGTCATCGTGCGACGGGCACGGATGCCGCTCAGGACGATCGCGTACGCGGTCGGCGCCGGTGTGATGACGGCCTACCTGATCCGCATGCTGTGCGACGTCAGGACCCCCCTGCCCCCTGGCCGGCCGGACACCGTGCTGTACCTGCCCTACGCCGCGCTCCTGGCCGTCGTCGTGCTGGTGGCCGTCGCCCTGATGGGGACCGGGCGTGGCGGCCTGCGGGCCTGGGCCTTCATGCTTGTCGCGTTCGCCGCGGTCGGGCCGCCCGCGGCCTGGTTCACGCGCGCTCTCCCGGGTGCGGAGAGCGTCCCGGTGGCCCGGACGTTCGGGGAGGTCCCGCCGGTGGCGGTTCAGGCGGTTCCCGAGGGTGCCCTGGAGGCGGGCCGGTGGCTGCGCGCCCACTCGGATCCGGACGACCTGGTCGCCACGAACGCGCACTGCCGCTGGGGGTACGAGAACCCGTGCGACAGCCGCCAGTTCTGGGTGGCCGCCCTGTCGGAGCGGCGGGTGCTGGTCGAGGGATGGACCTACACCGCGGCGAACATGAGCCGCTGGCGGCCGGGGTCCCTGCCGGAGCGCCTGCCGTTCTGGGACGGCGAGCGGCTCGCCCTCAACGACGCCGCCTTCCAGGCCCCCTCGGCGGCCACGATCGGGCGGCTGCGCGAGCGCTACGGGGTGCGCTGGCTCTTCGCCGACGAGCGCCGCACCGGCCGGACCTCCAGGATCGGGGACTTCGCCGAACTGCGGTTCCGCTCCGGCGACTGCGCCGTCTACCGGATTCCGGACGGATCGGCGTGACCTAAGACTTGCGTAATGGATCGCCAAGTAACGACGGCGCGACGCGTGTCGGCCGGTCCTTTCGTTGTTCACTTCGGCCGTGAACGCAACCGACCTGAAGACGATCCCCTTCAACAGGACGCACATCTCGGTGAACGAGCTGGACTACCTGGGGGAGGCCGTGCGCCGACGATCCACCTGCGGAGACGGGCCGTTCACCCGGCGGGCCGCGGAGATCCTCGGAAAGATCACCGGGGCGGGCCAGGTGCTGCTGACCACCTCCTGCACGCACGCGCTGGAGATGTCGGCGATCCTCCTGGATCTCCGGGCCGACGACGAGGTGATCATGCCGTCGTTCACCTTCACGTCGACGGCCAACGCCTATGCGCTGCGCGGGGCGGTCCCGGTCTTCGTCGACTGCAGGCCCGACACCCTCAACGTGGACGAGCGGCTGATCGAAGCGGCGATCACCGATCGCACGCGGGCCGTCGTGGTCGTCCACTACGCGGGCATCGCGTGCGCGATGGAGGAGATCGCCGAACTCTGCGACCGGCATGGCCTCACCCTCATCGAGGACAACGCCCACGGCCTGGGCGGATCCTATCGAGGCCGGCCGCTCGGATCGTTCGGCAGCATGGCCGCGCAGAGCTTCCACGAGACGAAGAACGTGCAGTGCGGGGAGGGCGGCGCGCTGCTGCTGAACGACGCGGGTCTCGTCGCGCGTGCCGAGGTCATCCGGGAGAAGGGCAGCGACCGCAGCCGGTTCTTCCGCGGTCAGGTCGACAAGTACCGATGGGTCGACATCGGCTCCAGCTACCTGCTGTCCGACGTCCTGGCCTCACAGCTGACCTCGCAGCTGGAGTCGTTCCACGAGATCCAGTTCCGGCGCCACGCCGTCTGGCACCGGTACCACGAGGAACTGGCGGACTGGGCGAGGGGCAACGGGATCTCCCGGCCGACGATCCCCGACGGCTGCGCGCATCCGGCGCACCTGTACTACCTGCTGTTCCCGGATCTGGAGAACCGCCGGGCCTTCATCGACCATCTCCGGGGGGAAGGCGTGCAGGCGACGTTCCACTACCAGCCCCTGCACGCCGCGCCCGCGGGGGTGAGGTTCGGTCGAGTGGCCCCGGGGGGTTGCCCGGTCGCGGAGAGGGTCGCCGACCGCCTCGTGCGGCTGCCGCTCTACGCCGACCTGGACGAGACCGGCGTGGCACGAGTGATCGACGCCGTCCGGTCCTACGAGGTGAGCTGATGGCCTGGCGCGACGTGATCGAGGCGCGGGCCGTACGGGCCGTGGAGTCGCCGCTGGAATCGGCCAGGTTCGGATGTTCCGTGGAGCGTCTCACCGTCCCCGTGGAGTCCGGGGCGCCGTTCTCCGCGGTCCGTGAGGCACTCCTGGGGTCGGTCGCGGACGTCGTCGTGCTCCGGTACCCGGCGGAACACGTCGGCTGGTTCGCGAAGCTGGCCGCGCTCGGCCGGACCGCCGTGTTCGCGGACTCCCTCGTGTACTGGCGCCTGCACGCGGGAGAGGGACGCGGGCCTGCTCCGTCACCCGGGCTGCGAACGTCGGAGCCGGCCGGTCCCGCCGCGGTGGAGGCACTGGTATCCGACATCTTCGGCGTGTACGGGAACCACTATCTGGCCAATCCGCTGTTCGACGCGGCCGAGGCCCTGGCGGGCTACCGGGAATGGGCGCTGAGGTCGTCCGCGGAGGGGGAGTGCCTGACACTGGAGGATCGAGGCGCCGGAGTGGAGGCGCCCCGCCCGCTGGGGCTGGCCACGCTGGAGCAGGACGGTCCCCGGACGGAGATCCTCCTGGCCGGAGTGGTCTCCGGCTCACAGGGGCGTGGTCTCTACGCCCACCTGCTCAGGGCCGTCGAGGACCGCGCGCTGGCGCGTGGCGCGGCGGAGGTCGTCATCTCCACCCAGGGACACAACACGCGGGTGCAGAGGGCATGGGCGAGGTACGGATTCGAGCCCGTCCAGACCCTCCTCACCGTTCATCTGGTCCGGAGCCGGCTCCTGCGCGTGCGTGAACGCCAGGACCGCCGGGCCGCCGGGGAAGATCGGCGGCGGACGACCCGACGCGCTCGCGCACCACGTACGTCGGACGGCCCATGCCGTTTCCGTGAATGCGGCCGATGTACTCACCGAGGACTCCGATGGACAACAGCTGGGCGGATGAGAAGAGCGCGACCATCGAGGCGACGGTGGTGAACCCGGCCACCGTGGTGTCGCCCGCGGCGAAACGCCACAGGACGGCGCCCCCCAGCAGCAGGCCGATCACACCGACGAGGAATCCGAGGTAGCTCGCCGCGCGGAGCGGAGCGGTGCTGTAACCGAGGAGCATGTTCATCGCGTGCCCGACCAGCAGGCGCGGCGTGTAGTTCGATCGCCCGTGGTCGCGCTCGTTCATGTGCACGCCGACGGAGCCCACCTGCGTGGTGGCCCATGACAGGGCCACGTCGACCGACGCGTGCGGTCCCGACAGGCCCTCGAACCCGTCGCGCATGTGCGTGCGCAGGGCCCGGAAGGCGCTGATCGTACGCGCGGTGCGGATGCCCAGCGCGCCGGCCATGGCGGCCTTGACCGACCGGGACGCGAGACTCCGCAGGAACCCGTGCTCTTCGTCGTGCGGGACGCCGTACACCAGGTCGAGGCGGTCGCCTTCGAGCGCGGCCAGGAGGAGGGGGATCTGCTCGGGGGGATGTTGCAGGTCGTCGTCCATGGTGACGACGACTTCGAACGCCGCCTCCCTGATGCCGGCGACCAGCGCGTTGTGCTGCCCGTAGTTACGGGACAGGCGGATCGCCCGGACGGCGTCGACCCGGCGGGCCAGCTCCGCGGCGGTCTCCCACGTGTCGTCCGGGCTTCCGTCGACGACGAGGATCACCTCGTGCCGGACGGCCAGGCCGTGAAGGACCGGCATGAGCCTGTCCACCAGCGCCGGAAGGGTCCGCGCTGAGCGGTAACACGGAATAACCACCGACACCGACATTGATCCCCCGATTATTTCTTGTCGCCCACTACAATCCTGTTTCATCCCAATGTCTGACCACGATCCGGAGCGGCCGTCACATGGTTGAAGTCGAAGGTGGAACCGTCCGTGACAATAACCCGCGTTTCGGGCGGCCGGCTGTGATCTCGGCCTTTGGTGGCCACCGCATCACATATCTGTTCGCCGGCGCCATGACGGCTATGGTCTATTACGTTCTCCTCGGCTTAGGATTGCTGGCCTTTGAAGATGGCGTTCCCTATCTTTTCCTGGTCGTGGTCAGCCACCTGATCACCGTGGTGATCGTCTACCCCTGGTACAGGCTGGTGGTCTTCCGCGACTCCGGGTATTCCTGGCCGGTGGGCTACCTGCGGTTCTACGTGGTCGGGCTGAGCTTCCTCGCGGCGTCCGTCGTCGGGGTCCCGCTTCTGGTGGAACTCGCCGGGGTTCCGATCATGGTGGCCCAGGGGATGGTGATACTGACGAGCCCGCCGCTGAGTTACGCGATAAACCGGGCGTGGGTGTTCCGTGACCGAGGAAAAGTGTGAAATCGACAAAACGCCGTACGCTCTTCAGTAAAGGTGTGAGCCGGTGAAGAGGCGTCGATTTCGGGTTCCGGTAAAGTCGGGCGGACATGTGGCCGCACGGCCATGTGTTCTTCGCGGAAGGACTCGAAGAGCGTTGAAGGCACTCGTTCTGGCGGGCGGTAAGGGAACGAGGTTGCGCCCGCTTACCCATACCTCGGCGAAACAACTGGTCCCGGTCGCCAACAAGCCGGTGCTCTATTACGGGCTTGAGGCGATCCGGCAGGCCGGCATCACCGACGTGGGCATCGTCGTCGGCGACACGGGCCGCGAGATCCGGGACGCCGTGGGCGACGGCTCGCGGTTCGGGCTGGACGTCACGTACATCGCCCAGGAGGCTCCCCTCGGGCTGGCGCACTGCGTTCTGATCGCCGGGGAGTTCCTCGCCGACGAGCCGTTCGTGATGTATCTGGGGGACAACTTCCTGGTGGACGGCATCACCGATCTGGTGGACGCCTTCCGCCTGGCCGACCACGACGCGCAGATCCTGCTCACCAGGGTCGCCGAACCGCAGTTCTACGGAGTGGCCGAGATAGGGCCGGAAGGCGAGATCCTCGGGCTGGAGGAGAAGCCGGAGCACCCGCGCAGCGACCTCGCGATCGTCGGGGTCTACATCTTCTCCCCAGCCGTTCACGAGGCGGTCCGGGCGATCACCCCGTCGGCGCGCGGCGAGCTGGAGATCACGGACGCCGTCGCGTGGCTCCTCGACAACGGCTTCCGCGTCCACTCGCACCTTGTGAGCGGCTACTGGAAGGACACCGGGCGCCTCCAGGACATGCTGGAGTGCAACCGCATCGTCCTCGAACGTGTCGAGCCCGACATCAGGGGCACCGTGGACGACCTGAGTGAGGTCACCGGGCGGGTCGTCGTCGAGCCGGGCGCGGTGGTGGAGAACTCGGTCCTTCGCGGTCCGATCGTGATCGGCGCGGACACCAAGATCCTCTCCTCCTACGTCGGCCCCTTCACCTCGATCGGCTCCGGCTGCCTGGTCGGCGGCGCCGAGATCGAATACTCCATCGTGCTCGACGGTTCCTCTGTGCAGGGCGTCTCGCGTATCGCGCACTCCCTGATCGGGCGCGGCGTCGAGGTCAGCCGCGCGGTCGGCGTCTCCAACACCCACGAGCTCATGGTGGGCGACCACAGCAGGATCCAGGTGCGCGCATGAGAGTCCTCGTCACCGGCGGAGCCGGGTTCATCGGGTCCCACTACGCCAGGTCCCTGCTGCTCGGCTCCTGGCCCGGCTGCGAGGACACGCGGGTCACCGTCCTGGACAAGCTCACCTACGCGGGCAACCTCGCCAACCTCGCCCCCCTCGACGGCCACCCCGGTTACGCGTTCGTGCGGGGCGACATCACCGACGCGCGGCTTCTCGCGGACGTCGTTCCCGGCCACGACGTGGTCGTGAACTTCGCGGCGGAGAGCCACGTCGACCGGTCCATCGCGGGCGCGGGCGACTTCGTGACGACGAACGTGCTGGGGACCCAGAGACTTCTCCAGGCCGCGCTGGAGGGCGGAGTCCGCACGTTCCTTCAGGTCTCCACCGACGAGGTGTACGGCTCTATCGAGGAGGGGGCCTGGAGCGAGAGCGAACCGTTGCTGCCGAACTCGCCCTACTCGGCGGCGAAGGCGGGTGGCGACATGCTTTGCCGCGCCTACCACCGCACCCACGGGCTCGACGTCCGGGTGACCCGCTGTTCCAACAACTACGGCCCCTACCAGCACCCCGAGAAGCTGATACCGCTCTTCGTCACCAACCTCCTCGACGGTGAGAAGGTCCCGCTCTACGGTGACGGGCTCAACGTGCGCGACTGGCTGCACGTCGACGACCACTGCAGAGGCATCCAGACGGTGCTGAGGAAGGGCGCGCCCGGCGAGGTCTACAACATCGGCGGCGGCGTCGAGCTGACCAACCGGGAGCTGACCGAGCGGCTGCTGGCCGCGCTCGGCACGGGCTGGGAGGCGGTCGAGCCGGTGGCCGACCGGCTCGGGCACGACCGCCGCTACTGCGTCGACTGGACGAAGATCCGGGCCATCGGCTACGAGCCCCGCAAGGACTTCGGCGACGGCCTGGCCGAGGTGATCCGGTGGTATCGGGACAACCAGCGGTGGTGGCGTCCGCTCAAGGAGCGGACGCCCTGACACCGGACCCGTGCCGCGGGGGCACCGGTCACACGAACATCGTGTCAGCTGTGGAAGATCAGGTCGACCCAGTAGTTCGTCGCCTGGTAGGTGCTCGTCGGGAAGACGTTGCTCGCGCTGTAGGTGTAGACGCCGTTGCCGCCCGAGGCACCGTCGGCCAGGGCGGTGAGGGCGCCGTTGACGTACTGGGAGGTGAAGTACGGGCGGTCCGTCGAGTAGTTGCCGGATGTGGTGTGGTAGGACGCGACGTAGGTGGTGCCGCCGGTGACGTCGACGGGCTGTGAGAAGTTCACCTGCTGCCAGCCGGTGGCGGTCTCGTTTGAGAACACGGCGCTGGCCAGGAGTGTGCCGTCGATCCCCCACAGGCTGGCGGTGTGGGTGCCGGTGTTCTGCGGCCCCTTGTAGAACCGGATCCCGCTCACCTTCCCGTTGGTCGCCGCCTTGAACTTGACGCCGAGGACGACCCCCTGCGGGTCGGACTGCGAAGGGACGCTGGGAACCGGCACCCTGTCCCACAGGCTGTCCGTCGGGACGAACACGACGTCGACCCAGTAGTTCGTCGCCTGGTAGGTGTTCGTCGGGAAGACGTTGCTCGCGCTGTAGGTGTAGACGCCGTTGCCGCCCGAGGCGCCGTCGGCCAGGGCGGTGAGCAGGCCGTTGACGTACTGGGAGGTGAAGTAGGGGCGGGTCGTCGCGTAGTTGCCGGCCGGAGCGTAGTACGAGACGACGTAGGTGGTTCCGGCGGTGAGCACCACCGGTGTCGAGAAGTTGGCCTGCTGCCAGCCGCTGGCGGTCTCGCCGGTGAAGGTGGTGCTGGCCAGGAGGGTGCCGTTGCTCGTCCACAGGCTGCCGATGTGGGTGCCGGTGTTCTGCGCCCCCTTGTAGAACCGGACGCCGATCGCGGTCCCGCTCTTGGCCGCCTGGAACTTGACGCCGAGGACGACCCCCTGAGGGTCGGACTGCGCGGGAACGGCGGGGACCCCCGCACTGTTCCACAGACTGTCGGAGATGCTCTGGTTGACGGGTGGTGACGTGCTCGGCGCGAAGTGGATCAGAGCCTCGTGGTCGAAGGTGTCCCCCCCGAGATAGACGGCGACGATCGGGTGATTTCCCCCGGAGAGGTCGGAGACCGTGATGGTGGCGGGGATGCCATCGGTCTGGAAGGCCGAGCCGAGGACCGTCGAGCCGTCCTTGAAGACCACCTCGCCGGCGGGCACGACGGTGCCGCTGACCGCGTTCACCGTCGCGGTCAGGACGACCGGGTCCCCTCTCCACGCGGGGTTGAGGGAGGAGGTGAGGGTGGTGGTGGTCGGCGGATCGTTCGGCACGGTGAGGCGGGTGTACGGCAGGCTGCCGGTCCCCTGGATGGCGACCGTGTTGTTGAGCGCGAAGACTCGGCCGTTGACGTTGGCGCCGCTACCGACCGTGACCGAGTTCTGTGCGAGGAGATTGCCGCGGAAGGTGCAGTACGTGCCCAGTGTCGCCGAGCCGCTGATCTGCCAGAAGAGATTGTTGGCCTGGGCTCCGCGCTGGAGGTTGATGTTGCCGACGTTCGCCACGTCGAGAGTGGACGCCTGGAAGATGAAGACGGCGTTCGGGTCGCCCTGTGCGTCGAGGGTGAGGGTTCCGCTGATCGAGAACCCCCCGCTGACGGAGTTGTAGACACCCGGCCCCTTGGTCGTCCCGCCCAACTGGGCGGCCACCGTGGCGTCGGGCGTGCGCCCGGCGGCGTCGTTGTAGGCGCTGACCGCGTCGGCCATGGCCAGCGCCGCGGCGGCGTTCCCTATCTGCTTGGAACCGGAGACCGTGCCGGGTGGAAAGCCGGTCACCGTGGTTCCCGGGCTCACCCCCAGATTGCCGGTGACCGTCGTGAGGTTCACGTTGGTGACCGCGGCCCCGGCCAGCACTCCGAACGGCGCGGCGTTGCCGATGTTCACCGGAGCGGCCGCGCTCGCGCCGCCGGGGGTGCCGACGACCGCGCCCATCGCGAGGAAGGACGCCATGGCCGCCTTCAGCAGGACGCGGCCGGCGGAACCTCGCGGGCGGAGCAGGAAGAGCGGTCTGCTCCGGGCCACTCTGGTATCGATCATGGTCGCGGTCATGTCGACCATCTGGTCGAGCGCGTCGCGAACGGTTTTGGACATGCGACACAACTCCTCACTGATCTCGTGATCCGTCAGACGTCCGGTGCTGTCCGTCGCCTGCGATCTGTCATGAATGAAAAATGAGATTTTTTGTCGAGCTTCTTGTGGTTTATTGCATTGATTGCAGGAAGTGACCGGAGGTGGATGTCAAGGGAAATTTTCGGATTATCGTTACGCCGCTGAAAGGTGTCACGTGACACGCTGACGACTCTGCCGTGAAGGTCGGCGTGCGCGGGTTCCCGTGTGGCGGGGAAGGGTGCATGTTGGTGTGAGGCTGATGGAAAAATTACTCAATAATACTTTCGGGTATTGCTGATTTTTTGGTGTTAAATCGGCATTGGTGCTGTTCGGGGAGGGCTTTTGGGTGGGTGAGGGGCGACCTGCCTTCGCCTCGGTTTCCGCTCGTCTCTTTTGTTGATGGCCTGCAATATATGTACAAAATATATAAAAGTGTATTTGAAGTGATTGTGCAGTGTTTAGAGGTCCTGGTTTCTTTGTTGGTGGTTGGTCCGGTCTCGTGTGCAGAGCTTGAGCGGCCCCGGGCCCTGGGCGACACGCCCGGACGATGGCGGAATCAGCGGTGCGGGAAAGCGGGCTCTTACAGTCGGGATTGTGTCTTGTCCCGAATCGACGGGGGTTCTGCCGTGAAAGAGAAACTGGTTGTGATCGGCCAGGGGTATGTGGGTCTGCCACTTGCGATGGGGGCCGTCAGGGCGGGCTTCGACGTCGTGGGAATCGATGTGGACGAGTGGAGGGTCAAGCGCCTCAACGCCGCCGAGTCCTATGTCGAGGACATCGATGACGAGACGCTGTCCCTGGCCCACCGGTCCGGCCGATACCTGGCCACCGCCGACTACGCCGCCGCAGAAGGGTTCGACGTCTGTGTGGTGACCGTGCCGACCCCGCTCCGCGAGGGCGTTCCCGACCTGCGCCACATCGGCGCGGCAGGGGAGTCGCTCGCCCCGCTGCTGCGGCGGGGCGCCGCGGTGGTCCTGGAGTCCACCACCTATCCGGGGACCACCGAGGAGTATCTGCTGCCGCTGCTGGAGGAGGGCTCGGGGCTGCGGGCACCACAGGACTTCCATCTGGGCTACAGCCCCGAGCGGATCGACCCGGGCAACGCGCACTGGCGCCTGGGGAACACGCCGAAGGTCGTCTCCGGGATCGACGAGGCGTCGCTGAAGAGGATCGAGGCGTTCTACGCGAGGATGGTGGACGAGGTGGTCCCGGTCTCCTCGCCGCAGGTGGCCGAGCTGTGCAAGCTCCTGGAGAACACCTTCAGGCACGTCAACATCGCCTTGGTGAACGAACTGTCGATCTTCGCGCAACAGCTCGGCATCGACGTCTGGGAGGCCATCGACGCAGCCGCCACCAAGCCGTTCGGCTACATGCGCTTCACCCCCGGTCCCGGCGTCGGCGGGCACTGCCTGCCGATCGACCCGTCGTACCTGTCGTGGAAGGTCAAGCGCAGTCTGGGGCACAACTTCCAGTTCGTGGAACTGGCCAACGACATCAACGACCACATGCCCGACCACGTCGTGCACCGGATCGGACTCGCGCTGAACCGGTTGCGCAAGCCGGTCAACGGCAGCCGGGTGCTCGCGCTCGGCCTCGCGTACAAGAAGAACGCCGGAGACTGCCGAGAGTCACCGGCGATCGACGTGGTGAGGGGTCTTCGCAAGCTGGGCGCGGACGTGCGGGCCGCCGACCCGCACGTGGACTGCTTCCTGCTGCCGCAGGGGATCGAGGTCGTCGCGTTCTCGGAGCGGGAGCTGGCGGCGGCGGACGCGGTGGTGGTCCTCACCGACCACGACTGCTTCGACTACGAGCTCGTCCAGCGGGCGAGCGCCCTCGTCTTCGACACCCGCAACCGCTGCCGGGGGCCGAACGTCGAGAGGCTGTGACCTCAGGAGAGACCGTGACCTCGCGCCGTGGGGCGTCCCGGCGTCCCGGCGGAGGCCGCCGGGACGCCCCACGCCGGATGACCGCGATCCGACGGGGTGGGGGAGCGGTGGGCCCGGCCGGGGATGGTCGCGACGGAGGGGCAGGACCTCATGACGCGGGCGATCGGGTTTCGAGCGCCGTCGCCGGCGCGGAGCACGGGTCAGGACCTCATGACGCGGGCGATCAGCTCCTCGACCTGGTTGTTGAGCCTGCCGCCCCGGGGCCATCCCGCGTAGTGGGTGAGGAAGACGACGATCTCGCGGAGCTCGTCGGGGGTGAGGTCGCCGGTTCGCAGCGCCGCGTCCAGCTGGAGGTCGACGTCCTCG
Source organism: Streptosporangium sp. NPDC049078 (assembly GCF_040648855.1). Taxonomy (NCBI): domain Bacteria; kingdom Bacillati; phylum Actinomycetota; class Actinomycetes; order Streptosporangiales; family Streptosporangiaceae; genus Streptosporangium; species Streptosporangium sp. NPDC049078. The sequence continues at coordinate 11,915 of NZ_JBEZEL010000005.1, forward strand.
TTCATGCCCTGGCCGACGAGCAGGCCGATCAGCAGCATGCGCCGGTCGCGGTTCGAGATTCCCTGCCGGGACCACACCTCGGCGAAGAGGTTCTCGATGGTCACCCCGAAGAGGTCGCCGGGTTCGTTCTCACCGTGTTCCCAGCCGTAGACATGTCTCATCGAATACCTCCGTGTGGAAGCCCCCCGGCAGCCGTTCCCCGCCGGGAACGGCCAGTGGAGTCCTTACCCCGTCCGCCCCCGCCGCTTCCGGCCTCAGGGAAAGATCTTTTTTCCCTAAAGTCCAGGTATGTAGATGTATTTCGTACCAGGGATCATCTCGTGTTGCACGCGCGGACTCCGATCGGCGGCGGGCGGGATGCCGCGATAATCGGGATATGCGGTTCGACATCCTCGGCCCCACCCGGATTCGGCTCGACGGTGGCCGCGTGGTCGTCGTGGGCGGACAGGGGATGCGCGCGCTGCTCGTGATGCTCCTCCTCGACGTGGGCAAGGTCGTGACCACCGAGCGGCTGATCGGCGGCCTGTACGGCGACGACCCGCCCGCGAACGCCGCCAACGCCCTGCAGTCCCAGGTCTCGCGGCTGCGCAGGGCACTCGGCGACCAGGAGGTGATCGAGTTCCACCCGGCGGGCTACCGGCTCGCGGCCGGGGCCGACGCCGTCGACGCCCACCGATTCGAAGGGCTCGTCGCGGAGGGTCGCCGGGCACTCGCCTCCGGCGAGCACGACAGGGCCGTGCGGCTGCTGGGCGAGGCGCTCTCCCTGTGGCGCGGGCCCGCGCTCGCCGACGTGGGGGACTCGCCGTTCGCCCCGGCGCCCTCGGCCAGGCTGGAAGGGCTCAGGCTCGACTGCGTGGAGGACCGCGTCCAGGCGGAGCTGGAGCTGGGCCGTCACCGTGAGCTCGTCGCCGAGTTGCAGGGACTCACCGCCGCCCACCCCTTCAGGGAACGGCTGTACGGGCAGCTGATGCGCGCCCTGTACGGCTCGGGCAGGCAGGCCGAGGCCCTGGAGGTGTACGAGGGGGCGAGACGGGTCCTCGGCGAGGAGTTCGGGGTGGACCCGTCGGCTGAGCTGGCCGCCGTGCACCTCGCGGTGCTCAGGGCCGACCCCGCCCTCGCCGGCGTCCCCGCGGCCGGTGCCGCTCACGGTGCCGCCGGCGGCGAGGGCGGCGAGGGCGGCGAGGGCGGCGAGGGCGGCGAGGGCGGGGTCGCCGCGCCCGTCAGGTCGGGACTGCGGGCCCCGCTGACCAGTTTTTTCGGCAGAAAAGAGGAGATGTCCAGGCTCCACGCGCTGCTCGGCGAGGCGAGACTGGTCACCCTCGTCGGTCCCGGCGGCGCGGGCAAGACCCGGCTGGCCGGTGAGGTCGCCGCGAAGGAGCCCGGCGACGTGTGCTTCGTGGAACTGGCCGCCGTCTTCGGCGCGGGAGAGGCGGTCCAGGCCGTACTCGGCGCGCTGGGCGTCCGCGACGCCGGCCTGCTCCCCGGACGCCCGGTCCCGGCACCCCTGGCCAGGCTGGTCGCGGCGCTGGCCGACCGGCCCGTGCTGCTCGTGCTGGACAACTGCGAGCACCTGGTCGCGGAGGTCGCCGAGCTCGCCGGTCACCTGCTCGCCGCCTGCCCGGGGCTGCGCGTCCTGGCGACCGGCAGGGAGGCGCTCGGTATCACCGGGGAGGTGCTTCACCCCGTCGCGCCGCTGCCGGTGCCGAGGGCGGGCACCGGTGCCGAAGAGGCCCTCGCCTACCCCGCCGTGCGGCTCTTCGCCGACAGGGCGGCGGCCGTGCGTCCCGGTTTCCGCGTCGACGACGCCAACGTCGAGCAGGTGCTGGGCATCTGCCGTGCTCTGGATGGCCTGCCGCTCGCGCTGGAACTAGCCGCGGCGCGCCTGCGTTCCCTGCCGGTGGCCGAGGTGGCCTCCCGGCTGGGCGACCGTTTCCGGCTGCTGTCGCGCGGCAGCCGCACCGCGCTGCCCAGGCACCAGACGCTGCGCGCCGTGGTCGCCTGGAGCTGGGACCTGCTCGACGACGACGAGCGGTCGCTGGCCGGACGGCTCACCGTCTTCGCGGGCGGCGCCACGCTGGAGGCGGCCGCCCGGGTGTGCGGACCGAGCGAGGAGGAGGTCGTCGACCTGCTGAGTTCCCTCGCGGAGAAGTCGCTCGTCGAGCGGGTGGGCGAGCGTTACCGGATGTTGGAGACCATCCGCGCGTACTGCGCGGAACGGCTGGCCGAGACCGGCGAGACCGAGGCGCGTCGCGAGGCGCACGCCTCGTACTACGCGGACCTGGCGGCCACGGCGGACTCCCACCTGCGCGGTGCCGGGCAGCTGGAGTGGCTGCGCAGGCTGGACGAGGAACGCGACGACCTGCACGCCGCGCTGCGCTGGGCCGTCGACACCGGCAGGGTCGAGCAGGCGCTGCGCCTGGTCGCCGGGCTCGCCATGTACTGGTGGCTGCGGGGCCGCCGCTCGGAGGGCGCGGGCCTCGCCGCCGACCTGCTCGTCGCGATCGGACCGTCCCCCGCAGGGGAGGCGCCCGGGGCGGTACCGGCCGAAGGACCGGCCGAGAAGGCCGCCGGATCGGCGCGGGTCGAAGAGCCGGTCGGGCACACGACGGGGCCGGTGCCGTCCGAGGGAGTGACGGGGGTCGCGCCGATCGAGGGGATGGAGGAGGAGTACGCCATCAGCGTGCTCGTGGCCACCTTCGGCGAGTCGCGGTCGCCCCGGCGTCTCGTCCGGCTGAAGGGAATCATCCCACCGCTCGATCGGCCGTACCGGTGGCCGTTCCTGGCCATGTTGTGGCCGATGCTCACCGGTCCGCCCGACTTCCTGCCGGAACCGCCGCTGCCCGTCATCACCGATCCGTGGGTGCGGGCGCTGGCCCGCTTCGGTCACGGCTACTTCTGTCTGTCCGGAGGCGACGCCGCGAGCGCCGAGCACCACTTCGGGGAGGCACTGGAGCTGTTCGGCTCCATCGGGGAGCGCTGGGGAAGTGCGCTCACGCTGGCCGAGCTGGCCGGGCTCGCCGACCTGCGGCAGGACACGGCCGCGTCGCGCGCGCTGACCGGTGAGGCGCTCCGGCTGGCGCGGGAGCTCGGGTCGGAGGAGGACATCGCGGAGCTCGTCTGCCATGAGGCCGCGTCGGCCGTACGCGGCGGTGATCTCGCGGCCGCTCACGCCGAGTACCTGCGTGCGGCCGGTCACGCCCGCCGGGCGGGTGTTCCCGACGTGGCGGCGAAGGTCCAGCGTGGCCTCGCCGAGGTCGCGAGGCTCCGAGGGGATCTGGACGAGGCGCGCGCCCTCGCGCTCGGCGCCCTGGAGCTGTGCACGCAGGAGTCGTACGCCACCGAGGAGATCCGGTCGCGGGTCACCGTCGAGCTGGGCCGGATCGCCGCGTCGGGCGGAGACGCCGCCGGGGCGAGAGCCTGGCACCTCAGGGCACTGGGACCCGCGCTGCGGCGTTACTCGCCGCCGGCGGGCCTGGTGCTCGAAGGGCTGGCGGAGGTCGCGCTGCTTGAGGGGGACGCCGAGGGCGCGGCCCGGCTGCTGGGCGCGGCCACGGCCCTCGGCGGCACCCCGGCGGCGAACCTCGACACCGGCGTCACGGCGGCTGTCCGCGCCCGGACCGGTGGTGCCGCCTACGAGCGGGAGCGGCGCGTGGGAACCCGCATGTCGCGAAGCGAGGTGCTCGCGATGTTCGCCATCTGATCCCGCCCGGACGCCCTTGGATTCCGAGATGATCGGGGACCCGCGCGGTCCGGTCACGGCGGTGGTGAGGGGCCGTCAGCGGGAGGTGCGCGGGCCGTCAGCGCCGCCGATCACGATGGCGGGCATGAAAGATCACTCCCCGATCACGGATCGCCGCAAATGGGCGACTCTCGCCGTCGCCTGCCTGGCGGCGCTGCTCCTCTCCGTCGACGTCACCGTCCTGCACCTCGCCCTCCCTCAGCTCGTCGCGGACCTGCGGCCCTCGTCCACCCAGATCCTGTGGATCGGTGACGCGTACGGGTTCGCGCTCGCCGGGCTGCTGATCACGATGGGCAACGTCGGCGACCGGATCGGCCGCAGGAGGCTGCTCCTCATCGGCGCCGTGGCCTTCGGAGCGGCCTCGGCGGTGACCGCGTACGCTCCCACCCCCGAGTTGCTCATCGCCGCCCGGGTCCTGCTCGGCGTGGCGGGCGCCACGATCATGCCCTCCACCCTGTCGATCATCCGCAACGTCTTCACCGACCCGAAGGAGCGGACCACGGCGGTCGGCCTGTGGAGCGGGATGGGCGCGGCGGGGTTCGCCCTGGGACCGGTCGTCGGCGGCCTGCTGCTCGACCACTTCTGGTGGGGGTCGGTCTTCCTGATCAACCTGCCGGTGATGCTGCTCATCGTGGTCGCCGGTTTCCTCGTGCTCCCCGAGTCGCGCAACCCCGCCGCGGGGCGGGTGGACCTCGTGAGCGTTCCGCTGTCCATCGCCGGTGTGATCGGTTTGATCTACGCTGTAAAGGAGGCGGCCGCGTACGGCGTCACCGACACCGGTGTCCTGGCGGGGGGTGCGGTGGGGATCGCCGCCCTGGCGCTGTTCGCGCGGCGGCAGACCCGGCTGGCCGAGCCGCTGATCGACGTCCGCCTCTTCCGGCGCAGGGCCTTCTCCGCCTCGGTCGGGGCGAACCTCATCGCCATCTTCGGCATGTCCGCGCTGTCGTTGATCTTCGCCTGGTACTTCCAGCTCGTCCTGGGCTGGTCACCCCTTCAGGCCGGTCTCGCGGGACTGCCCGGAGGTCTGTCGGCGGCGGCCGGCGGGGTCCTGGCCGCGGGTCTGATCGCCCGGTGGGGCCGGGCGAGGACGGTGGCGCTCGGCCTGGCGATGGCCGCCGTGGCCTTCGCCTGCTACGGCCGGATCACGCCGGACACCTCCTACCTGTACTTCCTCGGCCCCATGGTCGTCTGCGGGGTGGGCATCGGGCTGACGTTCGCGGTCACCAACGACACCGTGCTCGCGAGCGTGCCCAGGGAACGGGCCGGTGCCGCGGCGGCGATCTCCGAGACGTCCTTCGAGCTGGGCGGCGCACTGGGCATCGCCGTGCTGGGCAGTGTCCTGACCGGTGTCTACCGGGGTGACCTGCGGCTCCCCGAAGGGCTGCCCGGCGAGGTGGCCGCCCCCGTCGTGGAGTCGCTGCCCACCGCGCTGGAGGCGGCCGCGGCACTTCCCGGGCGGCTGGGGGAGGCCGTCGCCGAGGCCGCGAGGCTCGCCTTCGTCGCCGGGGTCCAGGTGACCGCGATCACCGCCGCGGTGATGATCGCCGTGCTCGCTGTGGTATCGCTCGCCGGCCTGCGCGGTGTCCCCGACGTGATTCCCGAGATCCCCGAGGAGCTTCTTCCCGAGGCGCGCGGCTGAACGGGACCCCGAGGTGATCGGCTTCCCCGTTTCCCTCGGGTCCCCGCGTTCTCGCGGGCCGACGCCCCGCCGTCGACCGCGGTGGCGCCGGGCCCTGACCGTCTACCCGCTCGCGACGTCTCGCCGCGAGCGGGCACGGCTCCTGAGAGCGCTCTCACTTAAATGTAACACCGAAGGTGCGGATGTCGAGATTCCCCTGGTAGAAGCGGTTCTAGAGCCGTAAGGCATTCGCGGGGCAGGTTTTTGTATGAGAGAGCGCTCTCGCGAGAGTATTGACTCGGCTGTGTCACAGCGTCAGGATCTGCGAAGTGCGGACTCGGGGGATCCGCAGGTCCATCGCAGTACCTCGAGAACGGATCCTCGATGATCAGACCCTTCGCCCGACAGGGCGCCCGCCGGAGCGGACTCGCGGTGCTGGCGAGTCTCGCCGTCCTGTCAGCGGGCGTCACCGGGATTTCGAGCGCGGGCGCCGAGACCGCGACGGGCGGCCGGCAGCCGGTGATCGGCAAGCCCGCCCTGGACGCACGCGGCTGTGCCCGCATCGAGAAGAAGCTGCCCGTCCTCTCCGAATGGCCCGAGGTCAAGAGCAGGATCGAGCAGAACCGGTCCGACGAGAAGCGAGTGGCGAAGATCCTCGCGGGCATGACGCTCGCCGAGAAGGTCGGCCAGATGACCCAGCCGGAGATCGTCGCGATCACCCCGGAGGAGGTCGGGCGATACTTCATCGGCTCGGTGCTCAACGGCGGCGGCTCCTGGCCGGGCCGCGACAAGCACGCCGCGCGTAAGGCCTGGCTCGACCTCGCCGACGCCTACTGGAACGCCTCCGTCGCCACTCGCGCGAAGATCCCCGTCATCTGGGGCACCGACGCCGTCCACGGCAACAACAACGTCTACGACACCACCGTCTTCCCGCACAACATCGGACTGGGCGCCGCCCAGGACCCGTGTCTCGTGCGCGACATCGGGGCGGCGACCGCCCGGCAGACGCGCGCCACCGGCCAGGACTGGGCGTTCGCGCCCAGCGTCTCCGTCCCCCTCGACGACCGGTGGGGCCGCACGTACGAGGGCTTCTCCGAGGATCCCAGGATCACCCGGGCGTACGGGTACGAGGCCGTCAAGGGCCTGCAGGGCAAGCATCCGCGCGGTATCGGCCAGGACGGCGTCATCGCCACCGCCAAGCACTTCATCGGTGACGGCGGCACACTCAAGGGCGTGGACCAGGGTGTGAACCCCTCGTCCGAGGCCGAGATGATCAACGTGCACGGTCAGGGCTACTACGGTGCCCTCGCGGCCGGGGCCCAGAGCGTGATGGTCTCGTTCAACAGCTGGAAGAACGCCGACCTCGGTATCGACGAGGGCAAGCTGCACGGCAGCAAGCGCGTCGTCACCGACATCCTCAAGCAGAAGATGGGCTTCGACGGCGTCGTCGTCTCCGACTGGAACGGCATCGGCCAGGTCGCCGGATGCACCAACGCGAGCTGTCCCCAGGCGATCAACGCGGGTATCGACGTGGTGATGGTGCCCAACGACTGGAAGGCGTTCATCACCAACACGATCGCCCAGGTCGAGAGCGGCGCGATCCCGATGGCGCGCATCGACGACGCGGTGACGCGCATCCTGCGGGTGAAACTGCGCGCCGGGGTGCTCGACGGTCCCAAGCCCTCCAAGCGCGCCTTCGCCGGGTCCGCCGACGCGGCGGAGACGAGGAGGCTCGCCAGGGAGGCCGTGCGCAAATCGCAGGTCCTGCTCAAGAACAACGGCAGGGTGCTGCCGCTGGCCGCGAAGTCCAAGGTCCTCGTGGTCGGCAAGAGCGCCGACAGCCTGCAGAACCAGACCGGCGGATGGACCCTCACCTGGCAGGGCACGAACAACGTCAACGCCGACTTCCCCAGGGGCACGACGATCCTCGGCGGGCTGCGCGAGGCGCTCGGCCAGTCCCGCGTCACCTTCAGCGAGACCGGGGACGGCGTCGACCCCTCGGCGTACGACGCGGTCATCGCGGTGATCGGCGAGACCCCGTACGCCGAGGGCATCGGCGACCTGGCGCGGCGCACGCTGGAGGCCGCCAAGATCTACCCGGCCGACCTCGCGGTGCTCGACAAGGTCACCGGTAAGGGCACCCCCGTCGTCACCGTCTACGTCGGCGGCCGGCCGCTGTGGATGAACAAGGAGCTCAACCGCTCCGACGCCTTCGTCGCGGCGTGGCTGCCGGGAACCGAGGGCGGCGGCGTCGCCGACGTGCTCGTCCGGGGCAAGCACCGCGACGGCTTCACCGGCAGGCTGCCGTACTCGTGGCCGAAGAGCGCCTGCCAGTCGCCGCTCAACCCGGGAGCCGACGGATACGACCCGCTGTTCCCGCTCGGGTACGGCCTGCGTGACGGTCAGAGCGGGCAGGTCGGCAGGCTCGACGAGACCGCGCCGCCGTTCGGCTGCGGTGAGCAGGGCGGTGGTGGCGAGGCGAGCGAGGACCTGGAGATCTTCAACCGCACCGACATCGCGCCGTACAGGAGCTTCATCGGCTCCGCCGAGAACTGGGGCGGCACCGAGATCGGCGCCGACGGCGAGGCGGCGCACGCCGAGATCACCGTGGTGCCCTCCGACGTCAACGTGCAGCAGGACGCTCTGAAGGCGACCTGGACCGGCATCGGTCCCGCCCAGCTCTACCTGCAGAACCCGGCGGGCGGTACGGACCTGCGGGGCTACCTCAACACGAAGGGGGCGCTGGTCTTCGACACGATCGTCCACCAGGCGCCGGCCGCGAGGACCGTGCTCGGCGTCCACTGCGTCTATCCGTGCCTCTCCGAGGTGGTGGCGACCTCCCTCTTCCAGGGGCTTCCGGTCGGCGTGAAGTCGACCGTGAAGATCCCCGTCGCCTGCTTCGCCGCGGCGGGCCTCGACCTGGAGGTGGTCAACACCCCGTTCCTCGTCTACACCGAGGGGGCCTTCTCCGCGTCGTTCGCGAACGTCCGCTGGGTGCCGCAGGCGGCCGACGATCCCGACGCGAAGAAGTGCGAGGACCTGACCTGACACCGAGGACGTAGGCGAACGCCTCCCGGTGGGCCCTGGCTCTCCCGATGACCGACCACGGTGTCGTCAACGGGATCGGCCGGCATCGGTCGGCATCGGCCGGCTCAGACCGGGAGGCGTTCGCCCGCGCTCATCGGACGCGGGTGAACGCGGGTGAACGCCTCCCGGTCGGTGGGGCAGACCCCGTTGACGACACCGTGGCGTCACCGTGGAAATCGTCGTCGTCAGTCGGTGGGCAGGAGGGTTCCGAGCGGCCCGAGGTCGAGGTTGAGATCGGACGGTGAGAGCTCGAAGCGCTCGCACAGCTCGGTCATGGCCTCCTCGAGGCGCATCAGTGTCACGCCCAGCACCTCCACCTGCTCGTCGGAGAGGTCCCCCTGGTCCATCCGGCGCACACACTGGCGTTCCACCAGCTGCCGTATCAGCTCGACGAGGGTGAGCACGAGGCGGGACAGGTCCCGTCCCACGGCCTCGGGATCGGTGTTCACCTTCCAGCGGACGGTCCTCGCCGGTCCTCGCGCGTTCCCGGCCCTGCCCGCGGGGGTGGTTCGCGTGACCTTGAACCGTCTCCTCGCGGGAGGGCGGAGCCGCTCCCGGGTGACACGAGGATCCTCCGTGCCGCCGAGGTCCTCTGCCGGGGGGACGCCGGGGAGAGGATTCACATCGCTCGCCCGAGGGGCGCCAGGGGAGCGGTTCGTCACAGCGGCCCCTCCTCGCCGGAGTCCCACGGGAGTGCGACCGCGCCGTGCGGGTGGGCGGACGGTATCGGGTCGGAGGCTCGCACGGAGGTGATGAGGGCGCGCAGGGAGATGCGGACGAGGTCGATGTCGGCGATGGACAGCACCAGGTCCCCGCTCACGACCACCCCGCCGGCCAGCAGCCGGTCGAGCAGGTCCACCAGTGCCACGCGTTCGGGGGGGATGTGTCCGGCGGCGGCGAGTTCGGCACCTCTCGGCTGGTGGTCACGGGGCATCGAGTGTCTCCGCACGGGTCGGGCCGAGGTCCACCGAGGTGAAGGAGTACGGCGCCCAGGGGCCGGTGAGCTGTATCTCGATCTCCTCGCCCCGCAGCGCGTCGACGGCCGCGACGAACTCCTCACGGCGGTCCTCGGCGACGAGGTAGGCGCCGTTGAGCAGCATCGTCTCCTCGCGGCCGGACAGTCGCGGGTCCTGCGGCCGATGGCGGTGGCAGGCGACCGAGATGGACGCGAGGGTGGTGTGGATGTCCTCGGCCCGCCGTGCCGCCAGACGCCAGGCGTCCTCCCTGCCGCGCAGGCTCGCCCGGCGGCGCTTCAGGTACGCCGTTCCCGGGCTGTCGGTCTCCTCGGGGGCCTCCTCGGCGCGAGGGGCCCCCTCGCTCGGTTTCGCGTACGCCTTCACCCCCCACTCCCTGCATCCGGTGACGTGGTCGAGCACCTCGGCGAGGTCGTCGTGCCTGCGCCGGAGCAGGTCGCGGACCTGGTCCTCGCTGCTGTAGACCGTCACCAGCCTGACCGGAGCCGTGGGGGCCTCCTTCGCCACGGCCTCCACGACCCGGTCGTGGGCGCGGGCCGTCCCCCCGACCCAGTCCAGGTCCTCCAGGAAACGCCGCAGCGGCTCCTCACCGAACTCCTCCAGGGGCACCGGGCTCACGTACGCGGCCAGGCCCTCGTGGGTGATCGCGCGCACCGGCGCTCCGGTCACGCCCGCCACCTCCTCCGGGAGAGGGTGCCCCACATCCTGGGCGATCGCGTAGAGATATGTGCCCGTCTCAGCCATCGCGCTCCTCCCTGAACCTTCCTGTCGACCGAAGCTCCCGGGCGTCACCGGAGGACCCCCTGTCGAGGGAACGGCGCCGGGTGCCCTCCATCTCCTCGTCGCCCTCGACGGCGGACAGCCGGTCGCGCAGGACGCGGTTCTCCTCGATCAGGTCGCGGTCGCGGGAGCTGAGCCACGGATCGTGTTCCCACCAGTCGATCCCCAGCTCCCGCGCCGTGTCGACCGAGGCGATGAGCAGGCGCAGCTTGATGGTGAGCAGCTCGATGTCCAGCAGGTTCACGCGGATGTCACCCACGATCACCACACCCCTGTCGAGCACCCGCTCCAGGATGTCGGCGAGGTTGGCGGAGGACTCCCGCCCGCCGGAGGAGCGCGGAAAGGACCCGCCGGATCGCATCACGTCGGCCACGTCAGCCCCCCTCGGCACTGTCCGCCCGGCCGCGCCGGTAGCGCTTCACCCTGCGGTACGACAGCAGGTCGCCGGTGGCGTCCAGCTCGATCTGGTAGAGCGACAGCATGTCGCCGGAGGAGGGGATGTGGCGGCTCTCGACGACCTCGACCTCGACCAGCCAGCCGTCCTCGGCCCGTCGTACCAGCGTCACCCCTTCCGTTTCCTTCGAGGTCAGGTCGGCGATGTGCCGCAACCCCGCAGCTCCGGCGGTCGCCGCGGACAGGGCGGAGGAACGCCGCCGCGGCTTCTTCGCGGGCTCGTCCTCGTCCTCCTCCTCTTCGTCCTCTTCGTCCAGGTCCTCCTCAGAGAGGTCCTCGTAGGGCTCCTCGTCCTCGTCGAAGTCCTCGTCGAAGGTCTCGTCGCCGGCGGTCTCGTAGGAATCGTCGGCGGAGCGCTTCTCACGGGTTCCGCGCCTGACAGGCATGGGATCATTCCCCTCGTCGTCTCCGCAGCGATGCGGTCCTACCGGCTAGGTGAGCAGATCTCCGAGGATCCGCTCCGCGGCCGCGGCCTCCTCCTCCTCGGAGATCTCGCCGGAGGCCCTGGCCTCCTCCAGCTCCTCCAGGCGGCGCCTCACCGCCGCGGGGCTCCGGAGTTCCTGCTCGGCCTGTTCCTGAAGCAGCTCCGCGAGCCGGATCAGCCCGCGCAGCGGCGCGAGCGGCAGGCCGAAGATGAGCCCCAGTGGTTCCACGATCGATCAACCTCCTTACACATCCCGGCGCCTACGTCTTGACGAAGTCGTACGGTGCCAGCGGGCCGAGCAGGCGCAGCTCGACACGGCCTGCCCACCGGGTCCCGAACTCGTCCACGGCCTCCTCGATCTCCCGGCCACGGTCGGTGTCCGCGAGCAGGGCCACGTGGACGGCGTCCCGCTCGTGGGTGGGCTCGCGGACGATGGCGGAGACGCAGAGCGGGTCGAAGGCTTCGACCAACGCGTCGGTGTCGGCCTCACGCTTGGCCGCGATCGACGTGTTGATCAGCTCTCCGAGCCGCATCCTCGTGTCCCACGTCGCCTCCTCGGGGCGTCCGTGGATCGCCTCACGCAGCCGCGCGATCTCCGGATCCTCGTCGAGCACCTCCCGCAGGATGGCCCGCTCGACGTAGCGTCCCTTCACGACGTACTCCGCGCGTCCTTCCAGTTCGTTCAGCGTGGCGAGGAACTCGTCGTAGTGGGGGGCGAGCAGTTCGTCGACGACCGCCTGGGCGTCCGTCACCACCGCTCCGAAACGCAGGGGGAGTACGGGCACCTGCGTGGCGGTGGCGTCGAGCAGGTGCTCGTGGGCCATGAGGTCGTCCGGCCTGCCGAGGGGGCGGTCGGTGAAGACGTCGCTCACCAGGGCGGCGATCTCCTTGTGGCGTACCAACTCGACCACGTTCGGCGGATCTCCCACGCCTCGGGTGCCCGGGGTCAGCTCGACGTCGGACGGAATGATCCCGTACACGTAGGTGCCGGTGACGCTCCCGGGGGCGCCGTGTTCCTTGGATCGGGGTCCTTTGGGGCGGGCCGTGGCGGCTCGTTCGGCGCGAGCGGTGTCGTGCTGTGTCGTCCCGCGGGTACCGCTCCCAGGGTTGTCCGATCGGACCGCCCCGCGCTTGTCAGTGGAACCGGACATCTCACTCCTCCCTGCGCCGTCTGCGGCGGGGCGCCGGCTCGCGTTCCTCGTCGGCCTCCTCGAACTCGTCCTCGCCGGTCGTCAGGCCTTTGATCTTCTCCCCTGCCGCGTCCAGCAGTCCCTGCGTCGCGCCCTTGACCTTCGCCTTGCTGCCGCCCTGCGTCATGTCCTCCACCAGTTCCGGTAGCCCCTTCTGCTTGCCGGTCTGGGTGAGGTCGAGGCGGTTGACGGCCTCGGCGAAGCGTAGATAGGTGTCGACGCTGGCCACCACGATCCGGGCGTCGATCGTCAGCAGTTCGATCCCGACCAGGGAGACCCTGACGTAGGCGTCGATCACGAGTCCCTTGTCGAGGATCGTGTCGATGACATCGGCCAATCCTGACGAGGATCCGCGACCGCTCGCACCGGCTCCCGAAGGTTGAACGATGCTCATGGCGTCTCCTCCCCGCTGTCCCCGAGAATTTCCCGGTCACGTCCGGTCACGTACGACTGGCCGTCCTGCGGCGGGTGGGGCGCTTGGGCTTCTCTTCCTCGCTCTGGGAAGCGGCGGACCTGCGACGCCGCGGACGCCTGGGAGGCTCTTCCTCTTCTTCCTCGTCCTCGTCCTCGTCGGCTGCGCGCTCCTCTTCCGGCTCTTCCTCGGGCTCCTCTTCCTCTTCCTCCTCCTCTTCGCCTTCTTCGAATTCGTCCTCCTCGGGCTCTTCTTCGAACTCCTCCTCGCCCTCTTCCGGCTCCTCGGCCTCGCCGCGCTCCTCCTCGGAGCCCTTCTCGGCCTCCTCCTTTTCCTTCTCCTCGCGAAGTGCCGTCTCCTGATCCTTGACGACCTTGCTGTCGCGGATCTCGCCGCGCCATCCCTCAAGGTCATCGGGCTTCAGGAGCACCCGGCTCATGACGTGCCGCCGGAAGTGCTTGAGTTCCAGGCGCGCACGCCTGCCCTGGGCGCGCCACAGGTTGCCGGTGCGCTCGAAGAGGCCCTGCGGGTAGTACTCCAGGACGAGCAGGACCCGGGTGAGATCGGGAGTGATCTCGTGGAAGGTCACGGCACCGTCGACGTGCCCTTTCTGTCCCTTCGACCGCCAGATGATCCGCTTGTCGGGCAGCTGTTCGAGGATCGTCGACTCCCAGGTCCGGCGGGACAGGAAGATCTTCGCCGTCCAATCGAGCTTCTCGTCGGACTTCTGGTCGACGCCCTCGACCTTCTTCATGAAGCTCGGGAAGTCGCCGAACTGGGTCCACTGGTCGTAGACGACGCGTACGGGGGCGCCGATGTCGATCGTCTCGATGATGTTGATCATCTTCAGCTTCCCGCTCTGGCCGCCCTTGCCCCCGCCTCCCGTCAGTTTCTTGGTCAGGCCACCGATCGCCATCTTGCCCAGGCCCTTCACCATGTTTCCGGCGATGGACGCTTTGGGGTGCTTGGAACCGGTCATCGCGCTGAGCAGGCCGGACCCGCCGCCTTCTGCGTAGTCGGTCAACCGGCCGGTCGCGCCTTGGATCTTCTCGCTCACCGTTGACAGAGCCCGCTCCCCAATGGCTCCGGCGAGGTTCTGGAACTCCTGTTTGAGTCGGCTGGGGGGTGCTTCCTTGTCGCCCTCACTGTCGGGGCGCTTCTTCGAGGTCTCGGCCATCTAGGTCACCTCCGTGCCCTGGCGGGCGTCGGCTTGGTGCGGGAAGAGGTGGATCCGCTCCGGGAAGGAGGGCGGCGCTTGGCCCTGGCCCGTGGCTCCTCTTCCTCCTCTTCTTCCTCTTCCTCCTCGTCCTCGGAGTCCCGGGGTGCCTTACCGGTGGACTTGGCCGCAGGCTTGCGGCGCCCGGAAGTGGCGGAACGCCTGCGGACGGGCGGAGCCTCCTCTTCCTCTTCCTCTTCCTCTTCCTCCTCCTGCTCCTCGTCCGTCTCCGGTTCGTACTCTTCTTCCTCTTCGGCCCGGCGCCGTGCCTTCCTGCGGGACAGGATGCTCTTCACGCGCCCGCGCCTGGGCTCCTCGCCCTCCTCGCCTTCCTCTGGTTCCTCTCCCAGGTCCTCCAGGGGGTTGCGCAGGGATTCGGCCCGGTCATGGAGTCTGTTGCTGAGCGAGTCGACCTGCCTGCTCACCGCGGCCTTGGCGGCGGCCTTGCTCGCGTCGACGAGGTCGCCACGCACGCTTTCGGTGATCTTCGCCAGTTCCGGGGAGGAACTGATCACCTTCAGCGCCTGCTGCAGAAGGTCGCTCTGGCCGCCGCTCAGCCGACCGGTCGCCCCGGCGGCGGCCAGTGCCATCGCCAGTCGCAGTTTCTGGCGTCGCCCCAGAAGGTAGCCGCCGGCCACGGCGAGGGCTATGCGTACTTCGTTCCTCACGGTAATCACTCCTTGTCGGCCGCTTCGTCGTCGTTCCGGTCCTTGAGGGGTTTTCGCCGGTATATCGCCAAAGAAGGAGGCATTGGTGCTGTTTAATGCCATTTCTCGGCAAAGGCAGAAAGAGTCACACTTTAGGGATTATCAGCCTTATACCCCTAAAAGGGTGGATAACCGTATATGTGGGTAAAAAAACGGCAAAGCGGGCCGTATCCCCGTGGTTTACGGGGATCCGGTCCGCAGAGAAGGTGGAGTGGGCCCGTCCGGCCCCTGTACTGGGGCGGAGGGTGGAGGTTCAATGATGTCGGGAATCCAACATCGACTTTGTGTAACAAGTGAGGCCGGGTTCCCGGAAAGATTTGGTCAAGATTTTCGAAGTTCGGTGAGCCGGGACAGGAGAGAGTCGCGCAAAAAACGGGCACAACCACCTCGTTAAACCCGTAAAGCGGAGGTATAGCCCTGGTGAAAAGATCAAGGGCCGGGTTCGCCGTGGTGACTGTGGCGGTCGTCTCCGCCATGGTCGGCGGGCTCACGGGATGTGCACGTGCCGAGTTCACCTACGTCCGCCACGACGACGGGCAGACCTACTTCAAGGTTCCGGCGACCTGGCGGAAGGTCGACCAGGCCGCGCTGGACAAGGCGACCATCGGGGCCGATCCCGAATCGGCCACCGCGCGACTGCAGAGGCAGCTCATCTGGTCGGCCGCCTACGACGCCCACTCCCAGCCCTCTCCAGACCACCTTCTCGGCTACGGCACCGGAGACGAGCCGTTCGTCTTCGCCAGGATCACCAAGCTCCTCCCCGAGGAGCAGGACTCGTTGTCCCTGAACACCATGCGCAACTCCGTGCTGCCCGTCACCGAGACGGTGCGCAAGGAGTACGCGAAGATCCCCGGTTACCCGTTGCAGGACTTCGAACTGCTCGCCGACGAGGTGCTCCGGCCCGGAGACGGCCTGCGCGGGGTGCACGTGCGGTTCAACTACGCGATCCAGGGGGCCGGGATCGAGACCTTCGACCTCACCTCCTATCTGGCCGAGGACGGCAAGCAGATCTCCACCCTGCTGATCCGCTGTTCGGCCGCCTGTTACCGGAAGCGCGCCGGGGAACTCGAGAAGATCGCGCAATCCTTCAAGGTCAAGCGACTCACCGGGTGAGGAGAAGCCCGTCCATGCAGTCACCTCCACCGCCCCCCAACTTCGAAGGACTGCGGGCTCCCGGCTCCGGCCCGACAGATCCGCACCCCGACAGGCGAAAGAAGATGCCGTTCTGGGACCGGATTAAATTCCTGCTCATCCTCACGATCATCTATTTCGTTCTGGTGTGGAGTGAGATGGCCTCGTACGAGGGCATCATCACGTTCCAGGACGCGATGATCATCACCGCGATCGCGGCGCCGTGGATCTTCTGGCTCCTCGGGGCCGAGTTCCTGAGGCAACTCCACTTCTTCGTCAGCGAGCGTTCCGCCGGATACAACCGGTTCTGGACGCGCGGTGTTTTCGGCGGTTTCGAACGCTGGACCCATCGCCGCTTCTCCGACTGGAACCGCTTCAGGATGGCGCGGGCCATCAAGTGGGTGTTCTGGATCACGGTGCTCGCCCTCATCCTCGGGGAGGTGCTGGACACCTCTCCGGCGCTCGCCCTGTTCCAGGCGCCCGCGCTGCTCTGGCAGGCCCTGCCGTACATGGCGCAGCTCGCCTTCGCGTTCTTCTTCATCGCCTTCCAATTCATCGGCCTGTTCTGGCTGTTGTCGCGGGGCGGCGTGGAGACGTACTTCCCCGACGACATCAAGACCCGCTTCACCGACGTCTGGGGCCAGGACCACGTCGTCGAGCGGGTCAAGGAGAACATCGTCTTCCTGGAGCGGCCGGACGCGATCG
Organism: Streptosporangium sp. NPDC049078; assembly: GCF_040648855.1. Classification (NCBI taxonomy): domain Bacteria; kingdom Bacillati; phylum Actinomycetota; class Actinomycetes; order Streptosporangiales; family Streptosporangiaceae; genus Streptosporangium; species Streptosporangium sp. NPDC049078. Next base: position 28,351 of record NZ_JBEZEL010000005.1, read on the forward strand.
AGGAGCGCGGCGGCTACGTGCCCAGCGGACTGCTGCTGTGGGGGCCACCGGGCACCGGCAAGACCCTGATGGCCGAGGCCGTGGCCGGGGAGACCGGTAAACCGTACGTGTTCGTCGACCCCGGCGCGTTCGTCAACATGTTCATGGGCATCGGCATCCTGAAGGTGAAGTCGCTGTTCAGGAAGCTCCGCAAGCTCTCACTGCGCTACGGCGGCGTGATCGTCTTCTTCGACGAGGCCGACTCCCTCGGCAAACGCGGCTCGCTGGCGCAGCAGGGTCCCAGGGGCGCCCCCGGGTTCTCCCCGCACGCCGCCGGATGCCACGGCTTCGGCTACCTCAGCGAGGACACCCGGTGGCTGCTGACCCGCAAGGGCGCGGCCGAGCCGAGCGAGCCCGACACCGGCCGCAGCCGCTTCATGATGGGCGGCATGGGCGGGGGCGGTGGTGACGCGGGCACGTTGCAGGCGCTGCTCACCGAGCTGTCGGGCCTGAAGAAGCCGAGAGGCATCGTCAACCGGCACGTGCGAAGGCTCTTCGGCATGCGTCCCAAGCCGCCGCCGAAGTACCGGATCCTGGTCATGATGGCCACCAACATGCCCAACTCGCTGGACGAGGCTCTGCTGCGGCCCGGCCGCATCGACCGCATCTACAAGGTGGGCTACCCCTCGAAGGCGGGCCGGGTGCGCACCTACCGGGGTTACTTCGACAAGGTCGACCACGAGCTCACCGAGGCGCAGCTGGACAAGCTGGCGACGATCACCCCCTACGCCACCGGTGCCACGATCAAGGACCTGGTGAACGAGTCGCTCATCACCGCGATCCGCGACGGCAGGGAGACCATCACCTGGTCGGACGTGACCCGCGCCAAGCGGCTCAAACAACTCGGCCCGCCCGAGGACGTGGAGTACATCGAGCGCGAGCGGCACGCGGTGGCCGTGCACGAGGCCTGCCACGCCGTGGCGGCGTACCGCACCCGCTACCACCTGGAGATCGACATCGCCACCATCGAGAAGGGCGCCGACTACCTCGGCATGGTGGCGAGCATCAAGCCGGAAGACCAGTTCACCCGCTGGAAGTCCGAGCACGAGGCCGACATCATGGTCTCGCTCGCCTCCCTGGCGGGGGAGCGGATGTTCTTCGGCGAGGACAACTCCTCAGGGGTCTCCGGTGACCTGTTCTCCGCGACGTACCTCACCGCGCTGATGGAGGCGCACTGGGGCATGGGCCGCGGGGTGACCTCGGTGCCCGCGCTGCAGGAGCTGGAGATCCTGGGTGGCAAGTCGATGCCCAAGCCGGGTGGCGGAGGCATCGGTTTCACCAAGACGCCGGGTGGCGGCCAGCCGCTCGCCCCCGACGTGCTGGGCGAGCGCATCGAGTTCAACCTGGTGAGCCTGCTCGACCGCACCGAGCGGCTGCTGCGCGAACACCGGCGGGACGTCCTGTGCCTGGCGCACGCGCTGGAGGCGCACAAGACGCTCAACGGTGACGACGTGGTCGCGATCCTGGAACGCAGGCGGGGGCCGTTGATCGACGGCTCCGTCTACGCCTCGGACGACTTCTACGCCGAGATCGAGGAGTATCACCTGGAGGCGGCGCGGGCGCACCGCGAGCACAGCCACGTGGCGCGGGCCCTGCCCGTCCCGCAGGCCGTGCCCGTGCTCGAACCCGCGGCCGTGGTCGTCCAGGGGGCGATGCTCACGGGTAACGGCTACGGCGCCCCGGTGTCGAACGCGGTGTCGAGCCCGGTGCCGACGCTACCGGCCACGATGTCGACCGCTGTGTCTCCGGCGTCTCCGGCGTCTCCGGCGTCTCCGGCGTCTCCGGCGTCCCCGGTGCCGCCGGCCTCCGCGGCCGCACCCGACTTCGTGCCCTGGGGCGACGACACCCGGATGCCTCGCCCGGCACCGTCGCCGTCACAGTCCACGTCACCGCCACCGCCACCGACGCCGCCACCGACGCCCGCCTCGCGCGGCGGGAAGTCGCGGATGGTGTTCGTGGTCGTGGCCAGCCTGGCCGCACTCGCGGTCTTCACGACGCTGGGCGCCTACGTGCTCGGTGGTGGGACGGTCGCGATGGGCCGCGCGGGCTCGCCGGACTCCGGCACGCTCACGGTGGTGTTCGTCGCCGTGCTCGCGGCACTCGTGGGGGCGGCGATCGTGGCCGCGCTCACCAGGGGGACACAGGCGGCCAAGGCCAGGGCCGAGGCTCAACGGGACAGTGCCGTAGAACGTGCCCAGCTGCTCGCCGCGGCGATGGACCCGCAGGTCGCGATGCGGATCCTCGGCTACAACGGCACCGAGGAGCGGCCTCCGCACTGAGAACTCCCGGCCGGTCCCGGAATCTCCGGCGAGCGACGGCCGGCGAGTGACGAGGACCGGGCGGCGGCGGTGGGAAACGGCGACGGGTAAGGGGTGACGGATAGCGGGTGAGGGACGACGAGCACAGCCCGCCGGGCCGGGGCCGCGGACGGGCTGTGGTCGGAGGTTCCGGGGGAACCGTGAGGCTGGTTCCCCCGGAGGTCCGTCAGTCGAACTCGCCGTCCTTCACGCCGCCGACGAAGGCGTCCCACTCGCTCCGGGTGAACGCCAGCGCCGGGCCGCCCGGATCCTTGGAGTCGCGGACGAGATACAGCCGATCGGCGTTGGCCTTGTGCCGGGCGGCCGCCTGCTCGCCGGGGACGACCGCGACCTCCACGCAGTTGCCTCCATTGGTGCTGCGACCGCTCTTACGCCACTCGGCGCCGGACAGATCCATCGTGGACCCTCGCACTTTTTTCTTCCTTCTACTGCTAGGGGGAGGAGAACCTTCTCGCCATCTGGGCGATGAAGGCTGCCGAGGCCTCCTCGCTGAGAGCCATCTCGCAGAGACTCTCGAACATGGAGGCGTATCGGCGGACTTGCTCGGGGTTGTCCGGCACGTCCCCGCTCGCGGCCTGCTCCAGGTAGAGCAGGTCGGGGTCTTCGGGTTCGGGGAAGCTGAGCAGGCAGAACGGGCCGTCCATCGCGGGGTGCGCCCCCGCGGAGAACGGGACGACCCGTATCTCCACGTTGGGCAGCGTGCTGAGATGGACGAGATGCTCCAGCTGCTCCGACATGATGTCGCCACCGCCGATCCGACGCCGGATCACCGCTTCGTCGAGCACGGCGACAAGGTGGATCGGGTCACCGGGCCCGTGCAGCAACCGCTGACGCGAGATGCGCACGGAGACCGTCTCCTCGACCGTGGAGGGGGTCTGGACGACTGAGGTCGCCTCGATCACCGCGCGTGCGTACGGTTCGGTCTGCATCAGGCCGGGGACGACCAGCGGCTCGTACGAGCGTACGAGCGACGCTTCGGCCTCAAGCCCGATGTAGGAGTCGAAGCCCGGTTTGAAAGCCTGACGGTGGGGGTGCCACCAGCTCCGCCTTCTGGCTTCGACGGCCATCTGGATCAGGGAGTCTCTCGCCTCCCCGGTCACGCCGTACACCTCGGTGAGGGCCGACACGTCGGAGGGGCGAGGCCGGGACTGGCCCGTCTCGTACCTCCAGACGGTGGTGTCGGTGGAACCGATCCGCTCGGCCACCTCCCCCCGTGTCAGCCCACTGTCCTTTCGCAGACGGCTCAGCTCAGCCATCAGACGGCGATGACGGGCCGTGGGGCTGTGTCGAGAGGCCACGCATCCACCTCCCTCCGTCCTTTGATAGCAAATCTGTGGAATCCCAACATGAGGTATTGCAGTCCTTGATAGAACAGTTCACCGTGAGTGAGTGTGCCATCTCAGAGGGCGACGCGCAGGGAATACGCGTGTCGGGGAGTGAGGAACCATGACGACCGGACGGCGGGCCGTCTCGCCAGGATCGACGATGACCCTCAAAGGAGTCCCGGAGTCGGTGTCGGTGGCGCGGAGCCGGGTCAGGGAGCTTCTCGGTGAGGGGCATCCCGCGTCCGACGACGTCGTCCTGCTGGTGAGCGAGGTGGTGACGAACTCGGTGCTCCACTCCGGCTCCGGAGGTGGCGGCGAGGTCGCGATGACCGTGGCGGTGGGATCGGCCGCGGTGCTGGTCGAGGTCTGCGACGCCGGGTCGGGGGCGTCGGTGCCGCACGTGCGCAACGAGCCGGAGGCGGAGGGCGGGCGGGGCATGTTCCTGGTGGATCTGCTCGCCGACGACTGGGGCGTCCAGGACGACGCCCCCGAGGGGTCCAGGATCCTCTGGTTCGAGGTCGCGTTCTGAGCTCTGGCCGGGTTTCACCCCGATCTCACCCGGGGTTCCATCCGGCCGTGCGGCGAAGTTACCGCTGCCGCAAAAATTTGGGCCTTTGCTAATCAACGCCGCTGTTTGACTCTCAGTGGAGGCATGCGACAAAACCCTAGAGTGCGTGCCTGAGGAGGACGCAGGTGAGACGCCGTCTGATCGTGGTGTTCGCCGCCCTGGCGCTGTTATGTCTCGGTGTGACCGGGGCGGGAGCCTCGGCCGAGCCGCAACCGAACAGCCAGTACAAGGTCCAGGGGCCGAGCACCGCCCAGCAGCGAAGCGCGGTGGCCGCCACCGGCGCCGCGATCGACCAGGTCGACCCCGACTCGGTCGTGATCACCGCCAGCGAGGCGGAGGTCGCCGAGATCAAGAAACTCGGCTACACCGTCACGAAGATCCCCAAGTCGTTATACCCGACCGGGCCGGAGCGGCTCGCCGACTTCCCGTCGGCGGACTCCGGCTACCACAACTACGCCGAGATGACCGCGGCGGTGAACCAGATCGTCGCCGACCACCCGACGATCGCCCGCAAGATCAGCTACGGCACCTCGTACGAGGGACGCGACCTGATCGCCGTCAAGATCAGCGACAACGTCAACACGGACGAGAACGAACCCGAGGTGCTGTTCACCCACCACCAGCACGCCCGCGAGCATCTGACCGTCGAGATGGCGATCTATCTGCTCAACCTGTTCACCGACGGGTACGGCACCGACAGCCGCATCACCAACCTGGTCAACGGCCGCGAGATCTGGATCATGCCGGACCTCAACCCCGACGGCGGCGAGTACGACATCGCCACGGGCTCCTACCGCTCCTGGCGCAAGAACCGCCAGCCCAACTCGGGCTCCTCGGCGGTGGGCACCGACCTGAACCGCAACTGGGGCTACAACTGGGGCTGCTGCGGAGGCTCCTCGGGCTCCGCCTCCAGCGACACCTACCGTGGCTCGGCGGCCGAATCGGCCCCCGAGGTGAGGGCGGTGTCCAACTGGGTGCGCAGCCGGGTCGTCGGCGGCGTGCAGCAGATCAAGGCGCACATCGACTGGCACACCTACGGCGAGCTGATCCTGTGGCCGTACGGCTACACCTACAACGACACCGGCCCCGGCCTCACCCAGGACGACCGCGACGCGCACGCGGCCCTGGGACAGAACATGGCCTCCACCAACAGCTACACCCCCCAGCAGGCCAGCGACCTCTACATCACCGACGGCACGATCGACGACTGGCTGTGGGGCGTCTACAAGATCTTCAGCTACACCTTCGAGATGTACCCGGTCAGCTCCTCGCCGGGCTTCTATCCCCCTGACGAGCAGATCGGCCCGCAGACGACCCGCAACAAGGAGGCCACGCTGCGCTTCCTGGAGTACGCCGACTGCGTCTACCGGATCATCGGCAAGGAGTCGCAGTACTGCGGGACCGGCACCCCGCCGGTGACCGTCTACTCCGACGAGTTCGAGACGGCGACCGGCTGGACGACCAACCCGTCGGGGACCGACACCGCCACCTCGGGCCAGTGGGAGCGCGGCGTCCCGCAGGCCACCAACTCCAGTGGCGCCAAGCAGCTCGGCACCACCGTGAGCGGCACCAACGACCTGGTCACCGGCAGGCTCGCGGGTTCCGCGGCCGGCGACTACGACGTCGACGGAGGCATCACCAGCATCCGCTCCCCGGCCATCACCCTGCCGTCGACCGGGACGCTGAACCTGTCGCTGTCGTGGTATCTGGCACACGGTTCCAACTCCTCAAGCGCCGACTTCCTGCGCGTGAAGGTCGTCGGCTCCACCACCACCCAGGTGTTCCAGCAGCTCGGCGCGGCCTCCAACCGCAACGGCGCCTGGGCCGTGGCGACGGCGAACCTCTCCGCCTTCGCGGGGCAGACGGTCCGCATCCTGATCGAGGCCGGTGACGCCTCGGGCGCCTCCCTGGTCGAGGCCGGGATAGACAACGTCAAGATCACTCAGCAGCCCTGACCCTTCCTCGGGGCGCCCCCACCGGGCGCCCCGAGTCCGCCGGCCTTCCCCTCGCCCGAGATCGGGGAACCTCGGGAACGCCGGATCGCGCGGGCGTGGGGGAGAGCGGAGCGGCCGGGAATAAGGAATAACCGCACAGTTCCCTGAATCATCTATCGTCGCCGTACCTGCAGGACCTGGGCGTTCTCCGTACAGAGCACGTTGCTCTGGCGGTTGAGGGGATCTCGGGATCGGTGAAGCCGAGGAGTCATGTGCCGGCCTTGGCCGAGGAGTACCGGCGGATGTAGATCTCCCATAGGACCGTCGTGTGGGTTTGGCCTTGGGAAAGGGCAGTGAGGGGCCGAGATCATTCCGGACAGCGGAATCTCTGGAGCACCTCACGGGCAAGCTCAAGCTCACCCCCGCCTGATACGGGGAGGATCCTTCCCCCTGCGGGTGGGGAGGGATCCTCCCCGGCGGGGTAGGGGGAGGGATCCTCCCCGCCAGTGCTTGTAATCAGGCGTTCACTGAGTGCATGAACTTCCAGCCTGTGCTGGTCGACGCCCACCACGTCCCGGCCACCACTCCCGCGACCTCGCGAGCCCACGCCCGCGCTGTACGCATTCCCACGTCCAGCAGCCTCATGCCCGGTCTCAGGTGGGCAGAAGGTAGGCCGCCGAGTTCTCCGCCGTACGCCACCTGTGGGACCTGAGCACGGACTCGTGATGCCCGTGCGTTTGAAGTGCTCTCCCGCCTGGAGGGCGGGAGATTCCCTCCTACCTTGCGGTGGCGGGCTTGACGCGGCGAGCGCGCCTGACGACTGCCCTCCCGGCAGCCGGGACGAGCGCGAGGCCCGTCCGGTACAGGTGCAAGACGTTTCGGGCGGCGTTGTGGTCGGCGTTGCCGGACCAGCCGCAGCCTTCGTTCTTGCACACGAACACAGCCTGGGACTCCCGGCTGCCCGCCGTGGTGAACCCACAGGCTGAACAGCGCCGGGAGGTGCCGGGGGCGGGAACCCTGTACAGGGCGCCGCCATTGCGGGCGCACTTGTACGTCAGCATCGTCACGGCGCGCCCCCATGCCTCCTGGCCGATGGAGCGGTTCAGGCCGGACTTCTGCGCGACGTTCGTGCCCGGCTCCTCAACCGTGCCCTTGGCCGAGGTGACCATGTTCGAGATGTTCAGGTGCTCCACCACGATCACGCCGTAGGTGCGGGCGAGGTCGGTGGTGGTCTGATGCTGCCAGTCGATGGCCCGGCGCTTGGCTCTCGCGCGCAGGCTCGCGATCTGGTCATACGTTCGCTTCAGCCGGTTGGAGGGGTGCTCGCCGGGCTTGCGGAGGCTTTTGCGGTGCGCGGCCCGCTGTTGCAGCCGCAGCAGTTTGGTCTTCTCTTCGGCGTTGAGCCACTTGTCCCGGTCGGCCTTACCGTCCGCAAGCCGGGCAGGGCGGCCGTGGTTTCGATGGCCGCCGTCGGACAGGGCCAGGGGGATGTTCACTCCGGCGTCGATGCCGACTTCGGGACCGGTGTGGGGTTGGGGTTTCGTTTCGAGGGTCTGGACGCGAAAGGCGATGTGCCAGCCGAGGGCGTCCTTGACCAGCCGCGCCCCGGTGATCCGGTTGTCGGCGTCGGCCTTCTTCCCGACCGGTAGGTCTTTGGTCCAGCGGAACCGGATCCGGCCCACCTTGGGGATGTTCACCATGCCCCAGCGTCGGTGCACCCGCTGGATGTGGAGGTTTCGGCCCTGCGGAATGTCCACGCCCATCACCGTGCGCGAGCGGGCCTTGAAGGTCGGTGCGTCGGCTCGGCCGTCCCAGCAGTTCTTCCACGCCTGGAAGTAGGTCTTGAGTACCGCTTGGGCGGCCTGGGCGGGAAGGACGGCGAGCCAGTCGATGTCTTTTCTGGCCTGGCGGATCGCGGCGTCCGCCGCGGCCAGGGAACGCTTCTCCTTCGAAAGCATCGTCCACCACTCGTGCAGCAGGTTCCACATCGTGCGGGCCGCGTGCGCCTGGTCGTCGATGAGCCGGACCTGCGCGGCAGTCAGCGCCAGCCGGGCACGATGCCCGAACCGCCGGTGCTCCACACCAAGCTCCACACCGAGTCCCATGCGGGCATCGTATCGTTTGGTTTATGTCACCGCGCTGGAATTCAAATCCTGGCGTAAGCACGGGCCGTCACGTCGTCTATGCCCTTCATGTCCATTTGGTTTTCGTTACTAGGTACCGGCACGGCGCCTTCACCGAGGCCATGCTCAACCGGTGCGAGGAGATCATGCGGGAGGTATGCGCGGACTTCGAGGCGCAACTGAAGGAGTTCAACGGCGGGGGCGATCACGTGCACCTCCTGGTGCACTACCCGCCCAAGGTGCAGCTCTCAAAGCTGGTCAACAGCCTCAAGGGCGTCTCGGCCCGACTCCTGCGCAAGGAGTACGAGACGCACGTCCGCCGATACCTGTGGGGCGGACGCTTTTGGTCTGGCTCCTACTTCGCCGGGTCAGTGGGCGGCGCACCGATCAGCGTCCTGCACCACTACATCGAACAGCAGAACCCTCCGGCTTAGGGCACGCTCGGGCCTTCACCTCGGCCTGAAGGGCGGAGCGTCGGCCCGCATTCCGGTAGACGGCGTCCTTGCCTGTCATGGGAGCCCTCCCTTGTCGTCGCGCTCTTCGGAGCGTAGCAGGAGTCTCATATTTCAAGAAGAATAGTCTCACTATGTGGTCGTAACGGTTTTCGTACTGTTTCATCACTTGTTGTGACGAGGGAGTGAGTTCACACTCAGGACGGATATTCGTTGACACGACTGAGGGGGTCCTCGTGCACGAGGAATTCAGTGCTCACGAGACCTGGCCGCTGGGGTGCGCGCACTGCGGGCACCGGTGGCAGGAGGAATACCTCGTCCGCCATCTGAGCGACGGACACGGACACGATGCCGTTCTCTGGCTGCGGTCGGGCGTCGTGGTCCAGCCGCCCTGGTCGGGGGCGAGCTGTCCCGTCTGCGGTTGCGACGGCGTCCGAGCCCTCCCTCCGAGCGCGCACCCCCGCGTCACCGCCGAGCCGACCTCGGCGACGTCCCCCGTGGTTCCCGACCTCACGCCCGTTCCCGACGTCGAGCCCGGACTCTCGCCCGCCGTACCCCGGCCGCGTCGCCTCGTGGCGCAGCCCGTCCTGCTGTACGCCCTCCTCACCGTCGCGTTCGTGCTCTTCACCGGCTTCGAGGTGTTCGAGTACGTGGTGACCCACCACTGAAAGGGGTCAGGTCGGAAGGCGGAAGTCCAGGTCGGGGACGATCTCGGCGACGTCCATCTGGGCCTTCTGGAGCCTGCCCGAGTGGTCCCAGTTCATCGCCTGCCAGCGGGTGAACTGGTCGAGGACCCACATGCCCGACTGGCGGCTGCCGTTGCCCGACTTGCCGTTGCCGCCGAAGGGCAGGTGGGCCTCCGCGCCCGAGGTGGAGTTGTTGACACTGACCATGCCGGCGCCGATGCCCTCGCGGAAGCGGAACACCGACGCCGGGTCGGTGGTGTAGACGGAGGAGGAAAGCCCGTAGCCGGGGAGATTGGCCAGCTCGACGGCCTCGTCCAGCGTGTCGAAAGACGTCACGCCGACGATGGGGCCGAAGGTCTCCTCCAGGAAGAGCCGGTCGCCGGGGCGGACGCCGTCCACGATCACCGGGTGATAGTAGAGACCGCCTTCCCCGGTGAAGTCGCCGCGCGGGTTGTCCGAGGTGATGCGGCCGATGGGGCCGGAGACGACCGCGTGGTGCGGCTGGATCCAGCCCAGATACTCCTCGTAGCGCGCGGCGAACCTCTGGTCGAGCAGCGGCCCGCACAGCACGTCCCCCGCCGGGTCGCCGATCGCGGCCCCGGCCACGGCGCGTGCGTACCGGCCGAGAAAATCCCCGTGGACGCTCTCGTGCACGATCACCGTGCCGAGCGACGTGCACCGCTGCCCGGCGGTGCCGAAGCCCGCGAACAGCGCGCCCTCCACGGCCAGGTCGAGGTCGGCGTCGGGCATCACCACCATCGGGTTCTTGCCGCCCAGCTCCAGGCACGGAGACTGCAGGTGGCGCCCGCACAGCTCGCCGACACGGCGGCCCACCTCGGTGGAGCCGGTGAATCCGACCTTGTGCACCGTGCCCTCCGCCAGGGCCGCCGCCAACCCCTCGAACGTCGCGGCGCCGTCGGCGAGAACCAGGTTCAGCACGCCGTCGGGCAGCCCCGCCGCGACGAACAGCCGGTAGAGCGCGTGCGCGGAGGCCGCCGCGTACTCGGCGGGCTTCCACACCACCGCGTTGCCGCACAGCAGGGCCGGGACCAGATACCACGACGGCACCGCCACGGGGAAGTTGCCCGCCGTGATCACCGCGGCCACCCCAACGGGGACCCGGAAGGTGAACAGGTTCTTGTCCGGCATCTCCGAGGGGACCGTCTGCCCGTACAGCCGTCTGCCCTCGCCGAGGAAGAAGTCGCACGTGTCGACGATCTCGCGCACCTCGCCCAGCGCCTCGGCGTACGGCTTGCCGATCTCGCGGGTGACGAGGCGGGCCAGTTCCTCGGCGTTCGCCTCCACCAGGCGTCCGATCGAGGCGATCACCCGACCCCGCACGGGCGCGGGGACCCGCGCCCACTCCCGTTGCGCGGCGGCGGCCGTGCGGCACGCGGAGGAGAACGTGCTCGCGTCCGCCAGCCGGACCCGCGCGACCACCTCGTCCACCCGAGCCGGGTTGACCGACTCGTAGGCCGTGCCGTTGGACGTTTCCTTTCCGCCGATGACGGAGACGATCTCGCTGGTCATCTTTGACCTCCCGGTGTGGACCTTGACCGCATTCTCCCCGCGATCCGGGAGCCCGTCACCTCGGCGGGAGGCCGTTCGCGTCATCTCCTCGCGTCGGTCCGTCCTGTCGTCCATCGGAGCATGCGAAGGGCGGCGGAACCCGTACGCGGCCCGTTCCGGCCACGGGAAGGTCGGCGGGGCCCGTACGCGACCCGTCCGGCCACGCGGAGCTCGACCCCGGCCGTGCGGCGGAGCCGAGCACGTCCTCCGTCAAAGCATTCCGTCAAAGCATGCGGAAGTCGGCGAAGTCGAAGCCCGGTGACACGACGCAGCTCACCAGCACGCCCTCGTCGCCGGTGGGACGGGCGGCCTGCCAGGTGCCGCCGGGCACCAGGGCCTGGAGGACCTGCCCGTCCTCCACCCTGGGCCCCAGGGTCACGCTCTCCGAGGGCTGGCCCTCGTGGCCACCGAGGATCAGGGTCAGCGGGCCGCCCCGGTGCCAGAACCACACCTCGTCGGAGGTGACCACGTGCGGGCGCGACTCCTCACCGGGCTCCAGCAGGAAGTAGATCCCGGTGGCGGTGGCTCGCGCACCGGCGTACCCGGGCGGGGTGAGGTCGACGGAGGTCTTCCAGGTCTCCCGGAACCAGCCGCCCTCGGGGTGCGGCAGCAGGTCGAGGGCCTCGGCGAGCGGAGGACGTGAAGGAGTCGTCATCGCACCGATTCTAGGGACTTCCGGGGACGCGGTTCTGTTCGACGTGCTGTGGGACGGCCGTTGGGGGTGCGGTTCCCTGAGGGGTGTGGTTCCGTTCGACGTGCTGTGGGACGGCCGTCGCGGACGGGTCCGGATTTGTCGGCGGGGTTGGCTAGGTTCGGTCCGTGATCGAACGGTGGAACCGGGATCAGGTGCTGGCGCTCGCGCCCGACGCCTCGTCCAAGAAAGCGGCCCAGGGCGTTTCCTCCCCCGGCAAGTGGTCGGGATGCGGCGTGACCGCCGACGCGGTGTGGGGCGAGTGCAAGGGCAGCGGCTCCAAGCCCTACCGGGCGTGCGTCGACCTGTCGGAGCCCGCCTACCGGTGCAACTGCCCCAGCAGGAAGTTTCCCTGCAAACACGCCCTCGGTCTGTTGCTGCTGTGGTCGGCGGACGGTGTTCCGGCCGCCGAGGAGCCCGCCGACTGGGTGGCCGAGTGGCTCGAAGGGCGGCGCGGTCGCGCGGCCAAGGCGGCGGAGGCGGGGACGGCCCGCGCGGCCAGGGCCGCCGAGCCCGGTCCTGCGGACGGTCGCCGGGCCGCGCAGCGCGAGCAGCGGGTGACCGCGGGGCTGTCGGATCTGGAGCGCTGGCTCGCCGACCAGGTCAGGCAGGGCATCGCGAAGTCGCGGCGCCACGATCAGTGGGACGAACTGGTCAAACGCCTGATCGACGCCCAGGCGCCCGGCGTCGCGGGTTCGCTGTCGCGCCTCGGTGCCGCGCTGGACGGCGACGACTGGCCCGCACGTCTCCTCAGCGAGTACGCGCTGCTGCACCTGCTCTGCGTGGCCCATCGCAGCCTTCCCCTCCGGGTGGGCGGCGGCTCCGAGATCCGTTCCGACGCGCTGGACGGCGAGGCGGTGCGCGGGGAAGCGGCTCCCGTGGGGCTTCTCGAAAAAGTGCGCGACCGGATCGGCTTCCCGATGACGAAGGAGGAGGTGCTCGCCCGCGGCACCGTGCGCGACCTGTGGGACGTGCTGGGACGGCGCGACGAGGAGCACGACCGGCTGATCGCGCGCCGGGTCTGGCTTCGCGGGCGCGCGACGGGCCGGGCGGCGCTGGTGCTCTCGTTCGCCCCGGTCGGGCAGGCCCTCGACGCCTCACTCGTCACCGGCACGACCATCGACGCCGACCTGGCGTTCTATCCCGGCTCCGCTCCGCTGCGCGCGGTGGTCGCCGCCCGTCACGACACCGCCCGTCACGACACCGTTCGCCATGATCCCGCCCACCGCGATCCCGCTCACGATGACCTCGCCCACCGCGATCCCGGTCGTCATGGCGACGTTCGTGACGGTCCCGCCCCTCATGACGTCGCCCGTGACCGGGGCGCCATGGCGGGGCCGCCGCCAGGCCTCACCGTCGAGCAGGCTCTCGACGAGGTGGCCGAGGCCCTCGCGGGCGACCCCTGGCTCGACTCCTGGCCGCTCGTGCTGGAGGGGGTGACCCCCGCGGGCAGCGGTTCGCGGCTGCTGGCCGGGCCCTCCGGCGGTCTGCCGCTCCATCCGTCCGCGGGCACCCCGTGGCGGCTGGTCGCCACCTCCGGCGGACACCCGCTGACCGTCGCCGCCGAATGGACCCCGAGAGGGCTGCGCCCTCTCACGACCTGGGACGAGGAAGGCAGGGTGATCGTCCTGTGAGCACCTCCGCCGAATGGGAGGACCTGGTGTCCACCGCGCTCGTCGGGACCGACCGGCGCCCTCTGCCGGGTCAGGAGGCGAGCGAGGTCGAGCTGCTCGGTCGCGCGGCCGTGCACACGCTGCGGATGCGCGCGGGACGGCGGCCGGTCGCCGCGGGCGAGCCGTCGGCCGTCGCGGCGCCCGAGGAGCAGCCCGCGGTCTCGCGCGCCGCGGGGGAGCGGCTCTCCCGCATCCTCGGCGGTGAGCAGCCGAGGCTGCTCACCGAGTGGCTGGAGACCGCGGCCGCGCGCGGATACCGCCTCTCGCCGCACCTGCTGCCCGAGCTTCTCGACCACGCGGCCAAGGACCGGTCGATCCGCCCGCACCTCGGCGTCCTCGCGGGAAACCGCGGACGCTGGCTGGCCGGGTTGAACCCGGCGTGGGCCTTCCTGCTGGAGGAGGTCACCGGAGCCGCCACCACCGGCTCCGACGAGGTCTCCGAGATATGGGAGTTCGGCACCTTCGGTGACCGCCGCGTCCATCTGGGAGCGCTGCGGGCGACCGACCCGGCGAGAGCGAGAGAGCTGCTCGCCGCCGGCTGGGAGAAGGAGACCGCCGAGGACAGGGCGGCGTTCCTGGAGGTTCTCGTCACCGGGCTCTCGCCCGACGACGAGCCGTTCCTGGAGGCCGCGCTCGACGACCGCCGCCGTGAGGTCCGCAACCAGGCCGCCGACCTGCTCACCCGGCTCCCCGGATCGCGCCTGGCCCTGCGCATGGCCGAGCGGGTCGCCCGCTACGTCACCGTCTCCGGCGGCGAGATCCACGTCACCCCGCCGGTGGCCTGCGACAGCACCATGGAGCGCGACGGCATCCGGGCGAAACCGCCCCGGGGGACCGGTGAGCGGAGCTGGTGGCTGCAGCAGGCCGTGGCCCGCACCCCGCTCGGCGTCTGGCCTCGGCTGCTCGGACGACCGCCCCGCGACCTGGTCCGAATGAAGATCGTCGACTGGGGTCGGGAGCTCATGGCCGGTTGGGTCAGGGCCTCCGTCATCCAGGGCGACCCGGAGTGGGCGCTGGAGCTCTTCGCCTGGGATCCGCTCGCCGATCTGCTGGCCGCGCTGCCCCGCGACAAGCAGGAGATCGTCGCGGCCGACTTCGTCCGGCGGCACGGCCTGGACGGTCAGCTGATCATGGTCCTCGGCGGGGCCGCGGCCCCCTGGGGGCCCGTCCTGGCCACGGCCGTCCTCCAGAAGATCATCGACGTTTCCGGCACCCAGCCGTGGAACCTCGGGGAGCTGGCCAGACTCGCCGGCGAACGCGTCGACCCCACCCTGCACGACATGGCCGGGCGCCTCTCGCCGGAGCCCCCCATCCAGGAGGTCGCCGCCCTCCTGCGTTTCCGTGACGACATGTTGAAGGAGCTCAGATAGTGACAACGGTTCTGCGGGCCCACGCCGAAGACCAGTACGCCGAGGAGCTGGCGATCCTGGCCAAGGGCGACGATCGCACCCGTCCGCCGGGCTGGAAGCTGTCGCCCTGGGCGGTGACCGCCTACGTCCTGGGCGACGGCGACCAGATCACCCCCAAGTACATCGGGCCGCGGCGCATCGTCGAGGTGGCCGTGGCGACGCTCGCCACCGACCGCGCGCTGCTGCTGCTCGGCGTGCCCGGCACCGCCAAGACCTGGCTGTCCGAGCACCTGGCCGCCGCGATCAGCGGCGACTCCACCCTCCTGGTGCAGGGGACGGCGGGCACCGCGGAGGAGGCCGTCCGCTACGGCTGGAACTACGCCAGGCTGCTCGCCGAGGGCCCGTCCATGGAGGCGCTCACGCCGAGCCCGGTGATGCGGGCGATGGCCGAGGGGCGGCTCGCCCGCGTGGAGGAGCTGACCCGCATGCCCTCCGACGTCCAGGACGCGCTGATCACCGTCCTGTCGGAGAAGACGCTGCCGATCCCCGAGCTCAACCGGGAGGTCCAGGCCGCGCGTGGTTTCAACATCATCGCCACCGCGAACGACCGCGACCGGGGCGTCAACGACCTGTCGAGCGCGCTGCGCCGCAGGTTCAACACCGTCGTGCTGCCGGTCCCCGCCACCGCCGAGGAGGAGGTGGACATCGTCTCCCGGCGGGTCGGCCAGCTCGGCCGTTCCCTGGAGTTGCCCGAGACCCTCACCGGCCTGGAGGAGATCCGCCGCGTGGTCACGGTCTTCAGGGAACTGCGCACCGGGGTCACCGAGGACGGCCGCACCAAGGTCAAGTCCCCCAGCGGAACGCTCAGCACCGCCGAGGCCATCTCCGTCCTCACCAACGGCATCGCCCTGGCCGCGCACTTCGGCGACGGGGTGCTCCGTGCTTCCGACGTGGCCTCTGGCATCGTCGGCGCCGTGATCCAGGACCCGGTCTCCGACCGCGTCGTCTGGCGTGAATACCTGGAGACCGTGGTGCGCGAGCGTCAGGACTGGCGCGACTTCTACCGGGCCTGCCGTGACGCGGGCTGAGGCGGTGGCCCCCGAGACGGGCGCCTTCCCGGTCTCCGCGTTCTCGGCCCCCCTGGTTCCTGTCTCCGTGCCGCCGGTCTTCGCGCGTCCGGTCACCCTCTCACAGGTCTTCGCCCTCCCGGTTTACATGTCGTCGGTGCCGCCGGTCACGCTTCCTCCCCGGGTGGGCGGGGGACGCCGATGAGCGTCTCCGTGCTGGGAATCCGGCACCACGGCCCGGGGTCGGCGCGGTCCCTGCGCGACGAGCTCGAACGCCTCAAGCCGGACGTCGTTCTCATCGAGGGTCCGCCCGAGGCGGACGAGCTGGTCAGGCTGGCCCGTGATCCCGACCTGCGGCCGCCGGTCGCGTTGCTCGCCCACGTACCGGGTGAGCCGTCCAGGGCCGCGTTCTGGCCGTTCGCGGTGTTCTCCCCCGAGTGGCAGGCCATCCGCCACGCCGTCGCGGCGGACATCCCGGTCCGCTTCTGCGACCTGCCGGCCGTGCACGGCCTCGCCTCCCGTCCCGGCGAGCCCGAGGGCGCCGGGCCGGGGGAGCGCAGGCGGCAGGAGGCACCGGAGGACACCGGAGCGGGAGGACCGGACGACAAGGCCCCCGACACCCGGGACGAAGCGGCCCACGACGGCGACACGGACGGCGACACGGACGGCGACACGGACGGCGACACGGACGGCGACACGGACGGCGACACGGACGGCGACACGGACGGCGACACGGACGGCGGGGCGGACGACGCCGCCCCGGAGTCCGTACGGATCGATCCGATCGGCACTCTCGCCCGCGCCGCCGGGTACGACGACCCGGAGCGGTGGTGGGAGGACGCGGTCGAGCACCGCGGCGACACCCCGTTCCATATGATCGCCGAGGCGATGGAGGCCGTCCGCGAGGGGCACGTCGCCGACGCGTACGAGGCGCGGCGCGAGGCATTCATGCGGCGCACGATCCGCAGGGCGGTGAAAGACGGGTTCGAGCGGATCGCCGTGGTCTGCGGGGCCTGGCACGTCCCCGCGCTGGCGGGCACGTCGCGCGAGGGCGCGCCCTGGGGAGCCGGGCTGCCCACGGCGAAGGCCGACGACGCGCTGCTCAGAGGACTGCCCAAGGTCAAGGCCGAGATGACCTGGGTGCCGTGGACGTACGGGCGGCTGGCCGCCTGGAGCGGGTACGGCGCGGGAGTGACCTCCCCCGGCTGGTACGACCACCTGTTCGCCTCCCCCGACCGGCCGGTCGAGCGGTGGCTGACGGCGGCGGCCGGAGTGCTCCGCGAGGAGGACCTGCCGGTCTCCTCCGCGCACGTCATCGAGGCGGTCCGGCTCGCGGAAAGCCTGGCCGTGCTCAGGGGACGGCCGCTGGCCGGGCTGGCCGAGGTCACCGAGGCGGTCAGGGCGGTGCTGTGCGAGGGCGACGACCTGCCGGTCGAGCTGATCCAGCGGCGTATGGTCGTCGGGGAGCGGCTCGGCCAGGTGCCCGACGACACCCCGATGGTCCCTCTCCAGCGTCACCTGCGCGAGGAGCAGCGGCGAGTGAGGCTCAAGCCCGAGGCGCTCGATCGGGAGTACGACCTCGACCTGCGCAAACCGCTCGACCTGGAGCGCAGCAGGCTGCTGCACCGGCTGCGACTGCTCGGCGTCGGCTGGGGCACCCCCCAGGAGAGCCGGGGCAAGGGCACCTTCCGCGAGTCGTGGTCGCTCGCCTGGCGGCCCGAGTTCGACATCGACCTGATCGAGGCGAGTTCCTGGGGCACGACCGTCCCGGCCGCCGCCGCCGCGCGGGTCCGAGACCTCGCCGACGGGGGAGGAGCGCCCGGCACGGTCTCCCGGGACGGTGCTTCCGGCGGCGCGGCCGGTCCGGGAGGTGGCGGGCGGGGCGGGACCGGCGGTGTGACGCTGGCCGGGCTCACCGGCCTGGTGGAGCGCTGCCTCGTCGCCGACCTGCCGGAAGCGCTGCCGTACGTGCTCGACGCCCTCTCGGCGCGGGCCGCTCTCGACAACGACGTCACGCACCTGATGGACGCGCTCCCGGCGATGGTCCGCGCCCAGCGCTACGGCGACGTGCGCGGCACCCCGGCCACCGGCCTGGCCACCATCGTGGAGGCGATGCTCACCAGGATCTGCGTCGGCCTGGGTGGCGCCGTCACCGGTCTCGACGACGACGCCGCCCGCGACCTGATCCGGCACATCGACGCCGTCCACGCCGCCGTCGCCCTGCTCGACACCGGCCCCACCGACCCGGACGGCGCCCACGCTCCCGAGGGGGGTTCCGGGGAGTCAGGAAAGGTCGGAGAGGAGGCGCCGCGGGAGCGGTGGCTGGTGGCACTGCGCGGGGCCTGCGGCCGCACCGACCTGCACGGGCTCATCGAGGGACGGCTCACCAGGATCCTGCTGGACGCCGCCGACCTCGACACGGCCGAGGTCGGACGGCGGATGTCGCGGGCGATGTCGGCGGGACACCCGCCGGCCAGGGCGGCCGCCTGGATCGAGGGATTCCTGTCGGGGGGCGGGCTGCTGCTCGTGCACGACCCCCGGCTGCTCGGGCTGATCGACGAGTGGCTCACCGGGCTCGCCCCCGAGACCTTCGTCGACGTGCTCCCCCTGCTCCGCAGGACGTTCGGCGCCTTCGCCGCCCCGGAGCGGCGCTCGATCGGCTCGCGCGTCCGCTCCCTGGGCACGGGCAGCGGCGACCTCGCGCCGGACGCGGAGGACTTCGACGAGGAACGCGCGGCGGCGGCCGTGCGGACCGTGCTGACGATTCTGGGACCGGCGATCTCTGGAAGGACGGGCAGTGCCGATGGATGAGAGACTCCGCCGCTGGCGAATGGTCCTGGGCGGCGACGCGGACGGCACAGGGTGCTCGCTCACCGGTACCGACGCCCAGATGGACGGCGCGCTGGCCGCCCTGTACAACGGCGGCGGCGAGGGGTCGGAGCGGAGCGGTGGCCTCGGCGCCTCCGCGCCCAGGGTGGCGCGCTGGCTGGGCGACATCCGCTCCTACTTCCCCTCGACCGTCGTCCAGGTCATGCAGAAGGACGCCGTCGAGCGGCTGAACCTGACCCGGCTGCTGATGGAGCCGGAGATGCTGGAAGCCGTCGAGCCGGACGTCCACATGGTCGGCACGCTCCTCTCGCTCAACCGGGTGATGCCGGAGAAGGCGCGCGAGTCGGCCAGAGCTCTGGTCCGCAAGGTCGTCTCCGAGCTGGAGCGGAAACTGGTGCAGAAGACGAAGGCCGCGGTGACCGGCGCCCTGGACCGGTCGGCGAGGACCCACCGGCCCAAGCGGGTCGCCGACATCGACTGGGACCGCACGATCCGGGCCAACCTGAAGAACTACCTGCCCGAGCGCAACACGGTGATCCCGTCCAGGCTCGTCGGGTACGGCAGGCGGCAGCGGGCGGTCCAGCGCGAGGTCGTGCTCTGCATCGACCAGAGCGGGTCGATGGCCGCCTCCGTCGTCTATTCGAGCGTCTTCGGAGCGGTGCTCGCCTCGATGAGTTCGCTGAGGACCTCGCTGGTCGTCTTCGACACGGCGGTCGTCGATCTCACCGACCAGCTCCACGACCCGGTGGAGCTGCTGTTCGGCACCCAGCTCGGCGGCGGCACCGACATCAACCGGGCCATCGCCTACAGCCAGGGGCTCATCACCCGGCCCAACGACTCGATCTTCATTCTGATCAGCGACCTCTACGAGGGCGGCGTACGGGAGGAGATGCTCCGCAGGGTCGCCCAGATGACCGCGTCCGGTGTCCAGGTGATCGTGTTGCTCGCGCTCTCGGACGAGGGGGCGCCCTTCTACGACCACGACAACGCCGCGGCGCTCGCGGCGATGGGGGTGCCCGCCTTCGCCTGCACTCCCGACGCCTTCCCCGACCTGATGGCCGCGGCGATCGAGCGCCGCGACATCGGCCAGTGGGCCGAGCGCAGGCTGGAGCGCACCGCCACCTGATCCCGTCCCGGTGAGGGCGGTAGGGCCACGGGGGCCCGCCCTCACCGGGACGTCAGGGGACGACGGCCCCGGCTCGCCGTGCGCGGTCCGTGGCCTGGAGCTGAACCGGACCGTGGCACGGTCGGTGGTCCGAGGGACCTGAACCGGGTCGTGGCGCGGTCCGCGGCGTGAGGGAGGCGGACCGGATTGTGGCGCGGCCGGAACGTGCGGCGCCCGGGCCGGCTCGTGGCGCGGTCAGGGCGTGAGGGCGAGCAGTTGCTTGAGGGAGTCGCGCAGGTGCTCGCTCATCGGGCTCGGTCGCAGCGTGGCCGGGTCGAGCCTGACCTGGACCCGGCGGCCCTCGGCGTGCACGACGGTGTGGTCGGCCGACAGCACACGGAAGCCGTACACCACGCTGGTGGTGCCCAGGCGTTCCAGCCAGAAGTGCACCGCGGCCTCGCCCACGGTGTTGATCGGCGTGTGGTAGGTGATGGAGAACTCACGTACCACGAAGAAGATCTCGGCGAAGTGCGACCGGGCGGGGTCGAACGGCCACCCTCGCTCGGCCCAGTAGTCGGACAGTGCCCGCTCGAGAAGCAGGACGTAGCGAGCGTTGTGGACGACGCCCATCGCGTCGAGGTCGTCGAAGTGGATCTGGACGGGCTGGATGTGCCCGCTCCGCAGGACGGTCGTCATGTCAGGTCTCCGGGAGGACGCAGGGGTCGGTCGAGAGGGAACGGAGCCGTTCGAGGACGGCCGTGCGCGCGAACCGGTAGCTGTGCTCGCGTTTGAGCAGGTGGGTGTGGACGACCACGACCGAGCCGAGTGCCTCGATCTCGAAGGCGAGCTGGGCGGGGTCGGTGCCGGGCCGCAGCTCGCCCAGCTCGATCGCGAGCTCGCTGAGCCGGGTCAGCAGGTTCATCCAGCTGCCGACGGCGTCGGCGACGGCGTCGTGGACCGGGCCGGGGCGGTCGTCGAACTCGCCGTCGACGGTGCCGAAGAAGCAGCCGCCGGGCAGGTGTCCCGCGCGGTAGAAGTCGATGCGGCGCTCGTGCAGGGTCCACAGCCTGCGCACCCCCCGAGGGCCGCGCAGGGCGGGCTCGACGATGTGCTCGGTCCACTGTTTTCTGGCGTGTTCCACGATCGCGAGTTGAAGCGATTGTTTGTCGGGCCAATGAGTGAAAAGTCCGGACTTGCTCACGCCGAGTGTCGCGGTCAGCCGGGCGAGTGACAGGCCGTCGAGCCCTTCGACCGAGGCGAGCCGGACGGCGGCGTCGAGGACCGTCCGGCGAGTGCGCTCTCCGCGCTGGAGTCGTCCGTCGATCATGTCTGGAACCCTAGCAAACAATATGACCGAACGGTCGTTAATATTCTTCGCCGCTTCGCCGCTTCGCCGCTTCGCCGCTTCGCCGCTTCGCCGCTTCGCCGCTTCGCCGCTTCCGCTGGGCTTGGCCTCCCGCGTCGTGGGCGTCGGCCGGAATCACCGTGAAACGGTATGGATGCCCCGAGCCCGGCCTCCCGCGTCGGTGGACACCGGTCCTACGACCAAGGGCTGATCCGGGGGCCGATGCGTGCCGCCGCGCGGTGGCCGTACCGTCGACCCCATGACCACCGTGATGACCGACAAGCCTCCCGCCGGGATATTCGCCCGGAGCCACCGCGCTCTCACGGTCGGGATGGTGGCCCTCATCTTCCTGGCCGCCTTCGAGTATCTCGCGGTGGCCACCGCGATGCCGGTCGTGGCCGACGAGCTGGACGGTCACGCGCTGTACGGGCTGGCGTTCAGCGGGGCGCTGGCGGCCGGGGTGGTCGCGACGGTGCTGGGCGGGTGGTGGGGGGATCGCAAAGGGCCGGTCGCGCCGTTGTGGACCGGGGTGGCGATCTTCGCCGTCGGGCTGGTCGTCGCCGGGGCGGCGCCGACGATGGACGCGTTCATCGTGGGCCGGTTCGTACAGGGATTCGGCGCGGGCATCCTGCAGGTCTCGATGTACGTGCTGGTCTCGCGGTCCTACCCGGCGGAGCTTCATCCCCGGGTGTTCTCGATCTTCGCGACGGCCTGGGTGGTGCCCTCCATGGTGGGACCGGTGATCACCGGCATCGTGGTGGAGAACGTGGGCTGGCGCTGGGTCTTCATCGGCGTGACGGGGATCCTCCTCCCGGCGGCGCTGCTGCTCTGGCGCGGGCTGGCCTCCGCGCCGATGGCGAAGCCGGAGAAGGCCGAGACGGAACCGGTGCCGGTGTCAGCGGGACCAGGGGCGGGGGCGGTGATGGAGCCGGTTCCGGAGGCCGGCGCGGGTGCGGCGGTGTCAGGGACGGGTGAAGGAGAGGTGACGAAGCGGCCGTCCGGCGCCCGGTCCTCGATCACGCGCCGGCTGGGCTGGGCGCTGCTCGTCGCGGCAGGGGCGGCGCTCATACAGTACGGCGCGTCGGCGCTCACGGAGGCCGGCGGCGCGGCGCGCGGCACCGGGTTCGTCCTGCTCGCCGCCGGCCTGGCCACGTTGATCGCGGCGCTGCCCCGGCTGCTCCCCCCGGGAACCCTGCGCGCGGCCCGTGGGCTGCCCTCGGTGATCTCCCTGCGCGGGATCGCGGCGGGCGCGGCCATCGGCGGTGAGGCGTTCCTGCCACTGATGCTGAACCAGGAGCGTGGCCTGTCGCTGACGATGGCCGGGCTCACCCTGACCGGCGGTGCGCTGAGCTGGTCGTTCGGGTCCTGGCTGGTGGGCCGCAAGCGGTTCGACCGGGTTGTGGTGCTGCGTTCCGGCTCGGTGATGATCGCCGCGGGCCTCGCGCTGATGGGCCTGACCGTCTTCGCCGTCGTCCCGGTCGCCACCGCCTTCCTCGGCGAGATCATCCTGGGCTTCGGTATAGGCATCGTCTACCCGACGCTTTCCGTGCTCGTCCTGGAGCTGTCGCCCCCGGGGCAGGAGGGGGAGAACAGCGCGTCGCTCGGTGTCGCCGAGTCGGTCTACACGGTCGTCGCGGTAGCGATCACCGGGGCGCTCCTCGCGGCCCTGGGCGCCTCGGTCGCCGTCTACGTGCTCTGTTTCTGGCTGACGGCGCTGATGGCGGCCACCGGGGCACTCGTCGCCGGCCGGGTCCTGCCCAGGACATGAGACCTGCTCGTCTATGCGCTCCGAACCCCCTGCGCGTCCGAGACCTCAGGTGGAAGGGGGACTCTCCACCGAATCCCCCTTCGCGCCGGAGGCGTTCACCGGACGCCGTGGCACCATGGGAAGAACGCCGTTCTTCGTGGTGTTGAGGGGGGAGTCCCGCCTTCGGGCGGGATTCGTGTTTCCTGGCCCGGCTTCTCCGGGCACGGAAAGTCGCCGGAGTCCGAGGTCGTTCGGGCTCGGAGAGATCGAGGGGTCCATGCCGCGTATCCGTGAGCTCGAGGTGTTCCGGCTGATACTGCCGTACGGCAGGCGGCCGGAGAGCATCCTCGTCCGGCTCACCGACTATGGCGGGATGACCGGGTGGGGCGAGGTCGTCGACGCCGACCCCAAGACCTGGGTCGCGCTGGAGGAAGGGCTCGCGCAGGCGCTGATCGGCGTCGACTGGGAGCATCCCGACGAGCTGGGCTCGATTCCCGGAGGGTCGGCCGCCGACATGGCCTGCTGGGATCTGTGGGCGAAGATGCGCGGGGTGCCGCTCGCCCACGCGCTGGGCGGCACCCGCACCTCGCTCATGGCCACCGTCAGGATCGGCGCGGAGCGCAACCTGGAGAGCCTGGTCGCGCGGGTGAACCGGCACGTCTGCGCCGGGTACGCCCACGTCACCCTGGACGTTCACCCGGGCTGGGACATCGAGCCGCTGCGCGCCGTCCGTCAGGCGTACCCGGCGCTGGGCATCGGCGTGGACGCCCGTGGCGCCTACACCGACATCGGCGCCCTCGAGGCGCTGGACGCCTACACGCTCTCCGTCATCGAGCGCCCCTTCGCCGGTCTCGCGAGTCTCGGTGACCACGCGGACCTGCAGGAGCGCGTCGCCGCCCCGGTGCTGCTGGAGGTCTCCTCGGCCGAAGAGCTGGACGAGGCGGTCACCGCGAGGGCGGGCCGGGCGCTGCTGCTCCGTCCCGCGGCCCTCGGCTCCCTGCGCGAGGTGCGGCGGGTGCACGACCGCGCGGTGCGCGCCGGATGGGAGATCGCCTGCGCTGGAGGAAAGGGCACCGGGCTGGCCCGTGCGGCCACCGTCGCCGCGGCCAGCCTGCCCGGCTGCGACCTGCCCTGCGACGTGGCCGAGCCGCCGCGCAGCGCGCAGATCGTCGACCCGCCGGTCGGCGCGTCGGGCGGCGTGGTGGCCGTGCCGCTCACCCAGGTGGGGCTGGGGCACCGCATCGACGAGGACCGGGTCCGTCGCCTGTCCAAGGAGTCGTACCTGGCTTGACGCGCTCCCCGGCGTGAAAGCCGGAGCGCCGGCCCGCCATGTGGTGGCCGAGGGCCCGGTGACGGATCGTGCGGGAGGTCGACCGCGCCCCGGCCTGTCCGGGGAACCCGGTCGCGCTTCGGCCGTCGTCCTGAGGACCGTCGCCAGGAGAGCCGTCGTCCTGAGACGGGTGGCCCTCGCTCAGCCGCAGCCTTCGGTGATGCCCTTGGGAGTGGTCGGGTCCGGTTTCGCCGTGGCGCTCGTTCCCGGGAGGGGCGTGCGGGTGGGCCCTTGCTCAGCCGCAGCCTGGGGGGTGCGGGTGGGCCCTCGCTCGGTGGTGGCCTTCGGGGTGGCGCCGGGGGCCGCGGTGGCGGTGAGAGGGCGCCGGGTGACGACCGAGGCGCGCAGAGCCTTGGCGGTGACCGTGCGGATCTTGGTCCAGTCGGGGTAGCCGGTGTTGATCAGCGGTGGGACGAACTGGACGCTGGTCACCTTCGCGTTCTTGACCTTCAGCGCCAGCGGCACGAGGTGCTCCAGCATCGGGCGCGGGATGTCGGTCCGCAGCAGTTCCTTGGTGGCGAGCGCGACCTGGTTGAACCTGGACAGTACGGTCGCCGGGTCCGACTGGGAGAGCAGCGCGCCCAGCACGCAGCGCTGGCGTCCCATCCGGGTGTAGTCGTCGCTGTTGGTGCGCGAGCGGGCGAACCACATCGCGTCGGCGCCGCGCAGTTTGCGGGTTCCGGCCTTGACCAGGCCCTCGTCGTACTTGCCGAAGACCACGTCCTGGGGAACGGTGAGCGTCACGCCTCCGATCGCGTCGATCAGCCGGGCGAACCCCCACATGTTGACCAGGGCGTACCAGTCGATCTTCAGCCCGAGCGTGTAGCCGACCGTGTCGACGAGCGTCTTGGTGCCCTGGTTCTTACGGCCCCCGAAGATCTCCGGATGCGAGTCGGCGTACTCCCAGACCGCGAAGAGCAGGTCCTCGCGCGAGCCGTCGGGGTTGGCCGGGAGCCGGAACCCGTCGGGAAAGCGTTTCGCCATGGGGGAGCCGGGGACGAAGCGGACGTTCTCCAGGTTGCGCGGCAGGCTGAGCAGCACGGTGTTGCCGGACTTGACGTCGATGCTGGCCACGTTGATGCTGTCGGTCCGCACGCCCACCCGGTGGGTGTCGGCGTCGCCTCCGAGCAGCAGGATGTTCACCCGGTCGCGGCCCGCCCAGGGGTCCTCCTCGCGGCCGTCCCCGTCGCTCGCGGGACGCGGTGTGGACGGGGCGTTGAAGACGTCGTCCAGTGCCGACTGCGAGACCGCCGCGTACTGCCCGACCAGGCCGAACGGCAGGAGTACGGCCACCGCGAGCGTCCCCGCCACGCCTCCGGCGATCGCCTGTCCTGTACTGGGCAGCGTGCCGGGGTTCATCACCACGAACGAGTGCACGATCAGCGTGAACCAGGCGACGCCGAGCGCGAGGGAGGCCACTGTGACGACGGTCAGCCAGGAGGAGGCGACCAGCTGCCCGGCGAGGTCGGCGAGGTCGGAGGTGAGCGCGACCCAGAGCAGGGCCAGCAACAGCGCCGCGTACGCGCACAGGATCGCCAGTCCCGTCCTGCGCCATCCGGCACGCAGATGCGCGGCGCCCGGGGCGACGGCGGCCAGTGCCGTCCAGCCGATGACCGCACCGACGCCGGGCGGCTTTGATCTGTCCCGCAATTGCTCCCCGTTTCCTCGCGCTTGACCGCCGCAGGGGAGATGGTAGGGGGGCGAAACCAGGCCGCGGGCGACAAACGGGTGAACAAACCGGGAAGCTAATACGCCTATATCTCATCATTTCTACTGCAATCGGGTTCGATCAGGGTTTCGCGGAGATCGAAAAACAGCGCCGCCGCAGTGATCCCCGATGATCCCCGGCGACCCTCGACCTCTCACGCGCGCTCGACGCCGCCGAGAACACCGCCGCCTTCCCGGACGAATCACCCCGGTCCTCTTCCCGCGTGAGGCCCCGAAGCCCTTCGGGAGGTCCCGATGCGGCCGGATGATTCGCACGAACTACCCTGACCGTCATGCCCGACGTTCTCGGTCCCGACTACGAGCTCACGGTCCTGCCGATGGCCGACGACGACGAGGGCACGGTGGTGGCCTCACTGGTGCGGCGACGGGCTCCCGAGCCCGCCCGCGGCGCCGTGCTCTACGTGCACGGCTTCACCGACTACTTCTTCCAGACCCACCTGGCCGACCACTTCGTCGCGAGGGGCTTCGACTTCTACGGCCTCGACCTGCGCAAGTACGGCCGCTCGTTGCTGCCGCACCAGACCCGCGGGTTCGTGCGCAGCGTCACCGAGTACTTCCCGGAGATCGACGAGGCGGTACGCGTCATCCGCGAGCGCGACGGGCACGACCGCGTCGTCCTCAACGCCCACTCCACCGGCGGCCTGATCGCCCCGCTCTGGGCCGACCGCGTCCGCGGCCGGGGCCTCGTCCAGGCGCTGGTGCTCAACAGTCCCTTCCTCGACCTCAACGTCCCCCTTCCCGTGCGGATCGCCGCCGACCTGCTGCGAAGACAACTGTCCAGACTGCCCGCCCGCGCCGTCCTGCCCCTGGTGGCCGCCACCGCGTACGGTACGAGCCTGCACCGCAGCCACCACGGCGAGTGGGACTTCGACCTTGAGTGGAAGCCCATCGGAGGGTTCCCGGTGCACGCGGCCTGGCTGGGGGCGATCCGCCGGGCGCAGCGCAGGCTGCACGACGGCCTCCGGGTGGACGTGCCGGTGCTGGTGCTCTGCGCGGAGAAGGGCCTGCGGCTGCGCGCCTTCATGCCCGAGGCCCAGGAGGCGGACGTCGTGCTCGACCCCGGCCAGATCGCCCGCTGGTCGACCAGCATCGGGTCACACGTGACGTGCGTCCGGGTGCGGGGCGGGATACACGACCTGGTGCTGTCACCCGAACCGGTCCGCAGGCGCGTCCTCGCCGAGATGGACCGCTGGCTCGACGGCTGCCTCTAGGCCCGTCCGCCGGGAGATGACCCCTCGGCGACTCCGGACTCGTCTCCGTCGGCTGCGGTGGCGGGCGTTCACCGGTGGCCGCGTCTCCCGACGCCGGGCGTTCAAAGATGCCTGGTCAGCACGAGTGTCAGGCCTCCACGGGCGTCGGGTGCGGAGTCGTGGTCCAGAGGCGTCGGCGTGCCCGGCTGTCAGTGTTCGAACGGCCGGCGTTCGAAGGCGTGGGGTCTTCACGGGGTGCCGGGCACTTGTCGGTGAGAAGGGCCGTGAAAGCGAAATGTCCCATCGGTTGAGTAGAAGGCGTGACTGCCAAAGTGACACGTCCGGTCGGCCGAGCCGATCCGCCGGGGGAGATCAGCGACGCGGCCCTGCTTGAGCTGTCGCTCCGTAGTCCAGAACGGTTCGGTGAGATCTACGACCGGCATTTCCGCGAGATCCACGGCTACCTGGGCAGGCGACTCGACCAGCAGGCCGCCGACGACCTCGCCGCCGAGGTGTTTCTCACGGCGTTCAGGAAGCGCGATCGGTTCGACCCCGAGCGCGGCGAGGTACGTCCGTGGCTGTACGGCATCGCCACCAACCTGATCGGGCTGCACCGCCGTACCGAGACCCGGAGGCTCGCGGCGCTACGGCGCAGTGCCGCGGCACAGCCCAGTGCGGAGCACGGCCACGAGGAGCGCGTGGCGACCCGCGTCGACGCGCTGAACGCCCAGGGGCGCCTCGCCGGGGAGCTGCTGGCGCTGCCCGACGGCGACCGGGACGTGCTGATGCTGAGCGCGCTGGGCGAACTGAGCCACGAAGAGGTGTCCAAGGCGCTCGGCATCCCGTACGGCACCGTCGGATCCCGGCTGTCGCGGGTGCGTAAGAGGCTCCGTGCCGCCCTGGGCGGCGTCAACCCCCTGCATGGAGGTTCCAGTGGATGACTACCAGGCGGTGCGGGAGCTGTTGCCCGTGCCGTCGCTGTCGCCCGAGGTGGAACGGGCGGGACGCGAACGGCTGAACGCCGCGTTCGCCACGAAACGGGTACGGCGACCCCTGCGGGCCGCCTGGTGGAGTGCGCTGGGACTCGGACTGGCCGGCGCGGCGGCGGCGACCCTGGTCGTCACCTCGGCGGCGCCGCCGAGCCCGCCCGCCACGCGTGGCGTGATCGCCGCGCAGGACGGCAAGCGGTTCCTGCTGGCCGCCGCGACCTCGGTGGCCTCCATGCCCGACGACGGCGCGTGGTGGGGAAGCACCCTGGTCAGCGGCGAGGAGTTCCGTTCCCCCGGCGGTGGCTACACGCTGCGGCAGACCCGGTTGGAGGAGAGCTGGATCCCCGCCGACCCGGAGGCGAGGACCTGGTATCGCTGGACACGTCTTGGAGTCAAGCCCGCGACGCCCCGGGATGAGGAGGCCTGGCGCGCGGACGGAGCGCCGACCTCGTGGACCTACGAGGGAAACACCCCGGGGATGCTGTCGTTCGACGAGCCGCCGGGCGTCGTACGGGCGGCGCGGGGGAAGCCGGACACGTTTTCGAGCGAGGACTGGGACTTCCGTGTCGTGATGGCGGGCCGACCGCTGACCAAGCTGGAGCAACTGCCCGGCACCCCCGAGGACCTGCGGGAGCTTCTCAAGGGCACCGACGAGCGGTCGACCGTCGACAACGTCGTCCGCCTGCTCTTCTTCGCGCCGGTGACGAGCGGGACCAGGGCCGCCGCCTACCGGCTGCTGGCCTCGATGCCCGAGACCGACGCCGTCGGACAGGTGACCGACGTGCTGGGCCGCACCGGGCAGGCGGTCGAGTACCGCTCAGGAGAGTTCCCCACCAGACCGTACGCAGGGGAGACGCGGACGCGGCTGGTGGTCGATCCGGACAGCGGAGCACCCCTTTCCCTTGAGACCCGCTCCGTCCCTGACGGCATGCTCCTGAATTTCACCGCCGTCCGGGAGAACCGCTGGGCCGATGACAACCCACTGAAGGAGAAGAGATGAGATATCCGATGACCGTACTGGCCGGACTGCTGCTCACCGGTCTGCTCGCCGTTCCCGCGGCGGCCGCCACACCGCCCGAGGCCGACTACTGGCGCGTCGAGGTGGTGGGGACCAGGGACCACCCGCGTCCGGTCGGCAGTGGCTACACCGTTACGGAACGATCGGTCAGCGTCGACTGGCAGACGCCCGACGGCAAGCTCTGGGGCGCCTACCGCGAGCTGGGCGCCCGGCCCAAGAGCGAGAAGGACAGGGCGGCCTGGAAGGCCGACGGGTCGCCGACCTCGTGGACCTATCGCACGGAGGGCATGAAGATCTCCCTGTCCACCAAGCCCGGCGAGGGGTACGTGAAGAAGACGCCGAAGTGGCCCGGCGGCTTCATGCTGCGCGAGAGTCGGTTCGTCACCTACCGGCAGCTCCAGTCGCTGCCCACCGATCCCGCCGCTCTGCGGGCGTACATGGTCAAGGACGTGCGGGCCTGGATCGACAAATCCGCCGAGGAGGCCAAGACCACCTCTCCGAACTCCACGATCGACAACTGGCTGAACAACCTGGATCGGTACGTGGCCGAGTACGCGATCGACCTGCTCTACAGGAACCCGGTGCCGTTCAAGGTCAGGTCCGCCGCCTACCAGGTGTTGAAGACCACCAAGGGTGTCAAGGACCTCGGCCGGGCCAAGGACCCGCTGAACCGCTCAGGCCAGAAGCTCGCCCTGCCGCCCCTCGCCCAGAAATACCAGAAGGGCTGGTCGCTGGAGGAGCGGTTCGTCGTGGACACCGCCACGATGACGCTGCTCGCCCACTACGTCGACTCCTCTGACAAGGGCAAGAGCCGGGTCGACTACTACAGGGTCGGCTGGACCGACGACAAGCCCGCCATCCCGGCCGCCGGCTGACCTCGCGTTCCGTACGCCGACCGCTATCTCCCCAGAAGGGGCCTTCGCGGTCCCGGGGCCCACGCGACCCCGGGAACGCGTCGCGGGGAGACAGGCACGCGAACACCACCATTCGGCGGAAGAGGGCTTCCTGCCGGTGGAAGAACGCGCATCGAATCATCCAGTGAAGGGAAGACGTGAGAACCGCACGAAGAACGACGAGCCTGCTGGTCGCGGGAATGCTGGCGGTGGGATCGGCGGGACCATCGGCGGCGGGGGCCGCGAGTGGACCCGCGCCGGTGAGCCGGACCTCCCCGGCGGCCGCCGCGCCGGTCACCGTCACGCTGATCACCGGTGACCGGGTGACGGTGACCGGCTCCGGAGCAGTCCTGGTGGAACGGGGTGAGGGCCGGGAGGGCATCTCCTTCACCACCGACGAGCGCGACGGGCGACTGAGGGTCCTCCCCAGTGACGCGTTCGCGCCGCTGCGCGAGGGCCGCCTGGATCCCCGGCTGTTCGACGTGAGCGCGCTCACCGAGTTCGGCTACGACGACCGCAGGGACGACCTGCCGCTCATCGTGACCGGCCGGGGGGCGGGGGCGCGGAACGCGCTGCGCACCGAGATGTCCGCGAGCGGCGCGAAGGTGACACGCGACCTGGCCGCCGTGGACGGGGTGGCCGTACGGACGCCGAGAAAGGAGCGCGCCCGGTTCTGGGACGACGTGGTGAGTGGCGCCCACGCCCGCTCCGGCGGCGCGACGAAGACGAAGATATGGCTGGACGGGCTGCGCAAGCTGTCGCTGGACACCAGCGTCGCGCAGATCGGCGCGCCCGCCGCCTGGGAGAAGGGCCACACCGGCACCGGTGTGAAGGTGGCGGTGCTGGACACCGGAGTGGACGCCACTCACCCCGACCTGGCCGACCGGATGGGCGCGCAGGCGAACTTCACCACCGAGCCCGGCACCGGTGACCCGGTCGGACACGGCACCCACGTGGCCTCCACCATCGCCGGCAGCGGCGCCGCCTCCGACGGCAGGTACAGGGGAGTCGCCCCCGGCGCGCAGATCCTCAACGGCCGGGTCTGCGAGGGGGTCTGGTGTGAGGAGTCGGCGATCCTGGCGGGCATGCAGTGGGCCGGTGAGCAGGGCGCCAAGGTGGCGAACCTGAGCCTGGGCGGCTCCGACACCCCCGAGACCGACCCGCTGGAGCTGGCGGTGGCCGAGGTGACCGAACGCTACGGAACGCTCTTCGTGGTCGCCGCGGGCAACGACGGCGCCGAGCGGTCGGTGGGCTCGCCGGCCAGCGCGGACGCGGCCCTGGCCGTCGGCGCCGTCACCGGGGCCGAGGCACTGGCGGAGTTCTCCAGCCGGGGTCCGCGCGTCGGTGACTCCGCGCTCAAGCCGGAGATCACCGCGCCGGGGGTGGACATCACCGCCGCACGCTCCAAGGATTCACCGGGCAGCGGCTCCTACACCGTCATGTCGGGCACCTCGATGGCCACCCCGCACGTGGCGGGCGCCGCGGCGATCCTGGCAGGTCAGCACCCCGACTGGACGCCTGGGACGCTGAAGGCGGTGCTGATGGGTTCGGCACGCCCCAACCCGGCGCTGGGGATCTTCGAGCAGGGCGCCGGCCGGGTCGACGTGGCGCGGGCCACGACGATGTCGGTGACCGCCGAACCCGGCGGGGTGAGTTTCGGCCTGCAGAAATGGCCACACGGGGATGACACGCCGATCACCGGAAAGGTCACCTACTACAACCCGGGCATCTCGCCGGTGAACCTCGCGCTGTCCGTCGAAGGGCAGGACGGGCACGGCGTGTTCACGGTGAGCCCGGCGACCGTCACGGTGCCCGCGGGCGGTCAGGCCGACGTCTCGGTCACCGCCACCACCGGCACCCGGACCCCTGAAGGCGGCGTCGGCGGCCACCTCGTCGCCACCGGCGACGACGACCTGCGGATCAGCACCCCGCTCGCGGTGGAGAACGAGGTCGAGAGCTACGACCTCACCCTGCGGCACACCGCTCGCGACGGCAGGCCGACCGCCTCCTACTTCACCGTCCTCGAAAGTGTCGACGACCCGACCCGGGAACTGATCTTCCTTGAGGAAGGTGGGGAGACCGTCACCTTGCGGCTGCCGAGGGGCAGGTGGCTTCTGTCGAGCAGCCTTCTCGACAGGAGCCAGGGGAACAGCCACGTCACCCATCTGATTCACCCGGGTCTGGACCTGACCGGGGACCAGACCGTGGAGTTGGACGCCCGGCTGGGCCGGCCGCTCTCGGCCACCGTGCCGAACGCGGCCGCCGTGCAGCTTGCGGCACAGGTGACCTACGCGGCTCCCGTTACCGGGTGGATGGCGAGCAGGACCTACATGAGCGACCGGTTCGAGAACATGGCGACAGCGCAACTCGGACCCGCCCGGACCTACGACGGAGCGATCACCAGAGTCACCGGTCTGTGGGCACAGGCGGACGCCAGCGGCAGCACCGACAACAGTCCTCGCACCTACGGTCTCGCGTGGTTCCACAGGGGCGGAATGGTCACCGGGTTCCGGCGCGATGTCGCCAGGAGTGAGCTCGCCACCCTTCACACCGACTACGCCGCCCACCTGACCGGCGTCTACGGCAGGGCCGCCAGCGGCGCCCGGCCGGCCGGGATAAGTCTTAACGTCTACCTGATGGACGTCAGGATCGCGACACCGTCGGTTTCCACGCACCACGTCAACACCGACGCGGGGGCTCGCTGGATACGTTACTTCGCCGAGTACGGTCCAGAAGGGGAGGAGACCCGGTTCGAGTCGCCGTTCACCGGCTACACCCCCGGCCGCACCTACCGGGAGTCGTGGAACCGGGGCGTCTTCGGCCCCACCCTGCCTCCGGTGGGCGATGGATCCGCGGGCATGTCCCGTACCGGCGACCTGATCTGGGCGGCCGTGCCGCCGTACGGCGACGGGGCCGGTCGGGCCGGTCGGGCGGCGACCACCAAGGCGCGCATCGCCCTCTACCGTGACGGCGTCCTGGTCGGTGAGGAGCCCTCGACGTGGGGCGAGTTCACCGTCCCGGCAGGCGCGGCGGACTACCGGCTGGTCATGGAGTCCGAGCGGGGCGCCCCGGCCACCCTGTCCACCCGCACCTCCACCGCCTGGACCTTCCGCTCGCAACACGTCGGAGGTGAGAGCCCGCTGCCCCTGCCGATCTCCGTCGTCGGGTTCTCTCCCGCGCTGGACGCGCACAACAGCGCACCGGGCGGCCGGACCTACAGCGTGCCGGTCATCGTACGGCAGCAGGCGGGCTCCGGCGCGGGCAAGCCCCGTGACCTCGCCGTAGAGGTCTCCTACGACGACGGCGCCACCTGGAGCCGGGCGAAGGTCCACAACGGCGCGGTGACCCTGCGGCACCCCGCCGCCGGGGGCTTCGCGTCCCTGCGGGCCACGTCCACCGACACCGCGGGCAACACCGTCGAGCAGACCGTCATCCGCGCCTACCGGATCTCTCCGGCGAAGCGGCCGTAGGCGCATCCACGCTCGGCCCGGCCGATGCCGGGCCGAGCTTTTTCCTCCGTGACGATGTCCCCGGACTGTCCCCGGACTGTCCCCGGACGGCGATTCCCGGTCCAACGGTGAGCCCTACCAGGGGAAGGAGAACAGGCCGTAGTAGGCGGCGGCCACCAGCAGCAGGCCGGTGCCGCCCAGCACCCCGGCGACCGCGAAGCTCTGCGGGCGCGAGGGCTGCCAACCCTCGCGCAGTCCCGACACGACGGCCGCCACGCCCGTGACCTCCTGCAGCAGCATCAGCAGCGCCAGGATCCTGATGACCAGCCACCCGGCGAGCACCGCGGGCCACGCCCCGGCCTGGTTGACCGAGAACAGCACGAGCAGCGTGATGAACGCCACCACCGAGACGAGCAGCCCGACCC
Organism: Streptosporangium sp. NPDC049078; assembly: GCF_040648855.1. Lineage (NCBI taxonomy): Bacteria > Bacillati > Actinomycetota > Actinomycetes > Streptosporangiales > Streptosporangiaceae > Streptosporangium > Streptosporangium sp. NPDC049078. The sequence continues at coordinate 62,193 of NZ_JBEZEL010000005.1, forward strand.
CGGTCCACGCCATCCGGCGGAACCGCCGCCGGATCGGCGGCCAGATCAGGACGTCGGCCTGCGCCGCGGTGGCGCGACCCCGCAGTCGCGCCGCCATCTCCGCGACCGGCCCGACCACGTAGCCGACCACGGCCAGGCAGAGCGTCAGGCCGATCATCGTGCCCCCGGCGTACCAGGGGGCGGCGGGAACGTCGCTCGCCTCCAGGCGCTGGACCGGTGTGGCGCCGGCGATGTGCACCGAGGGCTTGGCCGTGTCCGGCAGGCCCGTCACCCAGTTGGACAGCGTCCGCAGGTAGTCGGGGACGAGGGGACCGCCGTGGAAGCGCATGCCGTGGTCGGCGCGGTCGAGGTAGCGGATCGTGTAGTCGTCGTTGCCGCCCTCGGTGAGGGCGTCGGTCAACGCCTTGCTGCTCTCCACGAACGGGATCGAGGGATCGCGCGTGCCGTACAGGGCCAGGACCGGCTGCCGCATCTCGCGCAGCGCGGGCAGGCCGTCGTAGCGCAGGAAGTCCGCGTCGACGGCGCCGATCGCGCGGATGAGCAGCTCGCGCACCCCGCTGGGCGCGTACAGCCGCTGGAGCTGCTCGCCCAGCGCCCACGTCACCTGCCGCATGGGGGAGACGTTGGGGGACGACACCAGCACGGTGAACCCGACGGCGCTGCTCTCGTTGGCCGCGATGGGCACCACCCAGCTGCCCTCGCTCACCCCCCAGAGTCCCACCCTGGCCGGGTCGACGTCCTCGCGTGAGCGCAGCTCCTTCAGCACGCGCAGGGCGTCGCGGGCGAGGAGGCCGAAGTCGCGCTTGAGGAAGTCGTAGCCCACGGTCCGCTTGTCGTAGACGAGGGTGACGATCCCGGACCTGGCCAGCCACTCGGCCTGGGTCGTGAACTCGCCCCTGACCCCGGGGCCCGCGCCCTGCACGAAGACCAGCGCCGGGTGCCGTCCGGGGGCGACCGGCGCGCGGATCGTCGCACCCAGTGGCGTACCGTCCTCGGCCGTGACGGTGATGTCCTGCGTGGTGATCTGCCGGTTCGCGGCGACCGGACGGAGCTCTGCGGGCGGCTGGGGGGGAAGGGTCTGGAAGACCGGATCGGCGTGCAGGGGAGTCGGGTCGAACGGCGGCGGCAGCGTGTAGCCCACCGTCGCGAGAATCACCAGGATCAGCCCGGACGCGACGCTCAGGACGCCACGGCCCACCTGGATGTCACCGCGATCCCCGATGGCGATCCGCCTCCGTGCTCGTCGTTGGCTCCGGTATCGTTCCTTCCGATCTTCAAGCGTACTCATCGCCGCCATCCCCGAACAGAGCGGGGGATCGGCGTGACGTGAGTGGCCACATTTGTCGCTGAGTCCTGTTAGCTTCGTGCGACATGCGGGTGTTGCACACATCGGACTGGCACCTGGGCCGATCGTTCCACCGGGAGAGCCTCCTGGCGGCCCAGGGCGTCTTCGTCGACCACCTGATCGAGACGGTCAGGTCGGAGCGGATCGACGTGGTCGCGGTCGCCGGTGACGTCTACGACCGGGCGCTTCCCTCGGTCGACGCGGTCGATCTGTGCAACCAGGCGCTGCGACGGCTGGTCGACGCCCGCGTGCGCACCGTGCTGATCAGCGGCAACCACGACTCGGCCCGCCGCCTCGGCTTCGGCGCCGACCTCATCGACGCGGCGGGCGTCCACCTGCGCACCGATCCGGGGCGGGTCGGCGAGCCGGTCGTCGTCGACGACGTCGCCTTCTACGGCATCCCCTACCTGGAGCCCGAGCTGGTACGCGCGCCCTGGGAGCTGTCCGAGCGCACCCACACCGCCGCGATCGAGCACGCGATGTCCCTGGTCCGCGCCGACCTCGCCCGGCGCGGTCCCCGGTCGGTGGTCCTCGCCCACGCGTTCGTGACCGGAGGGCGGGGCAGCGACAGCGAGCGCGACATCAGCGTGGGAGGCGTCGCGCACGTCCCGGTGCGCGCCTTCGACGGGGTCGACTACGTGGCGCTCGGCCACCTGCACGGCCGCCAGCGGATGAGCGAGACCGCCCGCTACTCCGGCTCCCCGATCGCCTACTCCTTCTCCGAGGCCGGTCAGACGAAGGGCTCCTGGGTGGTCGACATCGGTCCCGGCGGGTACGAGGGCGCCGAGTTCGTCGAGGCCCCGGTGCCCAGGCCGGTCAGCCGCCTCACCGGCCGCATCGACGACCTGCTGACCGCTCCCGAGCACGCCCGTCACGAGGAGCACTGGCTCCAGGTGACGCTCGTCGACCGGATCAGGCCCAAGGGCGCGATGGAGCGGCTCAGGGCCCGCTTCCCGCACACGCTCGCCCTGTCCTTCGAGCCCGAGGGCGGGGGCGAGGAGACCGTGACCCGCGCCAGGGCGGCCGGGCGCCCCGAGATCGACGTCGCCCTCGACTTCGTCCGCGAGGTGCGCGGCGAGGCCGCCGACCCCGCTGAGACCCGGCTGCTGCGGGAGGCCGTGGAGTTCTCCCGTATGAAGGAGGCGAAGGCGTAGATGCGCCCGCACCGTCTGTGGATCACCGCTTTCGGCTCCTTTCCCGGTGAGGAGCAGGTCGACTTCGACGCCCTCGCCGAGGCGGGGCTGTTCTTGATCCACGGCCCCACCGGCGCGGGCAAGACCACCGTGCTGGACGCGCTCTGCTACGCCCTGTACGGCAGGGTGCCCGGCAGGCGCGACAGCGCCAAGAGCCTGCGCTGCGACCACGCGCCCCCTGGGCGTGGGCCCAGCGTGGCGCTGGAGGTCACGGTGCGGGGCCGCAGGCTGAAGATCACCCGGTCGCCGGCCTGGCAGCGCCCCAAGCTCAGGGGCACCGGCACGACCAGGGAGAACGAGAAGGCGCTGCTCCAGGAGCTCGCGCCCTCCGGGGAATGGGTGGGGCTCACGACCAGGGTCGACGAGGCCGGGGAGTTCGTCGGCACCCTGCTCGGCATGAACGCCGAGCAGTTCCTCCAGGTCGCGATGCTGCCCCAGGGAGATTTCGCCAAGTTCCTGCGCGCCGACGGCGAGGAACGCCGCAGGGTCCTGGAGCGCCTGTTCTCGGTGAAGGTCTACGCCACTGCCGAGTCCTGGCTCGCCGAGCAGCGCACCGAGGCGTACCGCGAGCAGCAGGCCCTCCGCAAGGAGGTCGACTTCGCCGTCAAGCGACTGGAGGAGGCCGCGGGTCCCGCCCTGCTGGCCGCGCTGGACGCCCTCCCCGACTCGGGGCTCCCCGCGGAGTCGATGGAGCCGGTGGGATTCGCGGGCCCCGCGAACCCCACGAACCCTGTGGACTCCGCGAACTCCGTGGAGGACGACCCGCTGGGGTGGGCCCGCGCGCTTGAGGAGCTCGCACGCCTGGAGGCCGCGCGGCTGGACGGGCAGGGAGCCGAGGGCGAGGGCGCCGTACGGCGGGCACGCGAGAGCCTGGAGCGCGGTGCCGCGCTGGCCGACCGGCGACGGCGTCACGCCGAGGCGCTGACCCGGAGCCGGGCGCTGGAGGAGACGGCCGAGGAACGCGCGGACCTGGAGATCATCCTGGAGGAGGCGTCGGCCGCCGACCGGGTGCTGCCGCTGATCCAGAGCGCCGAGCAGCGCGCCGAGGCCGAGTCCAAGGCCCACCGGCTGGCCGCCGACGCCGTCGCCCGCGCCCTTCCCCTCCTCGGTGCTCCCGTCGGCCGGTGGGGCGTCGTCCGCGACCGCACCGGCACCGCGCACGACGGTGACGATGCGGCGGGTGCGGGCCACGGCGACGGGACCAGCGCCCACGCGGACGGTGGCGCTTTTGGCGGCGCCCGTGCCGGCATGGGCGCCGATGCTTACGGCGAGGCTCGTGACCACGCGGGTGCGGGTGCTCGCGGTGACGTCCGTGACCATACGGATGCCGGTGCGGACCGCCGCCACGCGGTGCTCGGCCACCTGGTCGCGCTGGAACGCGACCGCCAGGGCGAGATCACCCGCCTGGGCGAGCTGCGAGCGGAGGAGACACGCCTGGCGGGAATCGTCCAGGAGCGGGAGAGGGCCGTTCGCGAGATCGCCGAGCTGGTCGCCGCGCAGGCGGAGACCGACGCCCGCCTGGAGGTCCTCCCCGGCCTCCGCAGGGAACTGGACGAACGCCTCACCGCCGCACGCCTGGACGCGGCCCGCGTCCCCGCGGCCGAGTCGGCGGTGGAGGCCGCCGTCACCCGTCTCCGGGCGGCCGAGCAGCGCGACCGCCTCGCCGCCGACCTGTCCGCGGCCCGCACCGACCTCGCCGCCGGCCTGGCCGTCCTCTCTCCCGAGGTTCGCGACCCCTTGGGCCTCGACGAGGCCGGCGAGGTCCTCGGTCTCGAGGACGTCCGTGAAGCCCTGGAGCCCGGTGGGCCTCTCGACCCCGACGAGGGCCGCAAGGCTCCCGGCCTCAAGGAGATACGTGAGCACCTCGACCCCGGGAAGGTTCGTGAGGTTCTCACCGTCCGGGAGAGGGAGTGCGGGCGGGAACTGGCCGCGCTGGAGGGGCTGCGGGCCGAGGAGGACCGGCTGGCCGAGGTCGACGGGCTGATCGCCGCGTTCGACGCGGAGCTCCCGGAGACGGTTCGGCAGGAGGCCGAGGTCCGCGAGATCCTGGAGAGGCTGCCCGCCGCGTCGGCGGAGGTGTCGGCTCGGCTCGGTGAGGCCAGGGCCGCAGCGGCGGGGGTCCCGGCGGCGCGGGCGAGCGTCGACACCGCCACCGCGGTGCTCGCCGCGGCACGGCGCCGCGAGATTCTCCGCGCCGAACTGGAGTCCGCCCGCGCCGCGCGGACGGACGCCGCCGACTTCGCCCAGACGCTCCGTGACCGGCACCTGGACATCCGGCAGTCCAGGATCGACGGCATGGCCGCGGAACTCGCCGCGAAGCTCACCTCGGGCCACCCCTGCGCGGTCTGCGGCTCACCCGAACACCCCGCTCCCGCCGCCCCGGCCGACGAGGCACCCACCGCCGACGACGAGCGCGTGGCCCAGAGCGCCTACGAGGCGGCCATGGAACGCCGTCAGGCCGCGGACAACACCGTCACGACGCTGACCCTGCGCCTCGACGAGGCTCTCGCCGTCGCGGGTGAGACGACCGGGGAGGAAGCGGGGGAGATCCTCGCCGAGGCCGGCAGGAAGCTTGAGGCGCTGACCTCGGCGGCGAGCACCGAGGAGACCCTCGCCGCCGAGGTGGAGCGGATCACCGCCGAGCTGGAGGACGCGAGGAGCCGGGCGGCGGAGATCGCCGGGCGGCTCGCCGAGGGACGCGCCCGCCGCGCGGGCTGGCAGACCGAGCGCGAGCGTCTCACCGCCCGCCTGGACGACGCCCGGGGCGCCGACCCCACGGTGCGGGCCCGCCGCGACCGCCTGGCACGGGAGATCGCGCACCTGTCCGCCGCGCTCGCCGCCGCGACCCGCGTGATCGAGTTCGCCGCCGCCCACCGTGAGGCGAGCGACAGGACCGGCCTGGCCGTACGGGACGCCGCGGACGAGCTCACCGGGGCGGAGCGGGCACTGGCCGCGCTGCGCGAGTCGGCGCGGGCCGAGACGGCGCTGGCGGCCGAGGTCGAGAAGGTCGCCGCCGAGTCCGAACGGCTCGGGGAGCGTTCACGCGAGCTCGCCGTCGGGCTGGCCTCCCGCCGGACGAACGCGGAAAGGCTCGCCGTAGAGGCCGAGCGGCTGACCGCGCGCCTCGTCGAGGCGCGCGGCGAGGACCCGACGCTGGTCGCCAGGCTGGACCGGCTCGCCGACGAGGCCGAGCTGCTGCGGGAGGCCGTCGAGGCGGTCAGGGACGAGCGGGTCGCCGCCGAGGAGCTCGTGGCGGCCCGTAACCAGGCGCTGGGCGCCGTCGTCGAGGTGGGTTTCCTCGGGCTCGACGACGCCCGCGCGGCCGTCCGCTCCTCCGCCGAGCGGGGGGAGAAGACCGCCCGGCTCCGCGAGCTCGCCCAGGAGGGCGCCGCGGTCGCCGCGATGCTCGCCGACCCCGAGCTGGTCGCCGCGGCGGCCGAGCCGGAACCCGACCTCGCGGCCTTGCGTGACGCGCGGGACGCGGCGGACGCCGCCCACGCCCGCCTGCTGTCCGAACGGGACCGGGGCGAGGCCCGCCTCGCGCGGCTGGCCGCGCTCCGCACCGAACTGGCCGAATGCCTGCGACGCTGGGAGCCGGCCGACGAGCGGCACCGCCTGACGGAACGGCTCGCCACCCTGACCGGCGGCAACTCCGCCGACAACCGCTGGAAGATGCGGCTGTCGTCCTACGTGCTCGGCGAGCGCCTCGGCCAGGTGGTCGCGTCGGCGAACGAACGGCTCGACCACATGTCGGGCGGGCGTTATCTCCTGGAGCACAACCGTGACCGCTCCGCCGGAGACCGGAGCAGGTCCGGCGGCGGGCTCGGCCTGCACATCCTGGACAGCTGGACCGGTGTGGGCCGCGACCCGGCGACCCTCTCCGGCGGCGAGAGCTTCATCACCTCGCTCGCCCTCGCCCTCGGCCTGGCCGACGTGGTGAGCGCGGAGGCCGGGGGAGTGGAGATCGGCACGCTCTTCGTCGACGAGGGCTTCGGCACCCTGGACGAGGACACCCTCGACGGGGTGCTCGACATCCTCGACGGCCTGCGCGACGGCGGTCGTGCGGTCGGCATCGTCAGCCATGTCGCCGAGCTGCGCACCCGGGTGCCCGCGCAGCTGCACATCCGCAAGGAACGCCGAGGCTCGACGGTCCGTCAGTGACGCGCCCGACGACGACACGGCCCGGGGACGGTCGGTGCAGGATTCCGGCGCGGCCCCTGTGGGCGCGTCGGAGGGAGGACATCTGAGATGTCTCGGTGCCTGTGTTTCCCATTTCCGGCTAAACGGATGGGCCCTCCGCTTAGCCGGTTACGATGGTCGGCAAGAGACACTCATCATGTGGAGGTTCTGTGGTATTTCGGGCGCCGCTTCCGAAGCGGGCGATCGGCCGTTTCAATTCGTGTGTCATGACGTTGCGCTCCTCTCCTCGATGGGGCCGGCGGATCAGCGAACGCCTCACGGTCATCACCTATACGGGACGCCGCTCGGGACGCACCTTCAGCACACCCGTCGCCTTCCAGCGCGTGGCCGACACCGTCACGATCGGTGTTCAGTTTCCCGACGCCAAGACGTGGTGGCGCAACTTCCTGGGGGCGGGCGGGCCGATATCGCTGCAGCTGGACGGCGTCGATCGTGCGGGGCACGCGGTCGCGAGACGTGACGAAGCGGGTCGTGTCACCGTCACCGTCCGTCTGGACGGCTGACAGACCCAACGGCTGACAGCCCCGTACGCGGGTCGACGCGCGCCATGCGCGCCGTCCGGACGACCTAGGACGTGTCCACCGTCCGAACGACCTCGAACGACGAGCGGGCCCTCGCTTTTCAGATGTCCGTCCGGAGCGGGGCCTCGAAGCGGGTCAGCCAGGTGGTGAGCAGTGATTCGAGGTGTGCGGCCTCCTCGGGGGCCAACTCGTCGAGGAGGCGGCGTTCGTTGCGCATGTGCTCGGCGAACGCCCGGTCGATCAGTTCCCTGCCGGCGTCGGTGAGTGCGACCACCCGTCCGCGGCCGTCGCTCTCGCTCGGGCGGCGGGTGACCAGTCCGTCGCGTTCGAGCCGGTCGATGCGTTTGGTCATCGCGCCGGTGGTGACCATGGTGAAGGCGGCGAGCTCTCCGGGGGCGCGCTCGAAGGGCGGTCCGCCGCGTCGCAGGGTGGCGAGGACGTCGAACTCTCCCTCGCCGAGCCCGTAGCGCCGGTAGACGACGCAGAGTTGTTCGGTGAGGTGTCCGGCGAGGCGGTGCAGGCGCCCGATCACCCCCTGCGGGCTCACATCCAGGTCCGGCCGCTCGCGGGCCCACTCCTGCTGGATGCGGGCCACGTGGTCCAGGGGTTCGCTCATGTCTGGAGTGTAGCTTCCAGGGAAGCTATATTGTCTTCCATGGAAGCTAATTTCCGCTGGACGTCGGTCACGGCGATGGCGCCGATCGCGTGGGGGACGACCTACTTCGTCACCCACCAGTTCCTCCCGCCCGGCTATCCGCTGTACGGGGCGGTCATCAGGGCGCTGCCCGCGGGCCTGCTGCTCCTCCTCATCGGCAGGAGGCTTCCCCGGGGGACGTGGTGGTGGAAGTCCCTGGTCCTCGGGACTCTCAACATGAGCGCGTTCTTCGCGCTCGTCTACCTGGCGGCCCAGCTGCTCCCGACGAGCGTCGCCTCGACGATCATGGCGACGTCGCCCATCGTGATGATGCTCCTGGCCTGGTCACTGCTCTCGGAGCGCCCGCGGGTCCTGCACCTGGCCGGAGCCGGCGTCGGCATCGCGGGGGTCTGCCTCATGCTGCTCACCGGTGCGACCGCCGCCGACCCCCTCGGCGTTCTCGCGTCCGTCGCGGCCATGGTGATGTCGTCGTTCGGATACGTGCTGACCAAGAGGTGGAGCAGCGAGGTCGACGTGCTTTCCTCGACCTCGTGGCAGCTCGTCGCCGGAGGGCTCGTCCTGCTGCCCTTCGCCGTCGCGGTGGAGGGCGCCCCGCCGAGCCTGGACGGACCCGAGACCCTCTGGTTCGTCTATCTCAGCGTCGTCGCGACGGCACTCGCCTTCGTCGCCTGGTTCACCGGACTGCGACACCTGACGGCGGGAACGGTGGGACTCGTCGGGCTGCTGAACCCGGTGACCGGGGTGCTGCTCGGCACGGTGATCGCCGCGGAGGTGCTCACCGCGCGACAGCTCTGCGGGCTGGCGCTGGCCCTCCTCGGGATCCTTCTCGGGCAACCCGTCGCGGCACGCCTCGCCGCGTTCGTCCCGGCCGGCAGGAAACACCGGACGCGCCCGGTGGACCGGTCAGGGGGTGCGGCGCAGGGGCGGACGCCGGGCCCAGGTGGCCCAGCGCCAGAGCCACTCCAGCGGGCCCTGGCGGTAGCGGCGCAACCAGAGCGTGGACACCAGCCACTGGGGGACGAGAACGGCTCCCGAGATCAGGAGCACCGTCGCCGATGACCAGTCGTCCGGCGAGCCGCCCACGAGGCGGGCGGCCCCCAGGACGAGGAGCGTGGCCGACAGGTAGTTGGTCAGCGCCATCCGGCCCAGCGGCGAGAAGACCCTCAGCAGCACCGGCCGGAACGGCGTCCTGAGCGCGAGCAGCAGCACACACACGTATCCGCCCGCCATCAGCAGTCCGGCGAGGCCGAACCAGGTGTTGAAGTACGCCTCGTCGGCCCGCGTCCCGACCTGCAACCACACGGCGGGCACCGCCCCCGCCGCGAAGAGCAGGGCGAGCGCGGCCGGGACACGCACCGAGCGCTCCAGCCGGTCGATCACGCCGTACCGGGTCAGCGCCGAGCCCAGCAGGAACAGTCCCGGCACCAGCGGCACCCCGTTGCCGCCCAGGATCAACGGCGTCGCGACGAGGACGGCGGCGAGCCCGGCGACGGCCCGGCGCGGCAACCAGGTCGAGGGCAGCAGCACCACCAGGCCGACGACGGCATAGACGGTGAGGATGTCGCCCCGCCACAGCAGGAACATGTGCGCCAGGCCCACGGCGAGCAGGACCAGAAGCCGACGCAGCAGAAGCACCCGGGGGCGCGGGGCGTGGCGTCCCGCGGAGTCCAGCAGCAGCGAGAAGCCGACGCCGAACAGCACGGAGAAGATCGGAAAGAAGCGTTGGTCGACGAAGAGGCCCAGCCCCAGCCAGGAGTCGTCCTGACCAGCCGTCACCACCGGCCGCATGGCGTCCGTGGTGTGGATCATGTGGGCGATCGGCTTGACGTTGGCGAGCAGGATTCCGCACAGGGCGAACCCGCGCAGCACGTCGAGCGCGACGACCCGCGACCGGCCGGAGGAGGTCGTCATGGGGTGTCCCTGTCCGGTGGCCTCCGGCGTCGGGGGAGGAGTTTCGGGTGGCATGGGACCCCATCCTGCGGACCCGAGCTCGCTCCCATATCGGCAGAAAGCAGGGAAAGGACCGTACTTTCGGCCGGTACTGGCCGGCGGGGTGCCTCGCCTAGCCTGAACGCCGTGCGTGTTCCCGATCGGTTCAAGACGGCGGCCGACGCCGGGCTCGGCGTCGTGTTCGCGGTCGCCGTGGCCTTCCAGGCGTACCAGGTCGCCGGCAGCTGGGGCGCCGAGCACTCGCCGTTCGGCGCGGTGGTCGCGGCCTCGGTGTGCGCGCTCGCCCTGATGCGCCGCCGCGACCCGCTGTGGATCGCCGTCGCCGGTCTGGCCGTGGCCGCGCTCGCCGTCCTCGCCACCCGCCTCGTCCACCTGCCCGCGGAACCCAGTCCCGCCGCGTCCCTGGGGCTCGCGGTGCTCGTCGGCTCCGCGGTCAGGACACTGCCCGTCCGCGCGGCCTGCGCGGTGGGCGCCGGAGGTCTGGCCGTGGTGGCGAGTGGTTTTCTCGCCAACCCGGGCTCGGCCGTGCCGGTGCTGAACGGTCTGCTCTGGCTCGCCGCCGTGGTGACCGGGACCGGTCTGCGGCTGCTCGCCGTCCGGCGGCGTACCGTCGCCGAGCGGATACGGCGTGCCGAACGCCTTGAACTGGCCAGGGAGCTGCACGACGTCGTCGCCCACCATGTCACCAGCATCGTGCTCCAGGCCCAGGCCGCCCAGCTCGTCACCGCCAGGCACCCGGAGAAGGCGACCGACTCCCTCGCCGACATCGAAACGGCGGGCTCGGAGGCCCTGGCCGCCACCCGTCGCGCGGTCGGTCTCCTGCGCGACGCCGCTCTTGCCGCCGCTCCCGACGCCGGGGGCCGCGAACGGGCCGGGGGCCGCGAACGGCTCGGCGAGCTCGGCGAGCACCGATGACACCGCCCGTACCTGCCGGAGGGCGTCGGTGCCGTACGTGCCGTACGGTGCCGTTCGTGTCCGTCAGGGCACCTCGGCGTCGGACGACACCGCCCGAGCCCGGCAGGAGGCGCGGATGACCATCCGGGTGCTGCTCGCCGACGACCAGGCGATGATCCGGGCCAGCCTGCGGACCATTCTCGAAGACCAGCCGGACATCACCGTGGTCGCCGAGGCCGGCGACGGTGTCGAAACGATCGAGCAGGCACGCAGGACGCGTCCGGACGTGTGCCTGGTGGACATCCAGATGCCCCGCCTCGACGGGATCGAGGTCGCCCGCACCCTGGCGGAGGCCCCGACCAAGGTGGTGATGGTCACCACGTTCGACCTGGACGAGTACGTCCACGGCGCACTGCGCTACGGCGCGGCCGGATTCGTGCTGAAGGACGCGGGCCCGCGCCTGCTGGTCGAGGCCGTACGGGCCGCGTACACCGGCGACGCGCTCATCTCACCGTCCATCACGCTGCGACTGCTGCACCACCTCGCCGACCGCGGAGCCCGAACCGAGATCCGCGTGCCCGCGCGGCCCCTGACCGCGCGGGAGACCGAGATCGTCCGGGCGATCGGCAGGGGACACACCAACCAGGAGATCGCCGACGGGTTGTTCATCTCGCTGAGCACGGTGAAGGGGTACGTCTCGGGCATCATGGTCAAGCTCGGTGTGCGCAACCGGGTCGAGATCGTGGCCTGGGCCTGGGAGAGCCGCGAGATGACACGGAGTGCCGAGGGCGCCTTGGAGGACGATCCGATAACCGGTCGGCATCGGATGCGGTGATAACCGCGACATGCGGGATCAATCATCGGGTAGGCATGCCCCATGGCTTCTTCATCTTCCTCACGGCACGAGGGGTGGTTACTGGCTGGGCGGTACCGCCTCGTGGCAGGGCTGGGCAAAGGCGGCATGGCCACGGTGTGGCAGGCCCACGACGAGCTGCTCGATCGTGAGGTCGCGGTCAAGGAGGTCGCGATCCCGGACCACCTGACCGTGCCGGAGCGCGAGGTCCTGCTGGAGCGCACCATGCGGGAGGCTCGCCTCGCCGCGCGGCTGAGCCACCCCAACATCGCCGCGGTGTACGACGTGGTGCGGGCCGACGACGACTGCCTGTGGATCGTGATGCAGCTCGTGCGCTCACGCAACCTCGCCGAGATCCTCGCGGAGGAGGGACCTCTGCTCGCTCCCACCGCCGCGCGCATCGGGCTGGAGGTGCTGTCGGCGCTGGAGGCCGCCCACGAGGTCGGCATCACACACCGCGACGTCAAACCCGCCAACATCCTGTTCACCGATGACGGGCACGCGATCCTGACCGACTTCGGGCTCGCCATCGCCGTCGACGAGGATGTGTCGCTCACCAGTGTGGGAATGGTGGTGGGCACGCCCGCCTACATCGCCCCCGAGCGTGCCGCCGGTCTCGAATCGAACGAGGAAAGCGACCTGTGGTCCTTCGGGGCCACCCTGTACGCCGCCGTGGAGGGCCGTTCCGCGTTCGGACGAGGCAGCGCACTCGCCACCCTCGCCGCCGTACTGACGGCCGACCCCGAACCGTTCCGGAACGCCGGCCCCCTGGCGCCCGTCATCACCGGCCTGCTCGAAAAGGATCCCGCCCGGCGCACCGACATCGCCCGTGCCAGGACACAGCTGGAGGAGGTGGCCACGCTCTGGGAGTGGGAGGCGGGCAGCACCGACGCACCTCTCCTCGCCGCTCGCGTCGCGGAGCCGACCCTCGACCAGGGGCCCACCGGCCGGTCCGAGGCCGACCTGCGTTCCACGGGGCAGTACCTCCGCGAGGACGCCGACCGTCACACGGATCGGCACCTTCGCGAGGACGCCGGTCGCCGTTCCACGGGGGGCCGCGCCCGTGAGGACGCCCGGCACACCCCGGTGCGTCAGCGGAACACCGAACGTCGGCACCTGGCGGCGGGTGTCGCGGCCCTGGCCGTCGGCATCATCGTCGCCGCCGCCGTCACCGCCGAATGGCGCGGTGCGGGGACGAGCGGGGCAGGCGGGCCTGAGCGGGGCGCTCCCTCCGGTGCCGCCTCCGCCGCGACGCCGCAACCTTCCCGTACCCCGGAGCCCTCGAAGACCTCAGAGGCCCCGGGGCCCTCGGAGAGCCCGGAGCCCTCGAAGACACGGCAGGTGCTCGACGAACGGCAATCCACCGTCGTGTCTCGCCGCACAGGACAGACCGAGGCCGCCCCCAGGACGGCCACCGGGGCTCCCAGGGCCGGCACGTCCGGACCTACGGTGAAGAAGGCGAACCCGAACAAGTACCGGAATCCGGCGCAGCGCGGCAAAGGCCAAGGAAGCAACCAGGGGAACCAGGGGAACGGCAAGAACAACTAGCCGGCCCGCTCAGGCGTGCGTTTCGCGGACGAGGCGAAGGCGTCGGCCCGTTCTCCTTCCGGAGAGAGGCCATACCGTCCGCTCCGTGCCGGAGATTCCCTGGTGAACACCGGCATGCCGGTGTTCACGCGGCGTCGCTCCCCGGGTGGCTCGTCACCCGTCCGTTTGAACTCCTCCCCGGCCTGAAGGCCGGAGATTCTCCCGTCACGTCGCGGTCAAGCGGCGCGCGGGGGTTGACGCTTCACAGACCGGGTAACCCCTGAGTCTCCACGTCCTGCCACCACAGTTCCTGCGGCGGTTTCGATATTGATCGCGGCGTTGGTGTCGGCGTGACCGGTCCACCCGCATGCGCGGTTGGTGCAGGAGAACCTGATCCCGTCGCGGGCGGCCGGGTCGCGGTGACGGCATCGGTGGCAGGTCTGCGACGTGCCTGCCGCCGGGACTTTCACCACCCGGCCGCCGCGATCAGCGGTCTTGTACTCCAGCATGGTGACGGTTCGGCCCCAGGCTTCGCCGCTGATCGCCCGGTTCAGCCCGGCTTTCTGTGCGATGTTACGGCCGGGCTGCTCGGCGGTGCCGCGTGCTGAGCGGATCATGTTGGTGATCTGCAGGTCTTCCACCCCGATCTCACTGAACGCTTCGGCGAGTTCGGTGCTGGTGTGGTGCTGCCAGCAGACGGCTCGGCGTTTGGCTGTCGCGCGGAGCCTGCCGATCTGGCGGTAGGTGCGGGCCTGCCGGTTCGAGATCGGCTGGCCCGTGCGATGGGTGGCCCGTTGCCTGGCGGCCTTCTTGTCCAACCGGCGCAGCCGTTCTTTCGCCCCCTCACTCAGCCACGGCCCGTGTTCACGGGTGGTGCCGTCCGACATGGCCAGGGCGACGTTGATGCCCCGGTCGATACCGATCCGGCCACCCGGGTGCGGTGCCGGGATCACGGCTGGGATCTCGGTACGGAAGACGATCTGCCAGCCGTAGGCGTCCTTGACCAGCCGGGCACCGGTGATCCGCCCGGCTGGCCCGCCTCGGGTGACGCCGGGCAGGTCTTTGGTCCACCGGAACCGGACCCGGCCGACTTTGGGCAGGTTGACCGCTCCCCACCGCCGGTTGATCCTCCCGATGTGCAGGTCACGGGCTTGGGGAACGTCGACCGCCATCCGGGAACGCCGGGACTTGAAGGTCGGACGTTCGGCCGGATGGTCGGGGTTGAAGAAGTTCGCCCATGCCTGCCGGTAGGTCTTCAGCACCGCCTGGGCGGCCTGGGCGGGAAGCCGGGCCATCCAGTCGATCTGGTGGCGGGCGACCCGGATTGCCTCGTCGCACGCTTTCACTGGAGCCAGTCGGCCCTGGCGGAACGTGGTGTATTCGTGCAGCAGGTTCCATAGCGTGCGAGCGGTGTGCGCCTGGCCGTCCAGCAGCGCGCTTTGCGCGGCGGTCAGGTCGAGGCGCGCCACGTGCGCCCGGACCCGCTTCTCCTGCTTCACTTGATGATCGTAGCGTTTGGTTTATGTCACCGCGATGGGAACCGAATCCCGATGTACGCACCGGACGCCATGTCGTCTGCAACCTTCACGCTCATTTGGTGTTCGTCACGAAATATCGGCGTGGGGTGTTCACCGACGCGATGCTGACCCGCTGCGAGGAGATCATGCGGGAGGTGTGCACGGACTTCGAGGCCGAACTCCGCGAGTTCACCGGCGAACACGACCATGTCCACCTGCTCATCCACTACCCACCCAAAGTGGCCCTCTCGAAACTGGTCAACAGCCTCAAAGGCGTCTCGGCGCGCCTGCTCCGCAAGGAATACACCTCCCACGTCCGCCAATATCTGTGGGGCGGGCATTTCTGGTCCGGCTCCTACTTCGCCGGATCGGTGGGTGGAGCACCGCTGACGGTCCTGCGCCAGTACATCGAGCAGCAGCAACGACCACTTTGAGCAAGGCAGACGCCGGTTCGCCTGGCGGCGAATCGGCTATTCCTGCCCCGCTACGCGGGACGGTCGGCTTCACCCCCGGCCTGAAGGCCGGAGCACAGCCGACGAACTTGGTAGAGACAGAACGGGTGCCCGGCGGGATCGAGAAGGACTCGGACGTCGTCCTGCGGCTGGTGGGCGGCGAGTGTCGCGCCCTCTCCGAGCGCGTGGGCGACCGCGTCGTGAAGGTCGCCGACCTCCAGGTCGAGGTGCATCATCATCTGCTGCGAGCCGTCGGCGGACGGCCAGACCGGGTATATGTAGTCGGTGGAGGTTTGGAACGCCAGATACGCTTCCTCGTCGGCCGGTGCGACCGTGACCCAGTCGACTTCGTCCTTGGTGATCCTCCAGTCGAGAAGGCGCGCGTAGAACCGCGCGAGCGCCTGCGCGTCGGGTGCGTCGAGCACCACGCCCCATCTGTGAGCAATCGATCGTCCACGCATGGCCGCGTGATGCCCGGAAAGACGTTCGGATAACTCCTGACGACAGAGGGCGCGGGTGGCGGGTGCCCATGCCACCCGTACGGGTCCATGAGGACCGGCAACTTCGCCGAGCGCGGGTGGCGGGTGTCCGTGCCGCCCGAACCCGTGCCGCCCGGCGGGCCGGCCGTCACCGGCGCCCCCGGGACGGTGGATCACCAGGCGACGGGGAACGCCGACAGGCCGTACACGACGTTGAACGAACGAAACTCCGGCTCGCCCGCCTCGCGCAGCCCGGGGAAACGGTCGAACAGGGCGGAGAACGCGATGCGCATCTCCATCCGGGCCAGCGGAGCCCCGATGCAGTGGTGCGCGCCGTAACCGAACGCGACGTGGGCCAGGTCGGGCCGTTCGATGTCGAGCCGCTCCGGGTCCTCGGTCAGCGCCGGGTCGCGGTTGGCGGCGGGCAGGGAGACCACCACGACGTCGCCCTTCGCGATCGGCACGCCGCTGATCTCGGTGTCGGCCATGGCCACCTTGGTGGCGCCCTGGTGGACGATCGTCAGCCAGCGCAGCAGCTCCTCGACCAGGCCGCCGGCCCTGCCGGGGTCCTCGCGGAACAGGTCGAGCTGGTCGGGGTGTCGCAGCAACGCCAGCGTGCCCAGACCGATCATGTTGGCCGTCGTCTCGTGCCCGGCGACCAGCAACAACCCGCCGATGCCGACCAGTTCGTCGGTCGTGAGGTCATCGCCGTGTTCGCGGACCAGCATGCCGATCAGGTCCTCACCCGGTTCGGCCCGCGCCCGCCCGACCAGCCCGGTCATGTAGGCGACCAACTCCATCTGAGCCCTTCCGCGCTCCTCGGGCGAGCGGTTGAAGTCGAGGACCACGATGCTGTTGGCCTGGAAGGAGTCTCGGTCCTCGTAGGGCACCCCGAGCAGTTCGCAGATGACCAGCGCGGGAATCGGGGTGGCGAACCGGGAGATGAGATCGGCCGGCGCGCCGGTACGCTCCATCGCGTCCAGGTGGTCGGCGACGATCTCGCGGACCCGGGGCTCCAGCCGACGGATACGGCGCATGGTGAACTCGGGGGTCAGCATGCGCCGTAACCGGGTGTGGTCGGGCGGATCCATCATCAGCAGCGCACCCGCGCGGATACGTTTGGCCTGCTCCTCACTCATCGGCGGCAGGTTGATGCCGCTGGCGTAGCTGAACAGCTCGGCGTTCCTGAGTACGGCGCGCACGTCGTCGTAACGGGTGACCAGCCAGGCCTCCTGGCCGTAGGGCGTGGGAACACGCCGCAGGCCGGGTTCCTCGCGGGCGGTGGCGAGTTCGGGATCGGGGTGAAACTCCTGGCGGCGCATGTGAAGGGGCAGCATGTCGGCTCCTGAGGGGGATCGGCTACCCCACAAGATCTCGTCAATGGAACGAGTGTGCAATCCCAGCCGGACCAGGCACTCGACGGTGTCCTTCGCGGTCGTCGGAGAGGGGCGAGGGAACCCGCCGCAGGAGCGTGGCGCTCACCGCTGAGGAGGGCTCCCACGGTGAGGGCGGACAGCCGGTCCGCCTCGGCGGGCGCGTTGAGCCGGGCCGCCGCCGGGCCACCCTCGGCGTCCTCCAGCGCGACCTTCGCCTCTCGGCCATGCGCCCGGCGCCTTGGGCGCCTCGTCAAGGCTTGAGATCGAGCTGGATCTGGTAGACGGTGCTCAGGAGGCGCTCGAAGTCGGCGACGACGGCCTCGCCGTACTCGCCGGTGTCGCGAATCCGGATCTTCAGAGGGTGTCCGAGATGCTCGGCGGTGATCCGGTAGCGGCCGATGGGCACGTCCATCAGTCCCGAGCCGTCGCCGCCGCGCTCGGCCCGGCGGGTGATGACCTCGCCGGCCGAGCCGTCGATCAACGGCCCCTGCGGAGTCAGGGTGAGCGTGACGTCCTCGTCCTGCAGGAAGGTCTGCGGGTTCTGCGGGTTGTAGAACTCCAGGTGGAAGAGGACCATGCCGCCGTAGAAACCCAGCCCGTCGGATCGCTCACCGGTGAGCCGCCAGGTGAAGTCGCGGATCGCACCGTCCGCACCGGCGAAGGAGGCGTCGTCGTGGGGGGTCAGGTCCATCGTGTAGGCGCGGCCCTCGAAGCGGCGGGTCACGGTGCCTGTCACCCGGAAGGTGGCCGCGGCGACGTCGCTGCTCACCCGGTAGCGGCCGTCCTTGTCGGTCGTCACGACCAGGTTGCTGTTGTACAGCAGCTGGTTGTCGGCGACGATCTCCGCGCCCGGGACGGGCCTGCCCGCCGCGTCGACGACCCGCCCCTTGAGCACTCCGGCCTCGACCTGCTCCGCCCCGGCCTGCCGCTCAGCGGTGGTCTCTCGCCCGGCATCCGCCGTACCCGTCATCCGTTCCTCGCCTTCCAACGCGCAGCCACTCAGGGCCGCGATGAGAACACCCACGACAACCACTTCTCGCACGCCGGTGACCCTAGGCGCACGATCTTGTAATTCACTTGGAAGTGACGGTCCGGCGGATCGTCCGCGCGCTGCCCGCCTCGGTCGTGCCGCCGCCGCGAAGACCGCCTGATGCTCGGAGTCCGGATCGAGGGGACCGCGAGGCCCTATCGTGTCCGGCGCGGTCCTCACGAATCGGGGACGACACGGAACGATTGGAGTCACGGATCAGTCATGGACACCCAGGTCACCTATCCGCACGGCGACGTGCGCGGAGTTTCGCGGGTGGTCTCGACCACGGCGCTCGACGGCGGCTACGGCGTGGTCACGGCGGAGACCCCCTTCCATCCGCTGGACCACACCTGGCCTGACCAGCCCGCCGACCGGGGGACCGTGAACGGGCTGCCGGTCCTCGACTGCGTGACCGGTGCGTCGGACGGCGAGCGGCTCTATCTGGGGGAGGAGATCCCGGTGCGGCGCGGCGCCGAGGGCTGGGACTGGCTCGTGGTGCACGTGCTGGAGCAACCGGTCACCGGGGACGCCGGACCGGTCGTGCTGGCCGTCGACGAGGCGTACCGCTCGGCGCTCTCCGCCGGGCACACCGCGTGCCACCTCACCGCCCTGGCCCTCAACGCGGCACTGGCCGACCGGTGGCGCAAGGAGGTGAAGCCCGACTCGCTCGGCCGTCCCGACTTCGACCAGGCGGCGATCACCACGTCGCGGATCGTGGAACACGGCAGCAGCGATGTCTACCGCCTGGGCAAGTCCCTGCGGAGAAAGGGGTTCGAGGCGGGGGACCTCGACCTCGGCGACCTCACCCGGCGGATCGACGAGCAGCTCATGGAGTGGATCGCGGCCGACGCGCCGGTCACGGTCGACAGCCCGTCCCCGTCCCTGTCGGGGCGGCGGACGTGGCGTTGCTCGCTGCCCGAGGGCGAGGCGAGCATCCCCTGCGGCGGGACGCACGTCTCCCGAACCTCCGAACTGGGCTCCGTGCGCGTCTCCCTCTCCCTCCAGGACGCGGAGCTCACGATGCGCAGCATCGTGAGCCCTCCCTCGTGACAGCGGAAGGACACTGAAGGACACTGAAGGACACTGAAGGACACTGAAGGACACTGAAGGACACTGAAGGACGCAGAAGGACGCAGAAGAACACCGAAGAACACCGAATCATCCCGGAACGGGATCATCCGGGCCGGTGAGCGGCGTCCGAACGGCCCGTGCGCTCCGGAGAAAACAGCCTGCACGCCCGTTGGGCCGCACACGTCGCCGGCTTCCGCCGGTGACCACGCGCCGGCGTTCACTCCGGGGCGTGGCGCTCACCGCCGAGGAGGGCTCACCCCCGCCACGGTGAGGGCGAACAGCCGGTCCGCCTCGGTGGCGGGGTCCGGGTGGTGCTCCGTGGCCAGGGCGATGCCGGTGATCAGGTTGAGCAGGTCGGTGATGGTCACGCCCGGTGCGAGGGCGCCGTCGTCCGCGGCGCGGCGCGCCAGGGGGGCGCCCGCCTCGGTGAGTTGCGCCGAGCAGCAGTTCTCGGGAGCCACGTCGGGGCCGGCCGCCCGTTCGCGGGTCAGTGCGATGGCCAGCCCTCGGATGGTCGCGGCGTCCGCGGTGACGGCGCGCAGCCACTCCAGAAGTGCGGCCCGGGTGTCGGTTCTCTCGGTCAACGCGCGGGCACGGGCGCACAGGGCCTCGACCCGCTCGCGGAAGACCGCCTGCAGCAGTGCGTGGCGGCTGGGGAAGTGGCGGCGCACGGTGGCGGATCCGACCCCCGCGGTGCGGGCGATCTCCTCCAGGGACGCGTCGGCGCCGTACGTGGCGACCGCCTCCTCGGCCACGGCGAGCAGGCGCGCGTAGTTGCGCCGGGCGTCCGCCCGCTTGACGGGCATGGTCTCACCTCAACATTTGCTAAGTGGCGGGGTCCGCCGTATCTTACTCGAATATAAACGGCGGGGTCCGCCGTTTAATCGGCGATCACCCGAGGAGAGGCCTCATGCCCACCAATCCCGCACCCGTCCTGGTCACCGGCGCCACCGGACGGCAGGGGGGCGCCACCACCCGCGCCCTGCTCGCCAACGGCGTTCCCGTCCGGGCGCTGGTCCGCGACCCCACGACCGACCGGGCACGGGCGGTCGAGGCGCTCGGCGCCGAACTGGTCACCGGCGACCTCGACGACCGAGACTCCCTGGTGAGAGCCGCGCGAGGAGCACGGGCCGTCTTCTCGATGCAGATGCCCGCGCTGAAGGGAGACGCCTTCGACTTCGAGGGCGAGCTGACCCAGGCCGCCAACCTGGTCGAGGGAGCGCTGGCCGCGGACGTGCCGCAGTTCGTGCACACCTCCGTCACCGGCGCGGGCCAGCACGTGGAGACCCCCGGCTGGGCCGAGGGCCGCTGGGCGATGCTTGAGCCCGGCTTCGCCGCCAAGTCCGGCGCACAGGACCGGGTGCGTGAGGCGGGCTTCACGCACTGGACGATCATCAAACCGGGCTTCTTCATGGAGAACTTCCTCCCGTCCCTGGCGTACCTGTTCCCGCGCGGCATCGAGGGCGGCCTCGCGACCGTGCTGAAGCCCGGCACCCGGCTCTCCCTCGTCGCGGCCGCCGACGTCGGCACGACCGCCGCCGCGGCCATCGCCGAGCCGGAACGTTTCCACAAGGTCGAACTGGAACTGGCCGGCGACCATCTGACGATGGCCGAGGTCGCCGCAGTCCTCTCCCGCACCCTGGGAACCGAGGTGACCGCGCCCGACATGACCATGGAGGAGGCGGTCGCCGCCGGAATGCCGTGGGCGGGCGTCTCCTCCCACGAGTTCCTCAACACGGTCGAGCAGCCCGCCCGTCCGGAGTACGCGCGGGCCTTCGGCATCCCGCTCACGACCTTCGAGGAATGGGCGTACGAGCACATGCGGCTCGCCGCCTGACACCACCTGACGCCGAGCGGGGGTCCCCGCTCGGCGGCCCCGGCCTCCGGCGGGTGGTCCTCGGTCGCGGCGCGCGTCCGCGCCGCGACCGCGGGACGCTCACCTGCTCACCTGCTCACCGCGGAGGCCAGGGCGCGCACCCGTTCGGCGTGCAGGTCGTGGCCGATGACGACCGGCGGCTCGTTGTACGGCATGGCGTCGGAGGAGCGGCGCAGCTTGACGTACTGCCCGCAGGCGTCGACGGCGTACGGCTCCATGTCGTCCTGCAGCGCGCCGATCACCGTGATCCCGTACGTCTCGCCGATCCTGCGGAACAGCGCCACCGCCTCCCTGCGATGCTCCTTGCCGAGGTTACGGCCCAGCTCGTCCAGGACCAGGCACAGGTGCCCGCCCCCCGAGGACGCGATCGCCGCCGCGCAGACCAGCTTCACCGCCTTCTCGTCCATCAGCGCGGTGTTGGCCCGCCGGTTGTACGGCACGAAGCCCTGCCCCTCGCCCCTGCGCCACTTGGGCGTCACCCGCCACGCCCAGCGCTGCTCGGGGTCGGCGGGCGCGGGCGGCACGGGAAACTCCAGCGTCGCGCCGTAACCACCGTAGGAGGTGTCGAGTTTGTCGAACTCCTCGGCCACCCGGGTCAGCCGCGCCTTGATCGCGGCGGTCAGCGCGGCCCGGTGCACGGCGGTGGACTGGGCGGCCTCCTCGGCACCCCTGGCCGCGGCCGTCAGGTCGCGCTGCCGGGTGACGATCTGCGTCTCGATCTGGCGGCGCCGATGCCGCTCGTACTCCTCCTGGCCGCGCAGGTAGGAGGCGAGCGTGGAGCACACGCCGGGGAACGTCGCCTGCTCGCGGGCGGTGCGCCCGGCACCGGGCGCGGTCCGTTCGCCGACCAGGAAGCGCAGTTCCTCGGGCATCTCCTCGTCCTCGCCGGGGAAGGCGGGGAAGGTGTCGCGCAGCGCCTCGTCCAGGTGGCGCTCGGCGGCCCGCCACCACTCCTCGGAGGTGAGCGGACGCTCCTGCTCCTCCAGGGCGCCCAGCCACTCGCGGGCTCCGTCGAGGGTGCCGCCCCAGTCGCCGGCCAGCGCGTCCAGCCCGAGCGCGTCGCGGTCGGCGGCGATCCTCGCCGCCTGTTCCGCGGCCTGGTCACGGTCGGACTCGTACCTGGCCCTGCGCCCCTCCAGACGCTCGATCTCCATGCTTCTCGTACGGGCGCGGAAGTCCAGGGCGCTCGCCCGGCGCTCGGCCTCGTCGACCTTCGGCGCGATCGTGGCCAGCGCCTCGGACAGCTCGGTGAGCGCGGCCCGGCGCTCGGCGAGCCGCCGCTCGATGTCGGCCAGTTGCACGGACGCCTTCGCCCCCTCAAGCCTCCTGCCCGCCTCGGCCACGGCGTCCTCGGCGGCCCGCACGACCGCCGCCGCGCTCTCCTGCGCGTCGCGCGCCCGGTGCAGCCGCTGCTCGGCCGCCTTGATGCGGGCCTCCCTGCCGGTGACGGCCACCTCGAACGATCCCACCACGGTGACGCCCGCCGCGCTGACCAGCACGGACCCCGGCAGCGCGTCCAGCGCCCGCGCCGCCGCCTCCAGGTCGGCCGCGTCGACGACGACCGTGTGCTCGTGCGGCCATCCGCGGGCTCCCAGCGCGGGCCCCACCCGGCCGTCCCGGCCCGGCGCACCCTCCTCGTCGCGCGCCTGCTCGGCGACGTCGATCGCGTCGAGCAGGCCGGTCGCGCCGACACCCGCGGCGGCGAGCGCGTTGAGCTGGGCCGCCGCCGGGCCACCTTCGGCGTCGTCCAGCGCGCCCTTCGCCCCCTCGGCCTCCCGGTCGGCCACGCCCAGCGCTTTCAGCGCCTCGTTCAGCCGCGTCCTCGCCTCGGTCAGCTCCGCACCGGCCGTCGTCACGTCGCGCCCGTCGGCCAGGCGGCGCTGCTCCTCAAGACCGGGGATCCAGCCGCGCAGCTCGTCGACCGAGTTCTCCGCCACCGCGCGGTCGGCGTCCAGCTTCGCCGCGCGTGCCTGCAGCGCGCTCAGCTCCCTGCGGGCCTCGGCCAGCCCGCGCTCCAGCGTGTCGTCCTTGAGCGTGGCGATCTCGGCCCTGACCTCACCGATCGCCTCGGTGGCACGCGCGCCCGCCGCGTGGACCCGCTCCAACTCGGCCGCGAGCGCCTCGTCCCGCTGCCCGGCGTCGGTGAGCCTGCGTGCCAGCCGCCCCCGCCAGCAGCGCAGCGCACCGGCCAGCCGGACGCGGGCACGGTCACGCCTGTCGAAGGTCTCCAGGAGCGTGTGGGACTCGGCCTCGAACTCCCGCAGCAGCTCCACGGCCCGCGTCGCCCGCACCCGCCTGGCGTGCTCGTCGCGGCGGGCCTCCCGCTCCTGGTCGAGCTCGGCGTCCAGGCCGGTCAGCGCGGCGATCGCCTCGAAGACCCGCTCGGGGGAGATCTCGTTGAGCGGCTGGGAGAGCAGGTTGGTGGCGACCTTGCTGCGCACCGAGGTCGACAGGAACGACACGCACCTGACGCGGTCGCCGTACAGGAACCTGGTCAGGTCACGCGCCACCACGTCGCGGCGTCCCGCCGAGCGGGGCAGCGTCGCCCACAGCGCGTCGGCCCGCGTCACCCGCTCCGCCTCCGAGGCCGCCACCGCCAGGTGCACCCCCTGGATCCAGCGGATCTCCAGGTGCGGGGCCTCCTGGTTGACCCGCAGCCACACGGTCACCGCGTCGTCCAGGGAGGCGTGGTCGGGGGAGTCGCTGTTCGGGTGGCCGATGCCCGGGGAGTCGCCGTTCGCGGGACCGGTGTCGTCCACGGGGTCGGCGCTCTCGGCGACGGTGTGGCCGGAGCCGGTGCGGACGGGACCGCTCCGCGAGGAGCCGTTGCGTCCGGTGTACACGGAGTCGGCCGGTGCGAAAACGCCGACGATGTAGCCGTGGTCGGCACTGGCCCACGTCCGGCCACCCCCGCCCGCCGCCAGCTCGGCGTTGAACAGCAGCTCGGAGACCGCCTTCGCGCCCGAGGCGAACCGCCACTGCTCGTCTCCGAGCAGCGCGGTGATCATCGCGATGAACGACGACTTGCCCGCGCCGTTGGAGTCCTTCGGCCCCGCGCCCGCGACCACGATCAGCGTGCCGGGAACGGTCGGCACCGGATGGGTCGAGAGCCGCGAGATGTTGACCGGCTGCACGGCGATCAGCACCCGGTCGCCCACCACGTTCTCGCTCGGGGCGGTGGCGCGGGCCGGCTCCACGGGGACCAGGGTCGCCTGCGTCCCGCCCGTGTCCCCGGAGCCTCCGCTCTCCCCGCTCCGCCGGGCCTTTCCGCCGCCCTCCCCCGGGGAGACCGTGACCTCCCCGCTCAGGGTGCTCTTTGCCCGATTCCTCCTGCCGCTCTCCCCCCGGGAGTCCTTGATCTCCTCGCTCCGAGTGCCCTCCGGCCGGGTCTTCCCGCCGCTCTCCCCCCGGGAGTCCTTGACGTCCTTGCTCCGAGTGCCCTCCGCCCCGACCTTCCTGGCGCGGGTGGCTCCGGTGACCTCGCCCTGGGAGGTTGCAGCCTGGGCGTTTTCGGCCCCGGCCGTGTCGGCGCGGGTTTCCGCGCCCCGGGCTCGGCTTTCGCGCGAGCTCTTCGCGGCCTGGTTCCGCTGCTCGGTCAACCCCGTCGTTCCTTTCTTCCATCCGGCTTCCGGCGCCCGGAGCACCGGATCTCCGGGACCTCGTCCCGGCTTCGGCTCGTCATGAGAGAGGGCCACCTCACACCCGCCAGGCGGTCGGCCCGGCGGGACCCCGGCACCCCGTCATCGGGTCCGCTCACCGCCGGTTGGCCCGTACGGCCGCGGCCAGCGGGGTGTGCGGCCCCGCCGCGAGGATCAGCTCCTCCTGCAGGTGACGCCTGGCCTGCGGAGTGAGCCGGTGGAACTGCGGCCCCGGCACGTAACCCCCCGCCTCCTCGCCCGTCTTCACCTGGGTCACCAGACCCGCGTGGCGCAGGGTGCGCAGCGCGGCGTCCAGCTCGCCGATCGGCAACCTGGTGTGCCGCCGAAGCTCGTCGACCTGGGCGGGGAACGGCGAGAGCCAGCTGTCGGCGGGCAGCAGGCCGTCGGCCCGCGGGATCGCCACCGAGTGGATCAGCACGAGGACCAGAACCGCCCGCTCGGACTCACCCAGAGCCGAGCCCGAGCCTGTTCCCGCTCCCGAGCCTGCTCCCGTCCCCGTCCCCGTCCCCGTCCCCGTTCTCGTTCCCGTGAGCGTCTCGGGCGCGTAACCCGAGATCCACGCGTCGCGGTCGTGGATCAGGACCCGGCCGCGACGCTCCAGCATCTCGGCGAGCGTACGGCGCAGCACCGGGTCGCGCAGCGCGGGAAAACGGGCCTCGTGCACCGGTTCGGCCGCGTGCTCCACCGCCATGAACGCCGCCACGACCTCGGCCCTGCGCCGCTCGTCGAACGGACCGAGCAGATCCTCGTCGACCTCCTCGGGGATCGTGACAGCGGCTCCCGCCTCCGCGTCGTCGAGAGGCTCCGCGACAGGGAGCACCTCCAGGCCGCCGGGAACCTCCTCACCCGTGGGCAGGCGGCGCATCAGCTCCCGCAGTTGGGCGTGGGACGCCGCGGGCCAGGAGGCGCACCGGGGGCCGAGCCGTACCAGCCCGTCGGCGACCTCCAGCCAGGCCGAGTCGTGCAGGCGGCGCAGCGCGCCGACCGCCCAGTTGCGCATGAGGTCGTCGCCGCGCCCGATCAGCGCACGGTACGCCGACAGCACGTCGTCCACCCTGGCCGGGGTGCCCGGCCAGGGGTCGGAGGCGAGATCGGTCCAGCAGCATCGCAGGGCCGCGGCCAGCACCCGCCGGGTCTCCCCGGATCGTTCCACCGCGACCGGCGCGACCTGGTATTCCTCCAGGAGCGACGGGGTCGCCCCGTCGGGCCAGACCGGCAGTGCGAGCCCCGTGCCGTCGCCGCGCCCCAGCCGCGCCATCCCGGCGGGAGCCGCCTCCCCCGCCGCGAGTGTGAGAGGTCCGCCCGCCCTGGCACGGACATGCGCCATCCCGGACGACTCGGCGTCGGCCGATCCCGCCGCCCGCTCGTGCGCCGTCCCGGTGGCGACCACCCGGTCGTGCGCGGGAGACGTCGTGGGCGACGTGTGTCGCGGATCAGCCGGCACCGCCGGTCCTTTCGAGATGGCCGTGGGAGAGCCAGGCGGGCTCGCCGCCGGGGTCGGCGGTGAGGCCGTCGGACCAGCGCAGGCGGTACGGGGAGTCGGGACGCAGGTCGGCCGAGACGAGGTCGGCGAGCAGCCTGCGAGCGGAGACCCACTCGCCGTCGGCGGTGAGCAGCTCCTCCAGACGGGCGGTGGAGCGCCCGGCGAGCGCGGCCTCGGCCACCGCGGCCAGGCGGTCGAGGCCGCCTGTGCCGGGGTCGTGGGTGTCGGCGGTGCCGGGGTCGGGCAGGGCCGAACGCGGGGGAGTGGGCTGGGCGGGTGCCGGGCGAGGGCTCTCGTCCACCGCCCTGACGATCGCCGCCGGGTCGTGCCAGGGGGCGGGGGCGTCGAAGACGAAGCCGTCGAGCACGGAGGCCAGACGCTCCTTGCTCGCGGTCTGCGCGAAGGTGCGCCAGGTCTCCGCGGGAAGCAGCGTGAGGTTTCTCGTCGTGCCCGCCGAGTCGGCCAGGCGCCCGGCGGCGCGGCGCGAGGCGTCGCTGTAGGAGTAGATCGCGGCACGCAGTTCGGTGCAGGTGCGGTCGAGGTCGGGCCAGCGGGTGAGGATGGTGCCGTGCAGGCTCTGCGCCCGCCTGGCGATCTCCTCGGTGCCCCACAGCTTGGGCGCCTGCTCGCGCAGTTCCTCGATGGTGCCGCCGGTCAGCGTGATCAGCTCCAGCGCCCACAGCCGGAAGGCGCGCGACAGGTTCTGCGCGCTGGCGCGAGCCTCCTCCATCGTCGTGCGAGGGTCGGCCACGTTGAGGTCTTCGAGAGCGAGTAGGCGGTGCATCTCCGACTGGCCGCCGTCGTCCATCATCCGGCGGATGAACATCAGCCCCACCACACTGGTGAACGACGCGCGGTAGCGAAGCTGGTTGGGCTTGGGGAACACCTCCCGGATCGCGCCGAGGCCGCGCAGGACCCTGAGCCGGTTCTCGAACCGGTCGAGCGGGTAGGCCCGGCAGACGTGGCGCATCTGCTCGTGGGTCAGCCACTCCTCGCCCGCCTCGGCGAACGCCGCGAACAGCGTCTCGGCGATGTCGACCAGCGCGGGGTCGTCCACCACCGCGCCGCTGTCGCGGGCGAGCGCCGCGAACATGCGGCGGTAGGTCGAGAGCACGGCCTCCTCGGTGAGGGCCGAGTCGAGCGTGATCTCGTGGTTCGTCTCTGGCACGCGCCCTACCGTAAGGCTTGTGCCCGACAATCCTGACCCGGACCGCGGAGAAGCGCTCCACGGAGAGACGCGGCCGAACACGGGCCGTAGGAAACGGTGGGCAGCGGCGAAGAACAGCGGACCGTCCAGGCGGTAGGCGACGACGTGCTCGGAGAGCGGGGCGTGTTCCTGCTCGGTGTGGTCGCCGGGCGACTCGGGATGGGGTCGGCGTCATGCCCGGGCGGGCGATCGTTTCCCGACACCGTATGGCGCAGCTTGAGTAGTTTTGCTGCCCTGTTCCAACACCTTGCCGACCCAACCGGGTGTTTGGGGATCGGGTGAGGCGTCAGGCTGGGCGCCTCACCGCCTCACCGCCTCACCGCCTCACCGCCTCACCGCCTCGCCGCGGGTGGCAGGGCCGGGCGCGAGGGGTGTCCGGGCGCGGAGACGGAGAAGTCGACCTTGAGCGCGTAGCGGTGCGCCACGTAGGAGCTGGTCGTGTATTCGAGGGGATTCCCGTGTTGATCAACGATGGAGCGCGTCTCGACGAGCATCGGTGTCGTGGGGTCGACGTCGAGTTCGGGTGCGTCGTCGTCGGCTGTGCGCGCCGTGAGGACGGAGGAGCCGAGAGTCGGATGCAGTCCCAGGCGGCGGAGGGTCTGATGCAGTGATCCCGTCTCCAGGTCCGCGGTGAGCAGCGCGTCGAGGGTGGCAGGGAAGGTGGCGTGTTCGATGGCCACGGGCAGGTCGTCGAAGAGCCGGACACGGCTGATGACGACCACGGACGCGGGTCGCGTGGTGAGGGCCGGTGGATAGAGGGCGGCCGCCTCCTGAGGGGAGGCAGGGCGCACGGCGGCCTCCAGGACCCGGGAACGTGGCGTCTTGCCGAGGGCGAGGGCCTGGTCGTGGAAGCTCAGCAGGGTGCCGACCGGCCGGGCGGCGGCGACCTGGCGCACGAAGCTGCCCCGTCCCGGCACCCGCTCCAGCAGGCCGTCGCGTTCCAGCCGGACCATAGCGGCGCGCGCCGTCATCCGGGAGACACCGAACTCCTGCGCCAGCTGCGACTCGGAGGCGAACGGATCACCGTCGGCGGCGCCTTCGAGACGCCGTCGCAGTTGCTTCTCGATGCGCTCGTACAGCGGTTGCGACGCGGCCATGGCGGGTGTGCTCCTCCTCGGTCGGATGGTGTCGGTTCCCAGTGTGACGTCAGTCGACACCGTCATCGAGATCTGTATAGGCTGTATATACAGCTTACCTGAGGCGACCCGAAGGAGAACATCATGTCCGTGGCCTCGATCGACGTCCCGCGCTGGGAGGGCCCCCTGCCCTCACGCGAGGAGGTGGCGAAGATGATCGACCATTCGCTGCTGCGACCCGAACTGACTCCGGCCGAGGTCGAGGACGGCTTGGCGACCGCCCTGGAGTACCGCACGGCGTCGGTGTGCGTACGGCCCGCCGACGTGGCGGCTGCGGTCGCCACGCTGCGCGGCAGCCGGGTTCTCGTCGGCACGGTCGTCGGCTTCCCGCACGGCGGCGGCACCACGCAGGCGAAGGTCTTCGAGACCGCCGAGCTGATCTCCCTGGGGGCGGAGGAGATCGACATGGTGATCAACATTGGTCGCCTACGTGGCGGCGACGTGGCGTTCGTCCAGAACGAGATCGCCGCCGTCGCCCAGGCCGCCGAGGGGCGCCCGGTAAAAGTGATCTTCGAGAACGCCTACCTGACCGATCGGGAAAAGACCGCCGGGTACAGGGCCGCCGAGACCGCGGGCACGGCCTTCGTCAAGACCAGCACCGGGTTCGCCCCCGGTGGGGCGACGACCGCCGACATCGCCCTGATGCGACGCACCGTGTCCTCTCACATGCAGGTCAAGGCGGCCGGAGGCGTTCGCACCCTGGACGCGCTCCTGCACCTGCACCGGCTCGGCGCCACCCGCTTCGGAGTCACGGCCACCGCGGCGATCCTCGACGACCTCGAAAGCCGCCGCAACGGCAACCCGCCCACCGCGAGCGCGCCGAACTGACGGCGGGCTACCTTGCGGCTCGCCGTGGCTTCAGGGGTCCTGGGCCATGAAGGCCCGGAGCCGGGGGCGGTCGAACCTCGCCGGCGACCATCCGGCCGGCCGCTCGTCGGACAACGTGTCGGCTGTGTCAATCGGCCGTGCCGGCGTGCACGGCGATGATTCGCCAGCCGTGCGTCTCGCTGTACAGCCAAGTACGGGTGTAGCGCATCCTGGCCGCGAACGGCGCGCCGGAGACGGTCCCTTCGACGGTGCCGAGAAACCACGTCACTCCGGTGCGCCCATCGGCGAGCACGGTCAACTCCTCCTCGGCCACCCTCGTCATCACCTGCGTCCGAGTGCGGTGCAGCTCCAGGTCGTCCGCCTTGGTCGCAACGTTCGCACCGAAGGTAAAGATCAGCCGATCGTCCAGCAGCCGATCCAGCGCCTCGACATCTCCAGCGAGCTGCGCGGTCTGGAGCCGGCGCTCGGCGTTCCGCAAGTCCTCCATCATCAGATACCTCCAGCGTGGATACCCCCGCCTTCAGGCGGGGGAGGAAACGCGGCACGATGCCGCGCTTCTGGGTGGGTGGTGTAGCCGTAGCCGTCGGCTCGTTGGAGCAGGCGGACGTGGCGGTGGCCGATGCCCTGCACGGTGCCGTGCCGGGTGGTGATGTTGAAACTGCCGGTGGTGCGGACCGCGACCCGTCCGGTGTGGACTCCGGTGTTCTTGCCGGTCGGGATGGTCGCGCGGACCAGGTCGCCGGTGGCGAACCCCTTGACCTGCTTGGTCCGGGGTAGCCGTAGGCGGGGGAAGCCGTAGCGGTCGGTGCGGGTGCGGGCGTAGGTGCCGCGCCCGGTCGCCGTGACCACCAGGACCTTCGACGGCCAGGCGGTCACGGTCTCCAGGTGGCCGACGTGCAGGGCGTCCAACGTGTGCGATTTCGGGGCGCCGGTTCGGGACCGGTTCCACCTGGTGCGCCCGCCGGAGGCCGTCGCGACCGGCAGGCCGGTCGCCTGCAGTGCCCGCCACAGCGCCCAGCGGGTGGCGTTGACGGCGGCGGCGTCGCGCAGCGGCGCTTTGGCCTGCTTGAGGATCTTCGCCAGGAGTGCGGGCCTGCCCTTCAGGAACTCCTCGATCGGGGTGGCGTTCTTGGCCTGGTTACAGCCGATGCAGGCCAGGGCGAGGTTGCTGACACGGTCGGAGCCGCCCCGGCCGCGGGGGTGGATGTGGTCGAGGTTCAGCGGCACATCGCTCGCACCGCAGTAGGCGCAAGCGCGCCCCCACTTGGCGAGCAGGTATTCGCGGACCTCGTACCCGGCGAGGGTGCCCCGCTGGTATTCCACTCCTTCGAGCGGCCTTCCGGCCGACAGGGTGTGGGTGTCGAAGGAGACCTTCTCCACGTACACGGCGGTGAGGGGAGCCCGCCGGGCCAGCCGGAGCACCTGCGACATCGTCGTGTCCACGCGGTGGCGCAGGGAGGGTGTCAGCCACCCTTGCGGTTTGGTGCGGTTGTTGAAGCGGGGGGCACGGTAGCGCAGGTTCGCGCTACGGCGTCGCCTTCGATACCGCGAGCGGGTGGTGAGCTTGTCACGGATCCGCCCGCCTCGGTGGTCAAGCTGGATCGCATACCGTCCGGTCCTGCTTGCGGCCTGGTCGGTGAACACCGCGATGCCGGTGTGCTTGGAGCCGGGGTCGATACCGGCCGCGACGCCCTGGAGGGTGGAGTCGGCGACGAGCCGGTCCTTGAGGCGGATAACGAACGGGGTGTGACGGGCCACCACCGCCCGCCCGGCCGCCAGTAGGCGGCGGGCACGGGCGGGATGGCACGGGTCGAGCGGGTGGCCGTGGGCGTCCAGGACGAACACGGCCGGGTGAACCTCACGGTTCGCTCCCTCGGACGCCGAAGCGCCCTGGGGGTGACGCCGAACAGGCCGGGTGCCGGTCCGTTCGATCTCCCCTCGCCCGGGTTGAACACCAGGTACCGCCTGGCGGCGGTCTCCGTGAGCCGTTTCGTGCCCACCCTCGGGCGTGTCTGCTCCCACGGATTCCAGAGCGGCAGGCTGAGGAAGCACCCGCCGGTGGGTCTGCGATCTTGTGTTCAACGTGGCCATCAAAATGCACCTCCTTGAGCTGATGACCAGGGCTGGTCAACGCGGGGCTTCAAAGCGCATCGCTGCGCCTCAAGCCCCCTCCTTCAGGAGGGGGTCGTTGACGAGGGCCACCCTTCCAGCCGACACCGTATCCGTGCCAGGACGTTCACGCTCGGCTGATCTTGACAGTCCGATCCGGGGATTCCGGTCGTCGGTGAGCGGGTGTCGGGTTTGATGGGAGCGTGCTCGCAACTATTTGCAACATTTGAGACAGATCGCAACATCCGCCGTACTGTCGGAGCAGTAACCCTTCGCGGTGACAAGGTGATGGAGATGGCGACCTCCACAGCACGCATCGACGAGGCCAAAGGCATTCTCGCCGCCAGGCTCAGGGCGCTCCGCGCCGACGCCGGGCTGACGGGGCGAGCGCTGGCGGCGAAGACCGGCCTGGACCACACCAAGATCTCCAAGATCGAGAACGCGGTCCAGATGCCCAACCAGGCGGACATCCGCACCTGGTGCGAGGCCTGTGACGCGGACGAGCAGGTGGTCGACCTCATCGCGGCCGCCCAGAACATCGACGCGATGTACACCGAGTGGCGCCGCCTGGAGGAGAGCGGCCTCGGCCACGTCCAGCGCTCGTTCCAGCCGTTGTACGACAAGACCCACCAGTTCCGCGTCTGGCAGCACTCGGCCGTCCCCGGCCTGCTCCAGACCGGCGACTACGCCCGCGGTCACCTGCGCGCCGTCATCGACTTCCGAGGCATCCCCGACGACATCGACGCCGCGGTCGCGGCGAGGCTGAAACAGCAGGAGATCCTGCGCAACGGGAGCAAGCGGTTCGCGTTCGTCGTCGGGGAACAGGCGCTCCGCACGCCACTGGTCGGCCCCGAGCAGATGGTCGCCCAACTCGACCGGCTGGCGGATCTGACCTCCGGCACCGCGAACGTGTCCTTCGGTATCGTCCCCGCGACGATCAGGCCGCCGCTCATGCCACCGGAGAACTTCTGGATATACGACGCCAACCGCGTCCGCGTCGACACCGTGCCGGGTCAGATCCAGCACAAGGCGCCGGGCGACGTGGTCGTGTACGAGAAGGCGTTCCAGGCGCTGAGCGGCGCCGCGGTGTACGGGAAGGAGGCCCGCGCACTGCTGCGAACCGCGGCGAGTGCGTTCCGCGAGAGGTGAAGCGCCATCAGGAGCGGAGTTTCGTGAGAACGATGCCCCGCGAGACGCCCCTTTGAGCGGTGCGGTCTCGTGATGGGCGATTCTTCGCGAGGAGCGGACTCGCAACATCGCGCAACATCGTTGAGGCGGGAGCCTCTGGATCTTTACTCTCGCCAGCGTGACCGTTGATCACAGAACCCCAGAAGACGTTGAGTGCCCCTCAGTCGAACTCCGGGCTCGTGAGCTGGCGGCCCTGCTGGCCCGATCCCACAACATCCCGGCGGACGTGCACCGCCTGCCGTCAGGAAAGGTCGTCATCTCCGTCTACTACGGCCTGGTCGCCCGCCTGGACGACGCGTGTCGTTTCTGGTGGATCGTCCCCGTCTGCGAGGAACGGGACAGGCCGCTGTGGACGAGTGCCGCCACTCCGGCCGCGGCGGCGGTCCGGATCGCCGACCACTACCGGGAACTGCGCACTCGTCCGCTGGCCCACCTGATCCACGGCGGTTACCTGCTGACCGACGTCCTGCTGGAACATCACGAGGCCGCGGCGCCGGTCTGAACGCGCACAGCGGGGTGCGCCGGTCTGACCGCGTCCATCGGGGGCGTCTCGGTCCGACCGCGTCCGGCGCGGCGGCGTTCCGGTAACGGACCGCAGTCGAAAGTCCTTCCCCGGAATCGGCGTCCGGCGTTCGGCGAACACGAAACCGACCGCTCCTGGGAAGGGGGTGCACCGCTTTTTGTCCCTGATTCTTACGGCCTTTTAGGTCGTTTCGTACGGGTAGCGCGTACTTTTTGAGAGCGCACTCGATGACCGCCTACCCCTATTTTCCGCGCGCTGAAGTCTCCTACCTGCGCGAATCATGGTTCAACGCCCCCTGTTTCGTGTTTAACTCGGACTTGCGGTAGTCACCCGACTTCCTTGGGTAGTGTCCCCGGGCCGGGTGAGAGCGCGCGATGCAGCAAGGGGAGACGATTCATGATCAGTGTCCTGATCGCCGAGGACATGCATCTCGTCCGGGGAGCCATGGTCGCCCTGCTCTCCACGGAGAGTGACATCAAGGTCGTCGCCGAGGTCGGCCACGGTGACGAGGTGGTCCGCTCCTGCCTGCTGCACCGCCCGGACATCGCGCTCGTCGACATCGGCCTGCCGGGCACCGACGGCCTCACCGCGACGGCGGAGTTGCACCGCAGGCTCCCCGAGTGCGGGACGGTGATCCTGACCGGGCTCGCGACCCCGGCCGCGCTGTGCCGGGCGCTGGACGCCGGGGCGCGCGGCTTCGTCGTCAAGGACGCCCCCGCGGACCAGCTCGCCGACTGCGTACGCCGCGTGGCCGCCGGCGAGCGGGTCGTCGACCCCGAGCTGGCCGTCGCCGCACTCAACGCGAAGAGAAACCCGCTCACCGCACGCGAACTGGAGGTCCTGCAGGCCGCGGCCGAGGGGGCGCCGGTCGGGGAGATCGCCGACCGTCTCTGCCTGTCCGGCGGAACGGTACGCAACTACCTGGCACGGATCCTCAACAAGGTCGACGCCCGCACGCGCGTCGAGGCGGTGCGGATCGCCAGGGAGGCGGGCTGGCTGTGGTTCGACGACCTGACCGAACTCGGCCTGCTCCGTTGCCGGGACACGGGAGGCTCGTCCAGCCGGATGAACTAGGCGTGATCACCGGCGAGTGGCAGAAGGGCGGAGCGGGCACGGACTCCTGTCGTGCGGACGAGCCGGCCAGGAAACGAAACCCGCGACACCCGCATGCATCGCACCGACGGCAGGCGGATGCGAAGGGTCGCCCATCGCAGGTCAGCCGGTGACGGAGATGGTCCAGGTCTTCTGGCAGCTGGAGCCGAACACACCGGTGTCACAGCCCTTGACGTTCCAGCGGTAGCCGCTGTTGGTGCGGATGCGCGTGTAGGAGCGCCCCCGGATGCCGCCGATGAAGTCCTCCTGGGCGCCGTTCGGGTCGGCGGCACTGGTCCAGCGGACGAGGAACTTGTCGAAGGCGCGATCGGTCGTGCGCCAGTCGAAGTAGGCGTAGCCGTTGCTCGACCAGGCGGCCACCACCAGGTTGGGGCCGTTCTTGGGAGACCAGGCCATCTGGCCGCGGGCGAACGTCTGGCGGCGGCCCGCCCAGCCGACGTTGTTCTGGTAGATGTCGCGCTCCGTCGTGGTCGGGCAGCCGAGCTTGCCGTTCTCGCCGCCGAGCTGGGCCCAGCGGGCACCGATGAGACCGTACGGCTGGATGCTGCAGCCGCTCGCCTTGGTAGTCTCGGCGTGGGCGGGGAGGGCGACGGCCAGGGCCGCGGCCGAGGCGAGGGCGGTGGTCACCGAGAGGATCGCGCGACGGTTCATGGTGGACTCCTGGAAGGTGAGACCCGCCGTTCTGCTCGCTGCGGGTGTCGTCCTCCAGTGATACGGCGTCCCGCTTACCGGAGGCTTGAGCACCGCCTACGGAGACTTGCGAACCGCGATCACAAGGCGCCCGGATCAAGCCGGACGATCCGCGATCGCGACGCGACCCACGCCTTCAGGCATGAAGCATGGGCACCACTCGGACGAGGCGAATGCCGAGACAGCACCCAGAGCCGGGTCGCCACGGGAAGCTCAGGGTTATTTGTCCCGGCCTCGTTGCTCCCACTCGGCCCGGGTGAGTTCGTACTCGACGTCACCGTGTTCGGAACCTTCGATGGCCTCCGGCCAGTCCTCGGTGAAGCTTCGGACGAACGACAGGCCCGCCTTCTCCATCACCCGCCGGGATCCCGCATTGACCGCCATGGTGTTCGCGGTCACCCGTTCCACCCCGAGGTCGGTGAACCCCCTGTGGATCAGGGCTCGCGCCCCTTCCGTGGCATAGCCGTTGCCCCAGGCGGCCTTGTGCAGGCGGTAGCCGAGTTCGACCACGGCGGGGCTGTGGTCGGCCAGGGGCCTGAACTCGAACCAGCCCAGAAAGACACCGCCGATTTTCTCCTCCGCGGCCCAGTAACCACGGGTCCCGAAGCACGGGTGAACATGCAGGAGCCGTGGCAGGCTTCGTGCCTTGATCGTCTCAAGAGTCGTCGCCCGGCCACCGTTGATGAAGCGCATGACGTCGGGATCGTTGTCCAGCGCGAGAAGATGCTCGGCATCGGCCTCGGTGAACGGCCGCAACACGAGCCGCTCGGTCTCAAGGAAGGCGGGCATGCCGCGATCCTAACCACCGGGGATCATGCGACGGGTCGACGAGAGGCGGCGCGGATTTCCAGCGCCCGGTGGCCGGAGTGACCACCTTCGACATGCGCTCCCCGATGTTGGGAGGCTGTCCGGAATCTCTGGAGCACTTCACCTGATGTTTACCTACCTTGAGGTACCTGGGTACCGTGGGAGCGGAAAGGAGGAAGTCATGACGATGCCCCACCCGGCCAAGCGGCAATCACCGCTGAAAGTCGACCCGGCGACCGACGAACTGATCTCCCAAGCAGCCCACTTCCTTGGGATGACCAAGAAAGACCTGGTCGCTGCAGCGGTCCGCACTTACCTCGACCAGCAGCGCGAACAGATCCGCCGCGGGATGATCGAGTCGATGAAGGTCCTGGACGGTTCCTTGTCGTCCAACGTGTCCTTGCTCACTGGCCTGACGCCCGACCGCATCAACGAACTCGGTGGCACCGGCGATTGGGAGGAATGAAATCTCCATGCACCGCGTCCGTCCTACGTTGCGCGTCCTCCGTGACGACCTGAAACTGCTCATACCGTCCGCGCGGACTCCGTTGGACATGGTCTGCCACCCGCTGTTGGACAAGGCATCCGAGCAGTTTGCCGATCTTGGCGCCGCGCATGAGCGCATCCGTGCCATCGATGATGTGGTGCTGTTCAAGGTGAAGGTGCAACGCTGGCGCGGAGCCGTATGGGCGGACGACCCCGAGGCCGAGATCCCAATGTGGATGGTCGCCGCCGGGACCCGCGAAGACGGCTCCAACGATGACTTCTACACCGCTCTGGAAACCAGTGGGAAAGCGGCCCGTGCCCGCTACAACGCCGAGCACGATCATGCCCTGACCACCGGCACCTACAGCGGGCATCTCCTACCCACCCGTGACGACCAAGACCGCTACCAGCTCGAAGCGGCAACCAGATTCGCCCTACGACTCAACTCCACGATCCGCGCTCTCGCACGTGGATCCTTGCACGACGGCCACGAACACGCTGCTGACTTCTCCGGCTTCCGCCTCGGGATCCAGGTCCGCGCCGACAACGGCAACGAAACCTACGCGGCGATTCGCATTACCGGCTCAGTCCCGGCGAACCTGGTCGCGATGATCCTGGGCCGGGTTCCCGGCTGCGAGACGGACGGCTGATTCCCCGAATACGCACTGCCCGAACGTGACCTCCTGCCCGCAGAACAGGTCTGGTCCAACATCATGGATCCCAAGGCCGCCGCCGAGCTTCTAGAGGAATCTTGACAGTCCCGATGCGTTGTGGGCCCCGCTTGGTCGCTCTCGTACGTGCCGGAGCCCGCTTCGAGCGCAGCGTACTCATCGAATGTGACCAGGTCATCGCGGTATGACCGGCCATACCGTACGCCCGCTGCTCTTCCTCGACGTCGACGGGCCACTTCTCCCGTTTGGGGAGGACCCGCAACGCGCACCACGGGCTACCGCACCGGACTCCGGCTTGGCGCGGCTCACCTCCGAGACGGGGCGTCGGCTGGCGGCGCTGCCTTGTGAACTCGTCTGGGCGACGACCTGGGAAGACGCGGCGAATGCCGAGATAGCGCCCCGAGTCGGGCTGCCACGGCTGCCTGTCGTGAGCTGGCCGGAGTCAAACGGCCGGCATGAACGTGAAGACCAATGGTTCGGGCTTTGCTGGAAGACCCGGACCTTGGTGGAGTGGGCGGACGGACGCCCATTCGCCTGGGTCGACGACGAGATCACCGACGCCGACAGGGGGTGGGTCTCCAGGCACCATAGCGGCCGGGCTCTCCTCCACCGCGTGGAGTCATACCGAGGACTCGCGGACGAAGACTTCGCAGTCCTTGATCGATGGCTTCGAGCTCTGTAAGCCCCCGCCCCTTTTCGTGCGCCCAGCAGGCTGGAAGATCCTCCTGATGATGGGTGTTGAAGTTCGGTGTCGTTGATCTGAGCCAGCAGGTCCTGGACGTTTCTGGCTTCGATGGGTCCGGAGGCGTTGGTGTTCCAGGTGGGGAAGGCTCCGGAGCGGCGGTACGGGCAGGCTCCGCGCCCGCTGGCAGGCCAGCAGCCTAGGCGGACATGCCAAGTCCCGACGCCCCGGTGACCATCAAGACGATGAAGGACTGATGTGGTTCCTTTCGTATCCAAGGCCGTTCATGTCCTGGACACCTGTGGGCGAAACACCTTGCGGTACGCGCCCGGTGTGACGCCGAGGACTTGGCCGAACTGCGCACGAAAGTTGCTCGTCGTCGGGAATCCGGTCTGGGCGGCGATCCGGTCTATGGTGTGGTCGGTGGTTTCGAGTAGTTCCTGCGCGTGACGGATGCGCACCCCCGACACCCACTGCATAGGACTCTGCCCTGTCTCGTCCTTGAATCGGCGGGTCAGTGTGCGCACGCTCATACCGGCCGCGGCGGCGATGTCCGCAAGTACCACGTCGCGGTGCGCGTTCGCCTCGATCCATGAGAGCGCCTGCTCAAGAGTCGTCGTCCGGTAGGTCGCTCGGTTCCGGACGATGTACTGTGCTTGCCCGCCCGGGCGGTGCAGCGGCGCGACCGCGAGGCGGGCGGCGTCTGCCGCGACCGCCGTTCCGTAGTCGCGCTGGACGATGTACAGGCACAGGTCGAGACCGGATGCGGCGCCGGCGGATGTCAGGATGTTCCCGTTGTCCGTGTAAAGCACGTCGGGGTTGAGTCGGACAGCGGGGTGCCTGGATGCGAACTGGTCCGCGGCGAGCCAGTGGGTCGTCGCGTCCCGGCCGTCGAGCAAGCCCGCCTCGGCCAGGGTGAAGGCGCCGACGCAGATCGACGCGATCCGTGTTTCCCGCTCCGCTGCGGCACGAAGGGCTGCGAGGACCGTGGGCGGCGACGGTTGCAGCGGGTCGTTCCTCCCCGGTACCACGATGAGGTCGGCACGTTCGAGCGCGTCCAGTCCCTCATCGATTGCCAGGCGCAGGGGGCCTGCCTGGATCGACTGCTCGTGGCCGGCAACGACAAGCCGGTATCCGGGCCTTCCGTCCGGTAGGCGTACGCGTCCGAAGGTCTCAATGGGTGTGGCCATATCGAAGGCGATCACATCGGGAAGCGCGAGCACGACAACCGTGTACATCCTCGGATGATAGCCATCTCAGCGTGTGGCTGGATTCAGGTGTTCTCTGTCTCGATAGCCATTGGTCTGACCTGCCGGCGAAGGCGAGGATGGGAAGGAGCCGTCCATTGAAAGGAACCATCCATGCCTCAGCTCCGCGCCCAGTTCGTGCTCTTCGACGGGTTCGACCCGCTCGATGTCATCGCCCCGTTCGAGGCGCTCACCGCCGGCAGTGACTTCCTCGGCGGAGCGTTCGCGGTGGAACTCGTCAGCGCGAGCGGTCCCGGCATCGTGCGATCCGGTACGCCCCAGATATCCCTCACGGCCGTCGCCGCGCTGGACCCTGATGCGCCCGGCTATGTGCTTGTCCCAGGAGCGGCCGGTCCCGTCGAGGGAGATCCCGATGCCGGAGACGAGACCATCCCCGTTCTTCTGGGCCGGTTCGTGTCGAGCGACGCGATGCCCCTGATGCGCCGCGCGCTCGACAACCCGGACATCACCGTCGCGGCTCACTGCGGGGGTTCACTCGCGCTTGCGATGGCCGGCCTCATCGAGGGTCGCACCGCGACCACGCATGTGCTCGGCATCGACATGCTCGACGCCACGGGAGTGAACACCATCCGCGCACGCGTGGTGGACGACGGTGACCTCATCAGCGGCGGTGGTGTCACCTCGGGCCTCGACGTCGCCCTGTACCTGCTCGAACGCGACTTCGGCTCCCACACCGCGCACGCGGTCGAGGAGCTTTTCGAATACGAGCGCCGCGGGACCACCTGGAAGAGCGCGCGCCGGCTTGCGGCCTGATCCATTCACCCCGATCCCTCAGAGAACGGAAGTCCCGAACACATGAGCACCATCGCCGGAACCTGGCTGCTGCGTATGAAGACACCCGTCGGCACCATCGAAGCCGACTACCACTTCGAGCAAGAGGATGGGGTGATCCGCGGTAGCGCGAGTGGTGGCGGCGAAACCACGTCCCTCACGGATATCGCGGCCGAGGACGGCCCGGACGGTCAGCGCGTCACCTGGCGACAGTGCATCACCAAGCCGCTACGACTGAACCTCGAATACGACGTCACCGTCAACGGCGATGCCCTCACCGGCGAGTCCCGCGCCGGGCGACTGCCACGCGCGCGCGTGACCGGCGAGCGGACCGGCGCGTGAGCGCGTTCCTACTCTCGGTCCATGTGCTCGCGGTCATCCTCACCATCGGCCCGGTCGCCATCGCTGCGAGCATGCTCCCACGTTTCGCGCGCCTCGCCCTCGCCGCACCCGATGACCCGAGGAACGTTGCCGTGGTGCGCATCCTGCACCGCATCACCCGCGTCTACACGGTGATCGGAGTGCTCGTTCCCGTGTTCGGCATCGCAACCGGCGCGAGCATCGGTGTGCTGGACGACATATGGTTGATCGTCTCCATGATCCTGACCGCCACCGCCGCTGCGCTGCTGATCGCGTTCATCCTGCCCGATCAGACGCGCGTCGTCCGCACGCTCGACGCGGGCTCGGACGACGTGGACGAGGCGGTGCCTGACAGGATCGCCCGCCGACTCGGAATGCTGACAGGCGTGTTCAACCTGCTGTGGGTGATCGTCGTCGTCCTCATGATCTACCGGCCCGGCTCGACCACGGGAGTCGGACTATGAGCTCGCGTCGCATACTGCGAATCGTCGGCACGGTGGAACTCGTCACGCTCGTGCTGATGCTCACCAACATCGTCACCGTTCACCTGCCGGAAGTCTCACGAGTCCTCGGCCCTGTGCACGGATTGGCCTACACCGCCACGGTCATCACGGCCATCCTCGTCATGGGCGGACGCCGCAGAGTGTGGGGGCTCGCGCTCGTTCCCGGGATCGGCGGC
Source organism: Streptosporangium sp. NPDC049078 (assembly GCF_040648855.1). Taxonomy (NCBI): domain Bacteria; kingdom Bacillati; phylum Actinomycetota; class Actinomycetes; order Streptosporangiales; family Streptosporangiaceae; genus Streptosporangium; species Streptosporangium sp. NPDC049078. The sequence goes on from NZ_JBEZEL010000005.1 coordinate 102,792, forward strand.
CTCCTCGCGTCGCGAGCCGCGTCACCTGAGCAACTGGAACGGTGGCCATTGGACAACGAACTGTAGGCGACCGCAGGACACCTCGTCACGCCACGTTCTGAGACTACGTCGGCCGTTTCTCCGGTGATGCTCGGGCCCAGGGGGATCGGCCCGCAAAAAAGGGGCGCTGCCCGGCATTGACTGAAGAGGGGAGAAAGTAGACGGGCGCGTCGGCGAAAGCTACACTGCTGGCCGTTCAAAAAATAAAAACAAACACGTCTACTGGTCAATTATATCACGGGGAGTGCCATTGTCAATCGAGGTGCTGCGCGAGGAGCAGGAGTACGTGTCGATGCTGTACGGCCGGCTCGACGAACTCCGCGAACACGTCACCGAACGGCTGACCCGGGTGCTCGCGACGACCGGCGGCAACGCTCAGGCGCGCGTCGAGAGGGAGGCCGCCCACGCCGCCCACGCCGAACGCCTCGCCCAGCTCAACGCGGCCGAGCACGGCCTGTGCTTCGGACGGCTCGACATGCTCGACGGCGAGCGCCGCCACATCGGCAGGATGGGCCTGCTCGCCGACGACGCCACCACCGCATCCGTTGCCAAAGGCACCGACGACGCCGGGGACGCCGGGGACGCAAAGGACGCAGAGGACGCCGAGGACGCCGAGGACGCTGCCCCGCTGCTCATCGACTGGCGGGCACCGGCCGCCCGCCCGTTCTACCTCGCCACCGCGGTCACCTCGGAGGGCGTCCGGCGGCGCCGGCACATCAAGGACCGCGACCGTACGGTGATCGAGGTCCACGACGAGGTGCTCGACCTCGAATCCGCGGCGGGGACCAGGCACGAGGGGCTGGCGGGCGAGGCCACCCTGCTGGCCGCGCTGAACGCGGGCAGAACCGGCCGGATGGCCGACATCGTCCAGACGATCCAGGCCGAGCAGGACCGTGTCATCCGCTCCGAGCACACCGGAGTGCTCGTCGTGCAGGGAGGGCCGGGGACGGGAAAGACCGCGGTGGCGCTGCACCGCGCGGCCTATCTGCTCTACACCCGGCGGCAGCAGCTGGCGCGGCGGGTGGTGCTGGTCATCGGGCCGAACGCGACGTTCCTGCGCTACGTCGGAAACGTGCTTCCCGCGCTGGGGGAGACGAGCGTGCTGCTGTCGACGATCGGCGAGCTGTATCCCGGGGTGACCGCGGAACGGGAGGAAGGACCGGAGACCATTGAGGTGAAGGGCCGGTCGGCGATGGCCGAGGTGGTCGCCGCCGCGGTACGCGACCGCGAGTGGGTGCCCGAGGACCACCTTGAGGTGGAGTACGAGGGACAGACACTGCGCCTGGACCGGCGGACCTGCGAGCGGGTACGCGACCTGGCGCGGTCCTCCCTGCTCTTGCACAACCCGGCCAGGCCGATCGTGGTACGGGAGATCAGCGGAGTCCTCGCCCAGCAGTACGCCGAACGCGTCGCCACCGATCCGTTCGACGGTGAGCTCCTGCTGGACGCCGACCAGGTGGAGGGCATCCGCAGGGAGATGCTCACCGACGAGGCGGTCCTCGCGGCACTCGACGAGCTCTGGCCCGACCTGACGCCACAGCGACTGCTCACGGACCTGTTCGGCTCGCCGGAGCGCATCGCCTCGGCGACGCCGGGGTTCACCCCCGAGGATCGGGCGTCGCTGCTGCGGGAGCCCGGCGGCGGCTGGTCGCCCGCCGATGTGCCGCTGCTGGACGAGGCGGCCGAACTGCTCGGGGAGGACACCAGGGCGGAGCGGATCCGGTGGGAGCGCGAACGGCGTGAGCGGGTCCGCTACGCGCAGGGAGTGCTGGACGTCGCGATGGGGTCGCGGGCCACCGACCTGGAGGACGACCAGGAGGCCGAGATCCTCACGGTCAACGACCTGATCGACGCGGAGACGCTCGCCGGGCGGCACGAGGAGGAGGACCACCGCACCTCGGCGGAGCGCGCGGCGGCCGACCGGACCTGGACGTTCGGGCACGTGATCGTCGACGAGGCGCAGGAGTTGTCGGAGATGGCCTGGCGGCTGCTGATGCGCAGATGTCCGGCCAGGTCGATGACCGTCGTCGGGGACACCGCGCAGAGCGGCGAGCCGGGCGGCACCCTGTCGTGGGGGCGGGTGCTCGACCCCTACGTCAAGGGCCGCTGGCGCCTTGCGAACCTCACCAGGAACTACCGGGTGCCCGCGGAGATCATGGCCGTCGCCGCCGAGGTACTGACGGAGATCGACGCCGACCTTGAGGCACCCGTCTCGGTACGGGAGAGCGGGGTCGGGCCATGGGCACTTCGCGTGCCGCAGGAGGAGCTCACCGACCGGCTGGTCGAGGTCGTCGCGGCCGAGGCCGCAGGACTGGTCGACCGGCGGCTCGCGGTCATCGTGCCGGACTCGCTGCTGGAGCCGCTCGGACTCGCGATCGCGGCGAGCGTGCCGGAGGCGTCGGTCGGCGAGAACCCCGACGCGCCCCGGCCCGTCGTCGTGCTGAACGTGCGGCAGGCCAAGGGCCTGGAGTTCGACGAGGTGCTGGTGGTCGAGCCCGGTCTGATCGTGGCCGAGTCGCCACGCGGGTTCAACAACCTCTACGTCGCCCTGACCCGCGCCACCCAGCGGCTGGGCGTGCTGCACACGTCGTCGTGGACGGTGCCGCGTGCGCTGCGGAAGCAGTTGTCCGTGCGGGACTGAGGCGGCTCGGGTCGCGGTGGTGCCATCAGGTGTTTGCAGCCAAGAAGCCGATCAGACCTACGCGCCGGGTTTGTCGGCGAACACCCAGCGGTTGCTCGCCAGGGCGTCGTTCGGTTCGGGCAGCGGGCCGCGACCGTGGTGGCGGGTGAAGTCGAAGGGCGTGTGGATCGCGGTGGACCAGCCCAGCTCCCGCAGGCGGCCGGCGGAGTCTGGGCGCGGCTCCCCGTCGAACAGGGCGAGCAGGTCCACGCCGATCTGCTGCCTGGTCGCGACGTAGACGGGACTGGCGCGGACCTGCGGGGACTCCGTCCAGAGCTTGACCTCGAAGCCCAGGGTGCTTCCCCCGGCGCTCAGGCGGTCCACGGTGTCGATGAGACGCCGCTCGGCGGCCGACGGGAGATAGAGCAGCAGGCCCTCGGCCAGCCACGCGGTCGGTACGGCCGGGTCGAAGCCGGTGTTCAGCAGCGGCCGGGCCCAGTCCTCGCGCAGGTCGGCCGCGATCGGGCGCCGGGTGGTCGTCGGGACGGCGGCGAAGTCGTCGAGCACGTGGTGTTTGAACGCCAGCACACCGTCGCGGTCGATCTCGTAGACGACCCGGCCCGGTGGCCAGCCGAACCGGAAGGCCCGCGTGTCGAGGCCCGCGCCGAGCAGCACGACCTGCCGGGCGCTCCCGTGGACCGAGCGAATGAGAAAGTCGTCGAGGACTCGGGTGCGCAGACCGAAGTAGCGCCCCAGCCTGCCCCAAAGGGGGTTGGCGTCCCCGCCCGGAACCTGTGCCGGGCGGACCGGCCAGGCCACGGACGCCTCGGCGGCGCGTACGAAGTGCTCGGCGTAGGTGTCGGCGGCCAGAGCGTCGGGCCGGTGGGTCTCGATCGCCCGCGCGGCGGCGACCATGAGGGCGGTCAGGCCGACGCCGCCTTCGACACCTGGCACGCGTCCTCCTCTCCGGTCGGGGGCACCCACGGATGGTCGTGGGCACTCAGGTGAGCGCCATAGAGACGGGCCATGAAGCGCATGACGTCCGCGTCCGGTAGGTGCCGACCGGTGGTGCAGTCGGTCAGCACCGTGATGTGGAAGCCCTTCTGGAACGCGGTCCGGGCGGTGGAGTCCACGCAGACGTCTGCGTACAGGCCCGCGAAGACGAGCCGTTCGACGCCCCGGTGGACGAGGTGCTGCTCGAACCCGGGGCTGAGAAAGGCGTCGAAGCACGCTCGCTTGGTGAAGACATGCTCTCCCGGCAGAGGTGACACCCGGTGGAACTCCGCGCCCCACGAACCTTCCTGACACTTGAGCGGCTTGTTCTGTATGCGATCCCGGCGCCGCCAGCTCGGACCCTGATGTTCGGCGTCGCCGACGAACCGGACGAAGATCACCTCCATGTCGCGGGCACGGGCCCGGTCGACGGCCAGCGCGGTGCGCGTCGCGACGGACTCCAGGGTCGCGGGGTCGCCGGAGTAGCGGGCGTGAGCGGTCGGTCCGACGCAGAAGTCGTTCTGCAGGTCCACGACGACCAGCGCGGTGGTCATGAGTTAACCGCCGCGGTCGGCAGCCCCGCGGGCTCCAGCGCGTCGAGCAGTGCGTCCACCATGGCGGTGGTCGAGTGCCGTCCGCCGAGGTCGGGAGTGCCGATGCCTCGGCGGCCGAGTGATTCGAGACCGCGTTCTACCAGCCGAACCGCTCCGGCGCAGCCCGCGTGCCGCTCGGCGATCGCCGCCGCGGCGCGTACGGTCGCCACCGGGTTGACCGTGTCCGTTCCGGCCAGGTCGTCGGCGGAGCCGTGCACGGTCTGGTACTCGACCAGTCCGGCCGCGTCGGGATGTAGATAGACGTTCTCGGTGCAGCGGTTCTCCTGGCGTTCGGAGCCGAAGCGGTCCAGCAGGACCACGTGCATGATGTCGGCCCATTCGTTGCCCGCGATGATCAGCGTGCGGGGATGCGGGCCGTGCTCGATCAGGTTGCGGTTCACCGTGTCCGGCTGGAACAGGCGGATCTCGACGCCGTGCCGCGCGGCGCTCTCGGCGACCCACTCGTCGAGGGCCCCGTCGAGCAGGTGGAACTTGTACGCCATGACGATCTGGCCGATTCCGCCGTCCGGCCACTCCTGCCGCGCACGCCGCACGGCGAAGGCGATGACCTTCTCGGTGATCTCCCGGCTGAACGCCATGGTGCGGACCAGCGCGCCTGGGACGTGGGTGTTCTCCCCGGTGTAGAAGCCCTGGGCCTGGTCCCGAACCAGCAGTAGTGACGCCTCCGGGGTGGTCATGACGTCGACCTTCACCGCCTGCAGGCGTCGGCGGACCAGGTAGAGCGACTGGGCGTTGACAGCCGTGCGGAAGACGGCGGGAACGCCGAGAGCGGCCAGCGTGCGGCAGAAGTCCGCGTAGTGATCGGCGTCCTCCCCGGTGAGTTCACGGACCCGCTCGACGTCGGTGCCGGCCTTCAGTGATGAGTAGGAGTGATAGAGCCTTTGTGACCGGGTGACACCGATTTCAACCGAATACGCATCGGCGATTCCGGCCAGCACCCGCTCGAAGACGGTCGCGAGCTCGGGACCCGTTCCCCGGCCGACGGAAAGTCCGATAACGAGTTTCACGTGTACTCCTTCATCGAAGGCCAGGGGTGTCAGGCTGCCGTTGTCTCGATCAGATCAGTCCTCCGACCAGATGGTCGCCCGGAATTCCGGCCTTCTCCGGGCGGTAGTAATCCTTGATGCCGGCGGCCCAGACCGAGACCGTGATCTGGTCGGTTTCCGAGGGCCCGAACGCGTCGAAGAGCGCGTCGATGTTCGCGCGCTCGAAGCCGATGGCCGTCATGAGCGCCATGAAGACGTGCCGTTCGATGAGCCCGTCGCCGTCCGGGTCGCCCAGTTCGGCCAGCGCCTCGGCGAAGTCGCTGATCGCCGCGTCGAAACGCTCCGGAGACAGGACGCACGCGGCGTACTCCTCGAAGCTGATGCGGCCGTCGTCGTTGGCGTCCAGTTCGGAGGAGAGGGCCGCCCAGTAGCCCCGGAAGGCGGCCAGCATGGCGGCTTTGGTCGCGTCGTCGGAGTCGGAGGCCGCCTCGACGACCCGGCTCGCCATGAGCTCGAAGTCGTCGGACTCCAGGAAGCCGGTGCCGTCGGCGTCGAGCAGGGTGAAGACAAGACCTACTCGATCAATTGCTTCTTTCTGCATATTGCATGACCTTTCTTTGGTCGCCACTCGAAACGAAGAGGGAAATCGTGGCCTCGACTGTACACGATTATGTGGGGCCGTGACTCGTACGTTTACATCGTGATCTGCGACCAAAAGAAGTCAAATGTTAATAATGGAACGAATTACGCCAAGGCATTAAATAGCCTAATTGTTCCAGTCATTTTTTGGGTCGTTCCGGTTGGCCGCCCGCTGTTCGGCCTCGCGTGGTGGCGATGCGGGCGCGGGCAAAAGGTGTTGTGCCACCCAGCGGCTGGGCGTGCTGCACACGCCGTCGCGGCCCGTGCCGCGTGCGCAGCGGGCGTGGCTGTTCGCACAGGACCGATGCGGCTCGGGTTCAGGCGGTGTGCCGGTAGGCGGGGTAGGTGAGGTAGCCGGCGTCGCCGCCCTGGTACCAGGTGGACTCGTCGTGCGGCGCGATCGGGAGCCCCTGGCGCAGCCGTTCCACGAGGTCGGGGTTGGCGATGAAGGCGCGGCCGAAGCTGATCAGGTCGGCGCCGAGGCCGAGCCAGTGGTCGGCGGCTGCCCTGTCGGTCTGCCGGGGGCCCATCGGGAAGACCGGGTTGACGACGAGCGTGGCGGGCCAGGACTTGCGCAGCCCGACGAGCACGTCCTCGTCGGCGGTGGCCTCGAGGTGGACGTACGCCAGGTCCAGGGGGGCGAGTTCGGCGAGCAGCGCGCCGTACAGGGCGGGGACGTCGGTGTCCTGCGCGCCCCAGATGCCCGCGCCGGGGGAGAGCCGGATGCCCGTCCGGTGCGCTCCGACCGCCTCGACGGTCGCGGACACCGCCTCCACGGCGAATCGGATCCGGTTGGCGATCGATCCGCCGTAGACATCGGTGCGCAGGTTGGCGTTGCTGGAGAGGAACTGGGCGATGAGGTAGCCGTTCGCGCCGTGCAGTTCCACGCCGTCGAAGCCGGCGTCGACGGCCCGGAGGGCGGCTTCGGCGTAGGACCGGGCGTGCTCGGGCACCTCGGCGGTCTCCAGCGCCCGTGGCACGGGCGCCGGTTTGGGGCCTGTCGGGGTGAACACCTCCCCGGTGGCGGGAACGGCCGAGGGGCCCACCGGCCGCGTCCCCGTGGTGTCGGGATGGGAGACCCTGCCGCCGTGCATGATCTGGGCGAAGACACGACCGCCGTTGGTGTGGACCGCGTCGGTGACCGGTAGCCAGGACGCGACCTGCTCGTCGGTGTACAGACCGGGGGTGCCCGGATTGGACTGCCCGACCAGGCTGGGCTGCACCCCTTCGGTCACGATGAGCCCGGCGGTGGCGCGCTGGGCGTAGTAGGTCGCCATCGAGGGTGTCGCCAGGCCGCCCGCACCCGCGCGGACCCGTGTCATCGGGGCCATCACCACGCGGTTGGGCAGGGTCAGCGCACCGAACCGGTAGCGGTCGAACAGGGTCGTCATCTGCGTACGCCTTTCCGAGGTTCCTGAGAACGGTCGCGTCCGTCGGCTGGACACGACGATTACGCTAAGACCTGACATTGACGTCAGAGGCAAGTGTTCGGCCGAGGTTTTTTCGATGGGAGGCGCGATGCGGATCGGCGAGTTGGCGTCGAGGGCCGGGGTGAGCGTCCGGTCGCTGCGCTACTACGAGGAGCAGGGGCTGCTCACCAGCACGCGCAGCTCCAGCGGCCAGCGCCACTACACCGACGACGAGGTCGAGCGGGTGGTGTTCATCCAGCGGCTGTACGCCGCCGGGCTCTCCAGCCGTACGATCGTCGAGTTGCTGCCGTGCGTCGACTCGCCCAGCGAGCAGAACTCCGAGGAGGCGTTCGAGCGGCTGGTGTACGAGCGAGGCCGGATCGACCAGCACATCAAGGAGATCCTCAGTGCCCGCGACGCCCTCGACCGGCTCATCGACGCCAATCGAGCGCACCGCGATCGACTGACGACTCACTGATCCCGGACTTCCTTCCCCCGCCCGCAGGCGGGGCTCCACGCACAAGGAGATTCGATGACCGCAAAGACGGTAACCGCCGCGGCCGCGGGCGTTTTCGAGCTCGGCGACCTGCCGGTCAACCGGATCGGGTTCGGCGCGATGCGCCTGACACAGAGCGGTGCGGCGTTCGGGAACGGCGTCCCGAGCGACCGGGGCCGGGCGATCGGCGTGCTGCGCCGTGCGGTCGAGCTCGGGGTGAACCACATCGACACCGCGGCCTTCTACTTCTCCGCGCTGCGTTCGGCGAACGAGCTGATCAACAGTGCGCTCGCGCCGTACCCCGATGACCTGGTCATCGTCACCAAGGTCGGGCCTGGCCGGGATCCGTCGGGTGAGTGGCTGTGGGCCGGGCCGGAGCAGCTGCGCGGCCAGGTCGAGGAGAACCTGCGCCAGCTCGGCCGGGACCACCTCGACGTGGTGAACCTGCGCATCCCGCGGAGCATGGCGCCCGGCTCGATCGCCGAGCATTTCGGTGCGCTGGCCGACCTGCGCGACGCCGGGATGATCCGGCACCTGGGCGTCTCCAACGTCACGCCCGCGCACCTCGCCGAGGCCCAGGCCGTCGCGCCGGTGGTCTGCGTGCAGAACGCCTACGGCATCGGCGCACGGCCCGAGGACCACGAGTTCCTGCGCGCCTGCGGGGAACAGGGCATCGCGTTCGTCCCCTTCTTCGCGATCGCCGGGACCGGGCGAGAGGCGGGAGCGAGCGTCGCCGAGAGCGAGGAGGTGCTCGCCGTCGCACGCGCGCACGGCGTGACGGCCGCGCAGGTACGGCTGGCCTGGACGTTGCGGTGCGGGCCGCACGTGCTGGCCATCCCCGGCACCGGCAACCCCGACCACCTGGCCGAGAACGTGGCCGCCGGCGCCCTGCGGCTCTCGGAGGAGGAGATGACCCGTCTCGGCTCCGTCCAGAGGAGTGGACGTTGAAGCACCCTCGCCGGGTCCGCGACGACCTGGATCCGGTACGGCTCCGCGACGGCGGGTGAGGTGACGAAGGGTCAGTCCGGGGTCCGGCGGTGTCCGCGTATCAGGGGCAGGTACACCTCGTCGACGATCTCGACGAGGACGTTGTCGGGCACGGTGGGGACTCCGCGGGTGACGAACTCGTTGCGCAGCAGTACGACGGCGACGGTGGCCACCCGGGGGTGGAGGACTTCGGGCGGAGCCTCGCCGCGGGCCACCGCGCGCCCGAGAATCGTCAACCACATGCCGGACCCGGCGTCGCCGGACTGTTCGTGGAGTTGCGCGAGGAGTTCCGGATCGTCGGCGACGCCCGACAGCAGGCTGCGCAGGATGTCGCCGGTGGGCGAGGACCAGTGGCGGTTCGCGCCACGCAGCAGCTCCAGCACGTCGCCGCGCAGTTCGCCGGTGTCGGGCAGTGGTGCGGAGGCCGCGCTCAGCTGCCGGTAGGCGGCGATGCTGAGCGCGGCCCGGTTCGGCCAGCGGCGGTAGATCGCGTTCTTGTTGGTACCGGCTCGGCTGGCGACTTTATCCATATTTAGGCCCGAATATCCGGATTCGAGGAGTTCGTCGACCGCGGCGCGGAGTATCGCCTGCTCCAGGGCGGCGCCGCGCCGCCTGGTCGGGGCGGCGGTGGGCTCCTCGGTCATCTTCTCTCCTTAGTGGGTACTCTGTGTACCTTGTTTTTCCGCCGAAAATCGGCGCTGTCATCCGATTAAGGTACGATGAGTACCGTAAATGCCTCCCCGTCGGAGAGTCTGTGCTCTGACGTGCGGCGGTATCCAATCGGCATTGAGAAGGGTACGAGTCATGCGAGGCAAGGGCATCACCTACGACACCGGCTTCATCGACACCGGTCTCGCCGACGCGGGGCCGAGCACCCGCGAACCGTTCGACCCCGACGTCGTGAAGCGGGAGATGCGCGTCATTCGCGAGGACCTGCACTGCAACGCGGTCCGGATCACCGGCGGTGACCCGGACCGGCTGGAGATCGCCGCCGGTCACGCCGCCGACGCCGGACTGGAGGTCTGGTTCTCGCCGTTCACCTGCGACCTGACCACCGAAGAGCTGCTCACCTTCCTCGCCGACTGCGCCGAACGCGCCGAGCGGCTACGCGGGAGGGGAGCCGAGGTCGTCCTCGTCACCGGCGCCGAACTCACCCTGTTCACCAAGGGGTTCCTGCCCGGCGACACCCTCGCCGACCGGCTCGCCCTGCTGGCCGAGCCGCATCGCCTGCGCGAGGTGATGGCGCGGGTCCCCGCCCTCCTCGACGACTTCCTCGCCAAGGCGGTGAGCGCGGTCCGCGACCGGTTCGCAGGAAAGGTCACCTACGCCGCGCTGCCGTCCGAGCGGATCGACTGGACGCCCTTCGACATCGTCTCGGTCGACGCCTACACGTCGATCGAGGTGGCCGATCAGTACGCCGAGGCGATCCGCTCCCTCGTCGCGCGGGGGAAGCCCGTCGCGATCACCGAGTTCGGGTGCACGACCCACCGGGGCGCGGCAGACCTGGGTGCGCGTGGCATGTTCATGGTCGAATGGGACGGTGCGAAGGCGATCGGCCTGAAGGGCGACTACATCCGTGACGAGGCCGAGCAGGTTACATACCTGAGGGAGTCGCTGGAGGTCTTCGCCGCCGAGGGTGTCGACACCGCGTTCTGGTGCACCTTCGCGTCCTACAACCTGCCGCACCGCGAGGACCCTCGCGAGGACTTCGACATGGCGAGCTACGGCCTGGTCAAGGTGCTCGAAGACCGTCCCGGCCGGACCTACCCCGACATGCCGTGGGAGCCCAAGGCGGCGTTCGCCGCCCTCGCCGACCGCTACCGCGACTGAGGGCGCCGATACCGAGGCGATCCGGTCTTCGCGCGACACCGGATCGGAGGGGGGCGGGATCGTCTACCGCGTCTCGAAAACCTCCAGGCCGGTGTGGGCGGCGAGGAAGGCGAGCATGTCGGCGGCGAGGTCGACGGCGCGGCCCGCCGAGCGGGAGCCGTGGCCGACGTCGCCCTCGTGGCGCAGCAGGATCGGCCGCGTCCCCGACGTCGCCGCCTGCAGCGCCGCGCACATCTTGCGCGCGTGCATGGGGTCCACCCGGGAGTCACCGCCGAACGTGGTAAGCAGCGTCGCGGGGTAGTCGACGCCGTCGACGACCCGGTGGTAGGGGGAGTAGCCGAGCAGCCATCCCAGCTGCTCGGGATCGTCGGCCGAACCGTACTCCGACCTCCAGACGGGGCCGAGGCCCGAGCGCTCGTACCTGACCATGTCGAGCAGCGGTGCCGAGCAGACGGCGGCGGCGAACAGGTCGGGGCGCCGCGTCAGCGCGGCGCCCACCAGCAGCCCGCCGTTGGACTCGCCGCAGGCGGCCAGGTGCGCGGGGGTGGTCCAGCCGTCGGAGACGAGCTTCTCGGCCGCCGCCGCGAAGTCGTCGAAGGTGTTCTGCTTGCGCTCCAGCATGCCGTCGCGGTGCCAGGCCGCGCCCTCCTCGCCGCCGCCGCGCAGCTGGGCGAGGACGAAGACCCCGCCCGCCTCGACCCAGGGCAGGATGTAGCTGGAGTACGACGGCGTGAGCGAGAGCCCGAAACCGCCGTAGCCGTACAGGATCGTCGGCCGGGGACCCGAGCCGGGGCGGGCCAGCACGACCATCCGCACCGGTGTGCCGTCCGCGGAGACGCAGACCACCTGGCGGGCTTCGAGCTCGGGCACCTGCACGGCGCCGGGCGCGGGGCTCCACAGCGACGTCCGCCCGGTGCGCGTGTCGTAGCGGTGCACTCCCAGGGGCGTGACGCTGTCGGTGTAGGTGAACCAGACCTCGTGGCCGCCCTCGGGGCGGGTGGTCATCTCTCTCGCCGAGCCGAGGCCGGGCAGCGGCACCAGGCCTCGCCGGTTTCCCGTCACCGCGTCGTGGACGCTGATCTCGCTGACCGCGTGCCGGGTCCAGCTCACCAGGAGCGCCTGGTCGGCGATCGCGAACTCGCCGATCACCGCCTCCGGATCCTCCTCGACCAGGTCGACCCAGTACTCGGGACCCGGCCGCGCCGGGTCGGCCACGCACAGTCGTCCCCGGGGCGCGTCCAGCGTGGTGAGCAGGTACAGGCGCCCGTCGCGGCCGACGGCGGGCGCCGTCGTCGCGCCCGCCGCTCGCTGGATCACCCGCAGGTCGGGGCGCTCGGGGGAGGAGGACGACAGGTCGGCGAGCCAGAGGTCGTTGCCGCCGTCCGCCATCGCCGAGACCGTGAGCCAGCGCCCGTTGTAGCTGATCCCCAGGCCGTACGAGCGCTCCTCACCCATGATCACCGCGTCGTCCTCGGCGGGGGTGCCGAGCCGGTGCAGGCGGACCTGGCGGGAACGGACGTAGAAGAACGCCTTGCCGTCGGGCAGCCACGCCACGGGCGCGTACCGGCAGCGGTCGATCGGGCCGTCCACCACCCGGCGGGTGGCGACGTCCATGACCCGCAGCTCCGACCGCTCGTCCCCGCTCCTGGACAGCTGGTACGCCACCAGCCTGCCGTCCAGGTCGGGCTGCCAGTGGTCGAGCGTGGTGAGCCCGCTCGGGTCGAGCTCCATCGGGTCGATCAGTGTCTCCTCCGCCCCGCCGGGGTCGGTGCGGTAGAGGACCGGGTGCTCCTGGGAGGCCGTACGACGCAGGAAGAACCGGCTCCCGCCCCGCCACATCGGCGTGCCGACCGTTCCGGCCCCGGTCAGCGCGGCCACCCGCGCGTGCCACAGGTCGCGTCCCGGCAGCGTGCCGGCGTGTTCGCGCCACAGTTCCCCCTGGGCGGCCGTCCACCTTCGCGTCGCCGAGCTGTCGGGGTCCTCCAGCCACCGGTACGGGTCGGGAACCGCGCGACCGTGCAGGTGGTCGACGACCGGGTGCCGTTCCGCGGGGGGGTAGATCATCGAATTCCTCCGGTGTGAGGTCCCCGGGCCTCGGCCCTGGGCGGGGAACACGGCGAGCAGGGTGTGCGGGTCGCGAGGGGCAAGGAGGTCGAGGACGTCAAGGAGGGCGGGGAGGTCAAGGCACCAGCTCCTGGGTGCTCGACGGATCCCACTGTCCGGCCAGGTCCGCGTACAGCGGGGAGGTGGCGAGCATCTCCTCGTGCGTGCCCAGCCGGACGCTGGTGCCGTCCATGACGAGGATCCGCCGGGCGCGCAGGGCGGAGGTGAGCCGGTGGGCGATGACGAGGAGCGTGCCGCCACGGCGGGCGAACGCCTCCTCCGCGCGGGCCTCGGCGGCCGGGTCCAGGTGACACGTCGCCTCGTCGAGGATCACCAGCCGGGCCGGGGCGAGGTAGGCGCGGGCCAGGGCGACCAGCTGTCGTTCCGCGGGGGAGAGCGACCCCGAGTGGATCTCGGCGGAGTATCCGCCCAGCCGCGCCACCAGGTTCGTCAGGCCGACCGCGGTCACCGCGTCGTCCACCGCCTCCCGCGAGGCGCCGGCCAGGTAGGTCAGGTTCTCCAGCAGGGAGCCGCGGAAGACGTACGCCTCCTGCGGGATGAGTACCCGGTCGGCGGGGTCGAGCCGGTCCGCGGGCACCCCGCGCGCCAGGACCTCGCCCGACCTCGGCGGGAGCACACCGGTCAGGAGCGCGGCGAGGGTGGACTTGCCGATGCCGCTGGGACCCACGACGGCGATGTGGTCCCCCTCCGGGATCACCAGGTTCAGGCCGTCGATCACCGGCTCCGCGTGCGGGCCGTACGCGAACGTCACGCCGCGCAGTTCGGCCCCCCCGCCCCGCGCCGCGAGCCGCCCGCGCGCCCGCGCGGGCGGCTCGCCGTCGCGCAGGAGCCTGCCCAGCGCCACCCGCAGCCGGACCCCGTTGATGCCCAGCCCTTCCACGAGGTTGCCGAGCGCGGGCGCGAGCGACTGCGTGACGTAGGCGAGGGCGCCCAGGATCACCCCGGCGCCCGCGCCCTCGCCTACGAGCCAGGGGGTCGCGAACAGCACCAGCAGGACCGGCAGCCAGCCGCCCACCGCGAGCGACAGCGTGCGTAGCGCGGTCACCCGCGCCAGCGACCGGGCCGCGCGGGCCTGCTCCGCCACCCGCAGGCCGACGTCGTCCGCCAGCCGCTCCTCGGCCCGGCAGGCGGTGATGTCACGCAGCCCGCCCACCGTGGTGGCCAGCGCCTCGGCGGTGCGCTCGTCGGCGAGGATGAAGTCCCGCTGCCGCCTGGCCAGGGCGCGCAGCGACAGCAGGAAGACGACAAGGCCCGCGACGAAGGGGGGGAGCACCAGCGCGAGCACCTCGGGCACGAGGGTCGCGAGCCCGAGGACGACGCTCACCACGGTGAACGCGAACGACCTCACCACCGTGATGACCGAGGCGAAGGCGTCGCGGGCCAGCTCGACCTGGAGGTTGGAGCGGGCCACCGCGGCGGCTCCCGGCCCTCGCCCGGACATGACCGAGTGGCGCAGCGCGTCGTCGACGACGTGCGCGAGCAGTTCCTCGCGGAACGGCTCCACGATCGAGGCGACGGCCATCACCACCTGCCGGGCGCCGACCGCGGCGAGCAGCCACGCGCCGCCGAGCAGCGCGAGCCAGGCGAACCCGGTCGCGGGACGCCCCGTGCCGAAGCCGTCGTCGATCGCCCGCGCGATGGCCAGGCCGATGACGAGCGAGGGCGCCGTCTCCGCGACGGACCAGCCCGCGAGCCTGACCAGCTGGTACGGGTCCCTCCTGAGCGCCCGCCGCAGGGGCCTGCCGGCGACGCGTACGTCCGAGGGATTCACGACGTACCCGCCTGGAAAGACGTGCCGGTCCGGGAAGACGGGTCCCCGAGGGAAGACGGATCCCCTGGGGAAGGTGGGGCCGCGAGGGAGGACGCGTTCGCCGGAGAAGGGACGCGGGCCTGGAAGGGCGCACCCGCCGGGGAGGACGCGCCGGCCCCGGAGCCGGAGGAGGCGTCCGCCTGGAAGACGGCGCGGTAGGCGGGGTCGGCCCAGAGCGCGCGATGACCGCCGCACGCCCGTACCCGGCCCTCCTCCAGCCAGATCACCCGGTCGGCCGCCGCCGCGGTCGCCACCCGGTGGGTCACGATCAGCCGCGTACGGTCGCGCAGTTCCCGCGACAGCGCGCGGGCGACCTGACGTTCGGTGACGGTGTCGAGGCTGGAGGTGGCGTCGTCCAGGATGAGCAGGCGCACCCCCTGCGCGAAGGCACGAGCCAGGCCGAGCCGCTGCCGCTCGCCTCCGGACATGGGCGCGTCCTCCAGCGGTGTGTCGTACCCTCCGGGGAGCCGCCTGACGAAGATGTCCGCGCGGGCCGCCCGCGCCGCCGCCCGCACGACCTCGCCTTTCTCACCCGGCCGGCCGTCGCACCCGGCGCCGGGGGTGGCAGCGTCGAGCCCCAGGGCGACGGCGGCGCCGACGGTCTCGCCGAGCAGCGCCGGGCGTTCGAAGGCGTACCCGACGGCGCGGCGCAGCGCCTCGCGGGAGAGGTCGGGCAGCGGGACGCCGTCGAGGAGTACCGTGCCGTGGCGCGGGTCCACCAGCCGTCCGGCGACCGCGGCGAGCAGGGACTTGCCCGCCCCCGAACGGCCGACCACGGCCACCGCCTGCCCACCGGGGATGACGAGATCGACGTCGTGCAGGCCGCCCGCGTCGACGCCGCGAAGCTCAAGCGTGCCGGGACCGGCGGGCAGTGAGCGCCCACCGTAGACCCGCGGGCTCTCGGAGACCAGCTCCTGCACCCTGGCCGCGGCGGCCCGCGCCCTGGCCAGACTGCCGATGTAGCCCAGCGCCGAGCCGAGACCCGCGCCGAGCACGACGTAGCGGGCGGCGGCGTACAGCTCTCCGGCGGTGAGGTCCCCGGCGGCCAGGCGCAGCCCGCCCACCCCGAGCACGGCCACCTCCAGCAGCGGGACCACCGCTCCCGCCTGCACGCCGGCCCGCGCGTTGGCCCGCCACATGTCCATGGCGTGGCCGCGCAGCCTGGGCAGGGCGGTCAGCACCCGCGCCCGCTCCTGGTCGGCGGTACCGGCCGCGGCGATCGTACGGGCCCCGGCGAGGGCGTCGACGAGGCGGGCGGCGATGTCGCTCTGCGCCGCCTGGTAGTCGCCCGCTATCGAGGTGCTCACGGTGAGGAAGGCCCGCAGGACGAGGGCGATGAGGACGAGCCCGGCGACCAGTGTCACGGTCAGCAGGGGGTCGATGAGGGTGAGTGCCACGATGCCGCCCGCGGTGGGGATGACCAGCGCGGCACCGGTGACGATCGACTCGGGGGCGCGTCCGATCTCCTCGGTGTTCAGGCCCATCCGGGTGACCAGGTCTCCCTCGGGGAACCGGTGGGTGATCGTCGGCCCGACGCCGAGCACGTTCCGTACGACCCGGTTCCTGAGCCAGGCCGAGGACCGCGCGCCGCTCGATCCCGAGGCCCAGACGCCGAGGGCGTCGCAGAGCACGGTGAGGGTGACGGCGGCGGCGCAGGCACCGAGCCAGGTCGCCGCTCCGGTGCCGCCGGGCGCGCCGGTGACGAGCTCGTCGACCGTCCTGCCCAGCACGAGCGGGAGCGCGAGCTGCGCGAAGGCGCCCAGGACGGAGGTGGCCACGAGGACGGCGAGCCAGGGTCCGCCACGCCGTACGGTGTCGGCCACCAGCCGATCCGCTGCTCGCACGTTCGCACCTTCCTGAACCGACCGGCTTCCCGGGTTTCCTCGAACTCCCGGGCTTTCCTGGTGTTCCGGCCCCTCCCGGAACGGGAGTGCCCGGGACGGCCGCCGTCGCTGGCCGTCCCGGGCACGGGGTCTTACTAGTGGCAGAGCAGAAGGCTCAGGTTGCTGGGCGT